>NZ_JAIZRS010000080.1:0-761 GCF_020419985.1 Burkholderia sp. AU32262
CGGGTCGACGGCATCGTGCTGCGCCGTGAATTCACCGAAGGCACCGACGTCAAGGCCGGTCAGCGCCTCTACAAGATCGATCCGGCGCCGTACATCGCGGCGCTGAACAGCGCGAAGGCGACGCTCGCGAAGGCGCAGGCGAACCTCGTCACGCAGAACGCGCTGGTCGCGCGCTACAAGGTGCTGGTCGCCGCGAACGCGGTCAGCAAGCAGGACTACGACAACGCGGTGGCCACGCAAGGCCAGGCCGCGGCGGACGTCGCGGCCGGCAAGGCGGCGGTCGACACCGCGCAGATCAACCTCGGCTATACGGATGTCGTGTCGCCGATCAGCGGCCGCGTCGGCATCTCGCAGGTCACGCCGGGCGCCTACGTGCAGGCGAGCCAGGCGACGCTGATGTCGACGGTGCAGCAGCTCGATCCGGTGTACGTCGACCTCACGCAGTCGAGCCTCGAAGGGCTGAAGCTGCGCCAGGACGTGCAGAGCGGCCGTCTGAAGACGAGCGGCCCGGGCGCGGCGAAGGTGTCGCTGATCCTGGAAGACGGCAAGACCTACTCGGAGCCGGGCAAGCTGCAGTTCTCGGACGTGACGGTCGACCAGACCACCGGCTCGGTGACGATCCGCGCGGTGTTCCCGAACCCGGGCCGCGTGCTGCTGCCGGGGATGTTCGTGCGCGCACGGATCGAGGAAGGCGTGAACGAGAACGCGTTCCTGGTGCCGCAGATCGGCGTCACGCACGACCAGAAGGGGCAGGCGATCGC
>NZ_JAIZRS010000081.1:0-748 GCF_020419985.1 Burkholderia sp. AU32262
TGTCGATGGCGCGGCTTGCAGGTAGCGAGCACGGCGCCATTGAGGACATTCAGGGCGGCAAACAACGTCGTGGTGCCATGACGGACGTAGTCGTGAGTAACGCCTTCGACGTAGCCGAAACCCATCGGCAGCATGGGTTGTGTACGCTCGAGCGCCTGACATTGACTCTTCTCGTCCACGCACAGCACCAGCGCGTTCTCCGGTGGACTCAGATACAAGCCGACCACATCGCGCAGTTTCTCGATGAAGAACGGATCGGTCGAGAGCTTGAAGCTTTCACTTCGGTGCGGCTGCAGGCCCAGCAGTTTGAAGTAACGGTGCACGCTTGTCGGCGAGATGGCGGTTTCGGCGGCAATCGTGCGCACACTCCAATGAGTGGATCCATCTGCCGGCTTCGTGTGCAGGGTCTTGTGAATCAGTTGGGCCAACCGCTCGTCGTCGATGGTACGCGGCTTGCCGGGACGTACTTCATCGTAGAGTCCGTTGATTCGCTGCTCCAGAAACCGCAGACGCCACTTGCCCACCGTGGCACGCGTGAGTTGCAGGCGCTGCGCGATCGCGCTGTTGGGCTCGCCGTCCGCGGCCGCCAACACGATACGCGCCCGCGAGACCAGCGCAGCCGAAATCGAGCGAGAACGCGCGATCGACATCAGTTGCGAACGCTCGTCTTCGCTCAGCACCAGTTCCGCCTTCGGTCGTCCCATCGCCATGCTGACGTCTCCCGTTCCGTTGACGTCAACATGCTACG
>NZ_JAIZRS010000082.1:0-689 GCF_020419985.1 Burkholderia sp. AU32262
GGCTGCACGATGGCGCCGCATTACAAGCGGCCCGACGCACCCGTCGCGCAGGCGTACCCGGCCGGCGGCGTCTACGCGACGCAGCCGGGCGCGGCCGGCGCGCGCAGCGCGAACGGCCAGGCGGCGACCGCCATCGGCTGGCGCGAGTTCTTCGTCGATCCGCGCCTGCAGCGGCTGATCGAGATCGCGCTGAACAACAACCGCGACCTGCGCGTGTCGGTGCTGAACATCGAGGCGGCGCGCGCGCAGTACCAGATCACGCGTGCGGGGCTGTTCCCGACGCTCGACGGTACGGGCACGGGCAGCATCCAGCGTTTCCCGGCCGGTGTATCGCAGACGGGCCAGCCGCTGATCTCGCGCAACTACAACGTCGGGCTCTCGGCGTCGTGGGAGCTCGACCTGTTCGGCCGCGTGCAGAGCCTGAAGGACCAGGCGCTCGCGCAGTACCTGTCGACATCGTATGCCCGGCAGGCGTCGGAAATCTCGCTGGTGTCGCAGGTGGCTGACCAGTACCTGACGCTGCTGTCGACCGATGATCTGCTGAAGGTCACGGAAAACACGCTGAAGACCGCGCAGGCGTCCTACGACCTGACGAAGCTGCAGTTCGACAACGGCACGGGCTCCGAGCTCGAGCTGCGTCAGGCGCAGACGGTGGTCGAGACGGCGCTCGCGAACCAGCAGGCGCAGGC
>NZ_JAIZRS010000083.1:0-684 GCF_020419985.1 Burkholderia sp. AU32262
ACGGTCACCACGGTAGGATTCATGACTGGGGTGAAGTCGTAACAAGGTAGCCGTATCGGAAGGTGCGGCTGGATCACCTCCTTTCCAGAGCTTCTCGCGTAGTTGAGCGCTCACGCTTATCGGCTGTAAATTAAAGACAGACTCAGGGGTCTGTAGCTCAGTCGGTTAGAGCACCGTCTTGATAAGGCGGGGGTCGTTGGTTCGAATCCAACCAGACCCACCATTGTCTGGCGGTAACACACCTGAGGCATCTGTACTCATGGGGGCATAGCTCAGCTGGGAGAGCACCTGCTTTGCAAGCAGGGGGTCGTCGGTTCGATCCCGTCTGCCTCCACCAATCACCAACGCTAAGGGCTTGGTTCAGACACTGGACCGAGAATTTTGCATTGGCGATTGAGCCAGTCAGAGTGATATCAACAGATATCGGCTGTCGTTCTTTAACAATCTGGAAGAAGTAAGTAATTTGGATAGCGGAAGCGTCTCGAGATGGACGTGGAAGTTATCCGGGTTGTGATTGTATCGATGTATCTCAAGATGATTCGAACTTCATTGTTCGGCTCAATTGGAATACGGCACAACGCGAGAACTCAACCTGTAGCGGCTGTCGAGAGACAGACTCGTTATAGGGTCAAGCGAACAAGTGCATGTGGTGGATGCCTTGGCGATCACAGGCGATGAAGGACG
>NZ_JAIZRS010000084.1:0-605 GCF_020419985.1 Burkholderia sp. AU32262
GGCGGCTTCAATATCAACGTCACCGGCAATACCGACCTGAAAGGCGGGCTGATCGCGAGTAGCGCGGATGCGTCGAAGAATTCGCTGACGACGGGTTCCCTCTCGTTCTCGGACATCCAGAACCAGTCGCACTACGACGCGAGCTCGAGCGGCTTCAGCGCGGGCGCGACGACCGGCGACGGCGGGATGAACTACAGCACGCACGGCAGCACGTCGGGCAAGAATGCAGGCGGCGCCGCGCCGATGCTTGGCCAAAACGACAGCGGCAGTGATAGCGCGACGACGAAGAGCGGCGTGAGTGCGGGGACCATTACGATTACGGATTCGGCAAACCAGAAGCAGGATGTGGCGGGCTTGAACCGCGACACGACGAATACGAACGGTACGGTCGCCAAACTCCCCGACATGCAGAACCTGCTGGCCAATCAGTCGGACATGATGGCGGCAGCCAGCGCGGCCGGCGAAGCGGTGTCGCGCCGGATTGGGGATTACGCGGACAAGATGATGAAAGACGCCGCCGCGAACGGTGACCAGGCGGGAGTCGACGCGTGGAAGGAAGGTGGAGCGAATCGCGCGCTGATGCAAGGTGCCGGTGCGGCGCTGGT
>NZ_JAIZRS010000085.1:0-595 GCF_020419985.1 Burkholderia sp. AU32262
TCCCAAATTCGTGGCGCTTTGGAGATCGCCGGCTCCCGGGCGGAGCTCGTCCTCGCGAATCCGTCGGGCATTTATCTTGATGGCGCGTCCTTCATCAACACCAGTCGCGCAACCCTCACAACGGGCGTGCCGTACTACGGCGCCGATGGTTCGCTCGCCGGTTACAACGTTAACCGCGGGCTCGTGACCGTCTCGGGCGCCGGCCTGAACGCAACCGGTACCGATCAGGTGGACCTTATTGCTCGCGCGGTACAGGTGAACGCGGCGGTTTACGCGAAGAACCTGAACGTGATCGCCGGCGCGGCCCAGGTCAACCATGACACGCTTGCCGCGACGCCGATCGCCGGCGACGGCCCGGCTCCGTCGGTCGCGATCGACGTGAGCCAGTTAGGCGGTATGTATAGTAATCGGATCTTCCTGGCGTCCAACGAGTTCGGTGTCGGGGTCGCCAACGCCGGTACGATCGCTGCGCAGGCCGGTGACCTGACGCTGCAATCGAACGGTCGGCTCGTGCTCACGGGCAAGACCACGGCGAGCGGCAATCTCGCACTGTCGGCTACCGGCGGAATTCAGAATAGCGGCACCACGTACGCGC
>NZ_JAIZRS010000086.1:0-585 GCF_020419985.1 Burkholderia sp. AU32262
GGATTTCTTTCCGGACAAAAGTGCTTTACAACCCGAAGGCCTTCTTCACACACGCGGCATTGCTGGATCAGGCTTTCGCCCATTGTCCAAAATTCCCCACTGCTGCCTCCCGTAGGAGTCTGGGCCGTGTCTCAGTCCCAGTGTGGCTGGTCGTCCTCTCAGACCAGCTACTGATCGTCGCCTTGGTAGGCCTTTACCCCACCAACTAGCTAATCAGCCATCGGCCAACCCTATAGCGCGAGGCCCGAAGGTCCCCCGCTTTCATCCGTGGATCGTATGCGGTATTAATCCGGCTTTCGCCGGGCTATCCCCCACTACAGGACATGTTCCGATGTATTACTCACCCGTTCGCCACTCGCCACCAGGTGCAAGCACCCGTGCTGCCGTTCGACTTGCATGTGTAAGGCATGCCGCCAGCGTTCAATCTGAGCCAGGATCAAACTCTTCAGTTCAAACCTGTTACTGTTTTCGGTTCCGTAGAACCGGTCGCTCACTCAAAGCTGACAGGAATATGAATCACTTCATAAACCTGACTTACTTTAGTGTGAGACTCTTGATACTTTCGCTATCTGATCCGAGGATCAG
>NZ_JAIZRS010000087.1:0-555 GCF_020419985.1 Burkholderia sp. AU32262
ACGCCGACTGGATCGCCTTCTCGTAGTTCGCGATCTCGATGCGCTTCTGCACGTTCGCGAGATTCAGGTTCGCGATGTTCTGCCCGCCTTCGAAGATCGGCATCGTGATCTGCGGCGCGAACGACCACGCGGCCGTGCCGGCCTTGAACAGACCGCCGAGCGTCGGGCTGCCGGTGCCGAACGCGCCCGTCAGCGAGATGCGCGGGAAGAATGCCGCGCGCGCCGCGCCGATGTTCGCGTTTGCAGCCAGCAGCGTCTGCTCGGCCTGCATCACGTCCGGACGCCGCGTGAGCAGATCCGAAGGCAGGCCTGCCGGCACGTCCGTCAGCAGATTCTGCGCGTCGAGCGGCATGCCGGCCGGCAGGTCGTCCGGCAGCGGCTCGCCGATCAGCAGCACCAGCGCGTTCAGCGCCTGCGCACGCGCACGTGCCTGCGCCTGCTGGTTCGCGAGCGCCGTCTCGACCACCGTCTGCGCCTGACGCAGCTCGAGCTCGGAGCCCGTGCCGTTGTCGAACTGCAGCTTCGTCAGGTCGTAGGACGCCTGCGCGGTCTTCA
>NZ_JAIZRS010000088.1:0-510 GCF_020419985.1 Burkholderia sp. AU32262
CTCACGCTTATCGGCTGTAAATTAAAGACAGACTCAGGGGTCTGTAGCTCAGTCGGTTAGAGCACCGTCTTGATAAGGCGGGGGTCGTTGGTTCGAATCCAACCAGACCCACCATTGTCTGGCGGTAGGTACCTGAGGGAATCTGTACTCATGGGGGCATAGCTCAGCTGGGAGAGCACCTGCTTTGCAAGCAGGGGGTCGTCGGTTCGATCCCGTCTGCCTCCACCAATCCTCAATGACAAGTGTTCGACGTCGTCGAATTTTTGTCATTGGCGATTGAGCCAGTCAGAGGATATCAACAGATATCGGCTGTCGTTCTTTAACAATCTGGAAGAAGTAAGTAATTTGGATAGCGGAAGCGTCTTTGAGATGGACGTGGAAACTATCCGGGTTGTGATTGTATCGATGTATCTCAAGATGATTCGAACTCTATGTTTGACTCAATTGGAATACGGCACAACGCGAGAACTCAACCTGTAGCGGCTGTCGAGAGACAGACTCGTTATAGGG
>NZ_JAIZRS010000089.1:0-507 GCF_020419985.1 Burkholderia sp. AU32262
AAACAGTCAGGAGGTTGGCTTAGAAGCAGCCACCCTTTAAAGAAAGCGTAATAGCTCACTGATCGAGTCGTCCTGCGCGGAAGATGTAACGGGGCTAAGCTATATACCGAAGCTGCGGATGCGAGCTAGTCTCGCATGGTAGGAGAGCGTTCCGTAAGCCTGCGAAGGTGCCTTGTAAAGGGTGCTGGAGGTATCGGAAGTGCGAATGCTGACATGAGTAGCGATAAAGGGGGTGAAAGGCCCCCTCGCCGTAAGCCCAAGGTTTCCTACGCAACGTTCATCGGCGTAGGGTGAGTCGGCCCCTAAGGCGAGGCAGAAATGCGTAGCTGATGGGAAGCAGGTCAATATTCCTGCACCATTGTTAGATGCGATGGGGGGGACGGATCGCGGAAGGTTGTCCGGGTGTTGGACGTCCCGGTCGCTGCATTGGAGAAGGCGCTTAGGCAAATCCGGGCGCAGGATTCAAGGGTGTGGCGCGAGCTCCTTCGGGAGCGAAGCAATTGGAAG
>NZ_JAIZRS010000008.1:0-288026 GCF_020419985.1 Burkholderia sp. AU32262
GGATTGGGGATTACGCGGACAAGATGATGAAAGACGCCGCCGCGAACGGTGACCAGGCGGGAGTCGACGCGTGGAAGGAAGGTGGAGCGAATCGCGCGCTGATGCAAGGTGCCGGTGCGGCGCTGGTGACAGGGCTGGCGGGCGGTAATGCGGTAGGCGGTGCCGCCGGTGCCGCGATTGCATCGATAGCGTCGGGCAAGCTGAACGAGCTGAGCAGCGCGATCGCAGGCAGCGATCCGACCGGCAACGCCAATATGAATCAGGCACTGGGCAACATCGTGGCGAACGCGCTTGCGACGGGTGCCGGCGCTGCTGTGGGCGGTGAAGCGGGAGCGTTCTCGGGGTACAACGTTGATCGGTTTAACCGGCAGCTTCACCCTGATGAAAGACAGTGGGCGAAGGACAAGGCGAAGGACTTCGCGAAGTTCTATGAAGAAAAGACCGGGAAAGCACTCACCGTGGAACAAGCGCGGAATATGTTGCTGGCGAACGGCTATCGTTTGGTGGACGCGGCGGCAAGCAAGGGGCCGGGAGGGGACGCAACCGCGGTCGCCTATATCAGTCAGAATGGTGGCGGACTGTTCCATGCGACGCCGGCGGAGTACAACAGTCCGTTCTTGTCTGGGAACAAGGATGGTTCACTGACGCCGGAGCAGAAGGCGTTGCCGGGCGCAGTGGCTAATCCAAAGGCCGGACTCGTCATTGCCGGCGGGCTGGTAACTGCTGGGTTGGCGCCAGAGATTGCTGCAGGGTTAGCTGCTATCCCGGGCGCGCCAATTTTTGGTTCAACTGGAGCGTTGGGATCCAGCGCGTGGACGTCGCCTGTTGGGATTGGCGTCCTAACTGGTGGTGTAAATGCGACTTCACAGTACATTCAGAATGGCACGGTCAATCCAGTCGATGTTGGGTATGCCGCAATGGCTGGCGGAGCCGGCACCTATACCAAGTTCTTTGGGAACGTCGTAATAAATTCTGTAACAGGTGCTCTTGATACTGTCACAAACAATGCGATTTCCGGGAAACACGACAGCATTGCAACCGGCGCGGCAGTGAACGCAGGTGCGGCGGCTATCGGCTATGTGACGGGGCTCGCCATGCAAAATCTAATTTCTGCGTTGGCGAAATCCGGGATGGGTAGCTTCGGTTGGTCCGGAACTGGAGTTTGGTCGGGATCATCGGGACAAAATCTGTTTAACCCGAACAATGTTCCTGCAATTGGTGCTGGTATCGGTGGTGCAGCCGGCGCTGAAGCAGGAACGAAAGCGATAAACGATGCCAAATCTCGAATTGGGAAGTGAAGAAATGCTTAGATTGATTGCCTTGTATTTAGTGGCTTTCTTGCTTTCATTTATATGCTTTGCCTCCATAAAGGCATTTGTAATGATTTTTGTAGCCTATTTTTATGGCGGTGGCTTCTTGTGGGCGGGCAACGATACGAGATTCGTTTTGGTGAACGGAACTCTGTTGGGGCTTGTTTTTTGTATCTTCGCGACGGTGGCTTTTGTGCGAAAAAAATGATCCTCGATGGCGATACGAACATCATTGGCTCGAACGTGAAGGGCAATCACGTGAATGCCGATGTGGGCGGGAATCTGAACATTGTGAGCGTCCAGGACACGTTGTCGAGCGCGGCGCATCAGTCGAGTTCGGGTGGCGGTTTCAGCATCAGTCAGGGTGGCGCCAGCGCGAGCTTCAGCCAGAGCAAGGGGAATGCGTCGGGCAGCTATGCGGGCGTCAACGAGCAAGGACGCGGTTTGGCACCTGACTACATGACGGTCAATGTGGGCGCGCTTTCTGGAAACGTAAGTGGTACGGTGAATCTGTACGACGGTTCGACGTATGTTTCGGGAGGCGTTTCCATGACCAACCCATCTTCGGTGTCGTACAGACCCGGGGTCAGTTCGACTATCGGCTACATACTCGGGGCAGACACCGTGACGAAAGCAGGAAACTTCTTGACAGGGGATGGAAATCAGGCGTTCATTTCTGTGCCTACCCCATTTGGCGTCAATGTGATTGGTGCAATAACTCACGCCTATGGCGGAAGTACCGCAGTTGAATTTGGTATTGGTCAGCCGGGTTCTATTTCCTTCGGCGTAATGCCGTGGGGCCATTCATCCGAAGTAACTGGGCATGGAAAATAGGAGGCTTAAATGGCTGCAGTCGGCGGAGGACCGAATCCGGATCAGTGGGCCAAGATGACGCGTGGACAAAAAATTGCTTACTGGGTTAGTGTAACCGCTGCTTGCGCATTTATTGGCGGACTTCTGATAAGAAAATGGTTTTATTAGGCGCTTGGCATACTGATCAGATTAATAGCGGTCGATAAGCTGAACGAGTTGAGCGGCGCGATTGCAAGCAGCGATCCGACTAGCAACGCCAACATGGATCAGGCGCTGGGCAACATCGTGGCGAACGCGCTCGCGACGGGCCCGGGTGGTGTTGTGGGCGGTAAATCGGAAGCGCTCTCCGGCCACAACGTGGATCGGTTCAACCGGCAACTGCATCCGGAAGAAAAGACGCTCGCGAAGCAACTGGCAGAGAAAAGCAAAGGTAAATATACCCAAGCCAGATTGAGGACCAGATGCGAATCATGGGTGTGTCGGTTGATGGCCAGCATCAATCAGGTGCGCCGGATACGCTGGTGGGACAAGCGCCGACGGACTCTGGCGCTAAATGGATTTATGCGGGCTCACATGTCAATAAAAAATATGGCAACTATTCGGCGATGGCGGGGGCTGCTGTGGGAACGGCGTTTGGGTATCCCCTGGGTGCGGGAGCTGAGTCTGGTTTGAATAAATTCCTCAATCCGTGGTATCGACAGGAATGGCAGTACCTTGGCTTGGGGATATCGAAATATGTTCCGCCGAGTATGATTCCATCGTGGGCGGGCGGTATTTTGGGAGGTGTGGTGCAAGAGAAAGCAGGCGCAACGGTACAGAACGGGCTTGACGGAGTTGCAAAGAAATGAGTCCCAAGAGCAGCTTTGAATGGTTTCGCTGGGTATACAACGTGTTGCTTTGGATCACTATTATGGGAATTGGCGTTTCCATCTCAGAACTTGCCGCCGGTCCTGCATTGCAATGGTTGTTTCACGACATTCCATATCAATTGCCAACGTGGAATCGGGTCGAGCGAATGGCTGTGTTTGTAGTTGTGTTCAGTTTTTTCGCGGGCACGGTGACTTGGTTCACTGAAAAGAAGAGGTCAGGTCGGTAGTCTTAAAAACGGGCCCGGCAATATACCGGGTCCGTTGTTAGTTTCAATCGATCCCGAATTAGAACTCGACTACGTCCGTTAAAAGCGGCGACGAAATCCGTTATGAAAGCCACTCTCGTAGGGACATCGCCGACTGACATGGGTGCACAATGGGTCGGAGCACCGGCTACGGCTGACGGCAAGATGGTTCTGACGCAGAAGACGGCGCTTGCAAATCCCGAATTGCAATCGTATATCGTGGCAAATGCTGACTCGGCGACGAACAGCCAGGTGCCAAGCCAGTTCAACTACGATCGTACCGCAAGCAGTGGATGGGGGTTCCATCTGACTGGGCCGTTTACGAAATTCGACCAGTCGGATGCGAATTATATGAAGAGCACAATCGCGGACACGGCCTCGATGGTGTCGAACACCGCAGGATGGATCTCATCCAGCGCTGCGACCGGGGCAGCCGTACCATCACCCTTAGCGCCGGCATTTGGAACGATTGCTTACGGAGCGACGGTAGTAGGTATTGCTGCGGATGCCACATCGCAATTGGTAAATCCGAATGCTGGTCAATACACTTATGAAAGCGCTTTGGCACTGGGCGGTCAGGTGATCGGAGACAAGGTGCCGATCGCATCGTTGGTCATCAATGGAGCGTCCGAAGCTATCAAGAAGCAACCGGTCTCAACAACGGTCGGAAACTGGATCGGCCAGCAATTGAATTCGATTTTTGGTCCGAGTGTCAACAAGGAAAAGAAATGAGATTGATCGAGGACGGTAATTTCGCAGGATGGCTAAGAGTTGTGCTTTTTCTGACGGGCTTAGCCTTGGCGTTGGCAGGACTTGGGCTCGACCAAATACCCCGCTGGATCAGGGCGGGGGCATTTCTCCTTGGTTTTGCGACAATGGCGCTTGGAGGGATGTCCAGTCGAGCACATATGCTGAAGATTAAGCCCTTCGACCGCAGCTACAAGAAGGCGCGAGATAGCTACAAAACGAACGACAACGAAGACGCTGACAAGTCAAAATGAAAATTGCTCTGCGACTGTCGCTCCTACCGGCCGCCACCTTCGTTGCGACCGGTGTGTTTGCGCAGGAAGCTTCGCGCCTGGTAATTCCGGGCAACGACCAGCAAACGCGACAGCAGGAGGAGGCGCGTGAGCGTGAGCGGGCGGTCTCTGCGCCCGGGGTGCGTTCGGGCGTCACGGCGAGCGTCGGGTATCCGACACTGCCGTCGGAGCCGCCGTGCTTTCGCATCGATCGTTTCTCGCTCGATGTGCCCGATGCGCTGCCCGCCTCCCTCAAATCGCAAGGCGCGTCGGCATTGCCGATGGACCGCTTCGCGTTCGCGCGCGAATGGCTTGACCACTACGCTGGCCAGTGCGTCGGCAAACAAGGCCTTGACGTGCTCGTCAAGGGCCTGTCGCAAGCGATCCTGGCGCGCGGTTACGTCACGACCCGCGTGCTGCTGCCTGAACAGGATCTGTCGACCGGCACCCTGAAGTTATCGCTGATCCCCGGCGTGATCCGCCACGTGCGCTTCGCTGACGAGAAGCTGCGCGGCACCTGGAAAACCGCCTTCCCGACGCGCGATGGCGAACTGCTAAACCTGCGCGACCTCGAACAGGGCCTCGAGCAGATGAAGCGCGTGTCGAGCCAGGACGTGTCGATGCAGATTGTCCCCGCCGATGTGCCGGGCGAGAGCGACGTCGTGCTCGACGTGAAGCGCGGCAAGCCCTGGACAGTGGTCGCGTCGATCGACAACTCGGGCACGCGCGCGACCGGCCGGCTACAGGGCAACCTGTCGCTCGGCATCGACAATCCGTTGGGCCTGAACGACATCTTCAACATCGGCGTGAGCCAGGATCTCGAGCTGGGCGACAAGCGCCTCAGCTCGCACGGCTGGAACGGCTTTTATTCGATCCCTTGGGGCTACTGGACCGCGACGCTTTCGGCGTACACGAACACGTACTATCAGCAGATCGCCGGCGTGAATCAGACGTTCGTCGCCAGCGGCAACTCGAAGACCGTCGATTTCAAGCTGAACCGTGTGCTGTCGCGCAGTCAGAACGACGTGTTCGGCGTGCAGTTCCGGCTGTCACGCCGGTTCGGGCAAAGCTTCATCGAAGACACCGAAATCCCGCAGCAGCGCCGCAACAACACGTTCGTCGAGTTCGGCCTGACCGATCGGCACTACTTCGGCAACGCGCAGTTCGACGGCACGCTCGCGTACCGGCAGGGCGTCGGTGCGTTCGGCGCACAGGACGACAGCGTGGCGGCCGACGGCGGCCCGACCTACCGCTACAAGATGGCGGTGCTCGATGCGAACCTGTCGGTGCCGTTCGCGATCGCGCAGCAGCCGTTTCGTTACGTGACGACCCTCCACGGCCAATTCACGGGCAACACGCTGTACTACATCGACGACATGACGATCGGCAGCCGCTACACGGTGCGCGGCTTCGACGGGGAGACGATGCTGGCCGCCTCCCGTGGTTTTTACTGGCGCAATGAACTGCAGGCGCCGATCGATCAAACCGGGCAGGCGGTGTATGCGGGCATCGACTACGGCCGCGTGTGGGGCCCGCAGCCGGTCACACTCGTGGGCACGCAACTGGCAGGGGCCGTGATCGGCGTGAAGGGGAGCGTCGCGACTCGCTTGGGTGCCTACGGTTACGACCTGTTTGCCGGCACGCCGATCTACAAGCCGTCCGGGTTTCCTACGGCACGCGTGACCGTTGGCTTTCAGCTCACCGCACAGTTCTGACGAAGTGGGCGCAATCCGCTACTTTGCCCGCCGTCGTTTGAGACGACGGCGGCGAGGATCGAGAACTGACGGCTTTTTCGATCGTATGGTGCATGGCTCTCTTGTCGGAGGGCCACGTGTGGCGACCATGCTATCCGCGCTGCGGCGGCAAAGCCCGAAATCGCCGCCTCACAACCCCACTCCGTAAACCTCCCCCGCCGCCGCCCGAATCGCCTCGACCATCACCGCCACCGCCGGCGAATGCAGCCGGTCGGTGCGCGTGATGATCCCGAAATCGTCCATCCGGCAATCCATCTCCAGCGGCAGCACCGTGACGATCCCGTGCCGCGCGTAGTAGTGCGCGACGTCCTCGGCGAGCACCGCGATCATGTCGCTCTGTTCGAGCAGTTGCGTGATGAACAGCAGCGCCGAGGTTTCGACGAGGTTCGCCGGCGGCGCGAGGCTCGCGCGCTGGAACACGAGCTCGAAGCGGTGGCGCAGCACGCTGCCGGCCGGCGGCACGACCCACGCGGCGCGCTGCACGTCCGCGAGCGCCAGCGGCGCGTGCGCGAGCAGCGGGTGGCCGGGCCGCACGACGGCGGCCACCGACTCGCCGGTCAGCGGCTCGTAGCGCAGGCGCAGCTTGTCGTGTTCCGCGGACAGCCGGCCGAGCACGATGTCGATCTTTTCCTGCGCGAGGTGTTCGAGCAGCACGTTGCTGGTATCGATCTCGACCGACACGTGCAGGCCCGCATGCGTGCCCTTTACCGCCGCCACGGCCGGCGGCACGAGCCGCAGGCCCGGCGACGTGATCGCGCCCACCGCCACGTGGCCGAGATGGCCGGCCTTCAGCGCGGCCAGTTCCTCGCGCGCCTGGTCGAGGCTGCCGAGCGCCGCGCGCGCGTGGCGGATCAGCGCGTCGCCGTACAGCGTCGGCCGCATCCCGCGCGGCAGGCGCTCGAACAGCACCGCGCCGATCGATTCCTCGAGCTCGCGCAGCAGCTTCGACGCGGCCGGCTGCGTCATGTTCAGCGCGGCCGCCGCGCGGTGAATGCTGCCTTCGTCGGCGAGCGCGACGAGCAGCAGCAACTGGCGCGTCTTCAGGCGGGCGCGGTTGCCCCACGGGCTGGCTTCGGTCATCGTACGGGTTTATATCGATATCGGAATCGATATCGTAATCGCCTAAATCGTCATTAGCCAGTTATCAAAATTCTGCCTAGACTGCGCCGGTATCCCGTCACCACAGGACTGACGATGTCGGCAACAAAACCCAGGCTGCGCTCCGCTCAATGGTTCGGCACGAACGACAAGAACGGCTTCATGTACCGAAGCTGGATGAAGAACCAGGGCATTCCCGATCACGAATTCGACGGCCGGCCGATCATCGGCATCTGCAACACGTGGTCCGAACTGACGCCATGCAACGCGCACTTCCGCAAGCTCGCCGAGCACGTGAAGCGCGGGATCTCGGAAGCAGGCGGCTTCCCGGTCGAGTTCCCGGTGTTCTCCAACGGTGAATCGAACCTGCGGCCGTCGGCGATGCTCACGCGCAATCTTGCATCGATGGACGTCGAGGAAGCGATCCGCGGCAACCCGATCGACGCGGTCGTGCTGCTCGCCGGCTGCGACAAGACGACACCCGCGCTGCTGATGGGCGCGGCGAGCTGCGACGTGCCGGCGATCGTCGTGTCGGGCGGCCCGATGCTGAACGGCAAGCTCGAAGGCAAGAACATCGGTTCGGGCACGGCCGTGTGGCAGTTGCACGAAGCGCTGAAGGCCGGCGAGATCGACGTGCATCACTTCCTGTCGGCCGAAGCCGGCATGTCGCGCTCGGCCGGCACCTGCAACACGATGGGTACCGCATCGACGATGGCGTGCATGGCCGAGGCGCTCGGCGTCGCGCTGCCGCACAACGCGGCGATTCCGGCCGTCGATTCGCGCCGCTACGTGCTCGCGCACATGTCGGGCATCCGGATCGTCGAGATGGCGCTCGAAGGGCTCGTGCTGTCGAAGATCCTGACGCGCGCGGCGTTCGAGAACGCGATCCGCACGAACGCGGCGATCGGCGGCTCGACCAACGCCGTGATCCACCTGAAGGCGATCGCCGGCCGCATCGGCGTGCCGCTCGAGCTGGAAGACTGGATGCGCATCGGCCGCGACACGCCGACGATCGTCGACCTGATGCCGTCGGGGCGCTTCCTGATGGAGGAGTTCTATTACGCGGGCGGGCTGCCGGCCGTGCTGCGCCGGCTCGGCGAAGGCGGGCTGCTGCCGCACCCGGGCGCGCTGACGGTCAACGGCAAGTCGCTGTGGGACAACGTGCGCGAAGCGCCGAACTACGACGAAGAAGTGATCCGCCCGCTCGACCGGCCGCTGATCGAGGACGGCGGCATCCGCATCCTGCGCGGCAATCTCGCGCCGCGCGGCGCGGTGCTGAAGCCGTCGGCGGCGAGCCCCGAACTGCTCAAGCATCGCGGCCGCGCGGTGGTGTTCGAGAACCTCGACCACTACAAGGCGACGATCAACGACGAAGCGCTCGACATCGACGCGAGCTCGGTGATGGTGCTGAAGAATTGCGGGCCGCGCGGGTATCCGGGCATGGCCGAGGTCGGCAACATGGGGCTGCCGCCGAAGCTGCTGCGCCAGGGCGTGAAGGACATGGTGCGGATCTCGGATGCGCGGATGAGCGGCACCGCGTACGGCACGGTCGTGCTGCACGTCGCGCCGGAAGCGGCGGCCGGCGGCCCGCTCGCGGCCGTGCGCAACGGCGACTGGATCGAGCTCGACTGCGAGGCCGGCACGCTGCATCTCGACATCACGGATGAAGAACTGCAGCGCCGCCTGTCGGACGTCGATCCGACCGCGGCGCCGGGCGTGGCCGGCCAGCTCGGCAAGGGCGGCTATGCGCGGCTGTATATCGATCACGTGCTGCAGGCCGACGAGGGGTGCGACCTCGACTTCCTGGTCGGCACGCGCGGCGCGGACGTGCCGAGCCATTCGCATTGAGCGGCGGGCGGCGCGACGTGCGCCGCCGCCGATGGCGGGCCTTCCCGGCCCGCGCTTCATGAAACCATGAACGCATGACGGCCGGCGACAACCGGGCCGAAGCAGGACGCGAACCATGACATCGAGCAGCACGCCGCGCTATCGCGGCATCTTCCCCGTCGTCCCGACGACGTTTACCGACACCGGCGAGCTCGACCTCGCGAGCCAGAAGCGCGCGGTCGACTTCATGATCGATGCGGGGTCGGACGGCCTGTGCATCCTCGCGAACTTCTCCGAGCAGTTCGCGATCACCGACGACGAACGCGACGTGCTCACGCGCACGATCCTCGAACACGTCGCCGGCCGCGTGCCGGTGATCGTCACGACGTCGCACTACGGCACGCAGGTGTGCGCGGCGCGCAGCCTGCGCGCGCAGCAGCTCGGCGCGGCGATGGTGATGGCGATGCCGCCGTATCACGGCGCGACGTTCCGTGTGCCGGAGGCGCAGATCTTCGAGTTCTATGCGCGCGTGTCGGATGCGATCGACATCCCGATCATGATCCAGGACGCGCCCGCGAGCGGCACGCCGCTGTCCGCGCCGTTCCTCGCGCGGATGGCGCGCGAGATCGAACAGGTCGCGTACTTCAAGATCGAGACGCCGGGCGCCGCGAACAAGCTGCGCGAGCTGATCCGGCTCGGCGGCGACGCGATCGAGGGGCCGTGGGACGGCGAGGAAGCGATCACGCTGCTCGCCGATCTCCATGCGGGCGCGACCGGCGCGATGACGGGCGGCGGCTTTCCGGACGGCATCCGGCCGATCCTCGAAGCGTTCCGCGAAGGCCGGCACGACGATGCGTTCGCGCATTACCAGACGTGGCTGCCGCTGATCAATCATGAGAACCGCCAGTCCGGGATCCTCACCGCGAAGGCGCTGATGCGCGCCGGCGGCGTGATCGCGTGCGAGCGGCCGCGGCATCCGATGCCGGAACTGCACCCGGACACGCGCGCGGAGCTGCTCGCGATCGCGCGCCGGCTCGATCCGCTCGTGCTGCGCTGGGCGCGCTGAGCGATTCGCGAAGGAGAGACGCACGATGAGCAATCCAATTTCGCTGGGTGTGATCGGGATCGGCAAGATCGCCCGTGACCAGCATTTGCCGGCGATCGCCGCCGAACCGGGCTTCGCGTTGACTGCCTGCGCGAGCCGTCACGCGGAAGTCAACGGCGTGCGCAATTATCCGGATCTGAACGCGCTGCTCGCCGCCGAGCCCGAGCTCGACGCCGTGTCGCTGTGCGCGCCGCCGCAGGTGCGCTACGCGCAGGCGCGCGCCGCGCTCGAGGCCGGCAAGCACGTGATGCTCGAGAAGCCGCCGGGCGCGACGCTCGGCGAAGTGGCCGCGCTGGACGCGCTGGCGCGCGAGCGCGGCCTCACGCTGTTCGCGACCTGGCATTCGCGCTGCGCGAGCGCGGTGGAACCGGCGCGTGCGTGGCTTGCGTCACGCACGATCCGCGCGGTGCAGGTTCGCTGGAAGGAAGACGTGCGGCGCTGGCATCCGGGGCAGCAGTGGATCTGGGAACCGGGCGGCCTCGGCGTGTTCGATCCGGGCATCAACGCGCTGTCGATCGTCACGCGGATCCTGCCGCGCGAGCTCGTGCTGCGCGAGGCGACGCTCATCGTGCCGAGCGACGTGCAGACGCCGATCGCGGCCGAACTCGATTGCGCGGATACCGACGGCGTGCCGGTGCGCGCGGAATTCGACTGGCGGCACGGCCCGGTCGAGCAATGGGAAATCGCGGTCGACACGGCCGACGGCGTGCTCGCGATCAGCCGCGGCGGCGCGCAATTGTCGATCGCGGGCGAGCCGGTCGAGATCGGGCCCGAACGCGAGTATCCGGCGCTGTATGCGCACTTTCGTGCGCTGATCGCGCGTGGCGAAAGCGACGTCGACGTGCGGCCGCTGCGGCTCGTCGCCGACGCCTTCCTGTTCGGCCGACGCGTGCAGACCGACGCGTTCGGCCGCTGAACCTGCGTGCGCGCGCCGCCTCGGGCGCGCACGACGAACGATTGATTACGGACACACATCACGGCATCGGCCGACACAAAGGAGACACCACATGAACCGCACGACTCACACGATCCGTCGACATACCCTGCGCGCGCTGCTGGCCGCGCTGTGCATCGCGCCGCTCGGCATGCAGGGCGCCGCGCACGCCGACGCGCCGCTGAAGATCGGCTTCCTCGTGAAGATGCCCGAGCAGGCGTGGTTCATCAACGAGCAGAACGCGGCGTCCGCGCTCGGCCAGAAGGAGAACTTCTCGGTCGTGAAGATCGGCACGCCGGACGGCGAGAAGGTGCTGGCCGCGATCGACAACCTCGGTTCGCAGGGGGCGCAGGGCTTCGTGATCTGCGCGCCGGACGTGCGCCTCGGGCCGGCGATCGCGTCGCGCGCGAAGCGCTACAACATGAAGTTCGTGACCGTCGACGACCAGCTCGTCGATTCGAGCGGCAAGCCGCTGCCGAACGTGCCGCACCTCGGGATGTCGGCGACCAAGATCGGCAACCAGGTCGGCCAGGCGATCTCCGACGAAATGAAGCGGCGCGGCTGGAAGCCCGAGGAAGTCGGCGCGCTGCGGATCACCAATTACGAGTTGCCGACCGCGAAGCTGCGCACCGACGGCGCGACGCAGGCGCTGCTCGCGAACGGCTTCCGCAAGGAGAACATCTTCGACGCGCCGCAGAAGACGACCGACGACGAAGGCGGCTTCAGCGCGGCGGCACCCGTGCTCGCCCGCCATCCGAACGTGAAGAAATGGGTGATCTACGCGCTGAACGAGGAAACCGTGCTCGGCGCGGTGCGCGCGACGGAACAGCTGCACATCCCGGCGGCCGACGTGATCGGCGTCGGCATCAACGGTGCGGGCGAGGCGTTCGCCGAATTCCAGAAGAAGGAGCCGACCGGCTTCTACGGGACGATCGCGGTCAGCTCGACGAACCACGGCAAGGACAGCACGCAGAACCTCGTCGACTGGATCCGCAACGGCAAGGTGCCGCCGGCCGACACGCAGACGAGCGGCAAGCTGATGACGCGCACGAACTGGCAGGCCGTGCGCGCCGAGCTCGGCATCTGAGCGGGCGAGGCGAGAACGCGATGACGATGCAGACGATGACGGCCGCGTCCGCCGGCCACGGTGCCGAAGCGGGCACGCCGCCGAGCGGCGCGCTGCTCGCGCTCGACGGCATCACCGTGACGTTTCCGGGCGTGCGTGCGCTCGACACGGTGTCGCTGTCGGTGCGCGCGGGCGAAGTGCACGGGCTGATGGGCGAGAACGGCGCGGGGAAATCGACGCTGCTGAAGGTGCTGTCCGGCGTGAACCAGCCGCAGGCCGGCACGTTGACGCTGAACGGCACGGTGCAGCGCTTCGCGTCGACCCGCGCGGCGCTCGAGGCCGGCATCGCGATCATCTACCAGGAGCTTCATCTGGTTCCCGAACTGACGGTCGCGGAGAACCTGATGCTCGGACAATTGCCGAGCCGGGCCGGCGTGGTCGACGAGCGCGCGCTCGCCGCGCGCGCGCTCGATGCGCTGGAGCGGCTGGGCGAGCATATCGATCCGGGTATTCCGGTGAAGTATCTGTCGATCGGCCAGCGCCAGATGATCGAGATCGGCAAGGCGCTGATGCGCGACGCACGCGTGATCGCGTTCGACGAGCCGACGAGCTCGCTGTCCGCGCGCGAGACCACGCAACTGTTCCGGATCATCCGCGCGCTGCGCGCGGAAGGCCGCGCGATCATCTACGTCACGCACCGGATGGAGGAAGTGTACGAACTGTGCGACCGCGTGACCGTGTTTCGCGACGGCCGCCGCATCGACACGTTCGATTCCGTCGCCGATCTCGACCGCGACCGGTTGATCGGCTGCATGGTCGGCCGCTCGATCGAGGACGTGTACGGCTACCGGCCGCGCACGGCCGGCGACGTGCTGATCGAGGCGAAAGGGTTGACGGGGCCGGGGCTCGCCGAGCCCGTGTCGTTCACCGCGCGGCGCGGCGAGATCGTCGGCTTCTTCGGGCTCGTCGGCGCGGGCCGCTCGGAACTGATGAAGCTGCTGTACGGCGCCGCGCGCCCGAGCGCGGGGCACGTCGAGCTGAACGGCAAGCGGGTCGCGTTCGGCAGCCCGCGCGACGCGGTGCGCGCCGGCATCGCGCTGTGCCCGGAAGACCGGAAACAAGAGGGCATCGTCGCGATCGCGTCGGTGGCCGACAACCTGAACATCAGCGTGCGCCGCCATTTCAGCCCGGCGCGCGTGCTGCTCGACGGGCGGCGGGAACGCGAGCTCGCGCAGAAATACATCGAACGCCTCGCGATCAAGACCCGCGACGGCGACACGCCGATCGGCGCGCTGTCGGGCGGCAACCAGCAGAAGGTCGTGATCGCGCGCTGGCTGGCCGAGCGCATCGACGTGTTCCTGATGGACGAGCCGACGCGCGGCATCGACGTCGGCGCGCGCGCGGAAATCTACAACCTGTTCTACGAACTCGCGGAAGCGGGCCGCACGGTGATCCTCGTGTCGAGCGATCTGGCCGAGGTGATCGGCGTGTCGGACCGCATCATCGTGATGAAGGAAGGGCGGATCGCGGGCGAGGTCGACAAGGCGCACGCGACGCCCGACGCGCTGATCAAGCTCGCGCTGCCGCGCTAGCGGCGAGCAGTCAACCGGAAAGCAACTGATATGAGCCAGGCAATGCAACCCCAACGTACCTCCCCATCCCCGGATGCCGCCGCCGCGGCCACGCCCGCGCGTCCGCGCGGCGGCGTGTGGCAGCTGATCAACCGTTCCGGCATCGTGATGGTGTTTCTCGTGCTGTTCGCGGTGCTGTCGCTGACCGTGCCGGACTTTCTCACGCCGCGCAACATCCAGGGCCTGCTGCTGTCGGTCACGCTGATCGGCTCGATCGCGGTGACGATGATGTTCGTGCTCGCGTTAGGCGAGGTCGACCTGTCGGTCGCGTCGATCGTCGCGTTTTCCGGCGTCGTCGCGTCGACGCTGATCACCGCGACGCACAGCGTCGTGCTCGGCATCGCGGCCGGCGTGCTCGCCGGCGGCGCGGTCGGGCTCGTGAACGGCGTGCTGATCGCGCGCTGGCGGATCAACTCGCTGATCGTCACGCTCGCGATGATGGAAGTCGTGCGCGGCCTCGCATTCATCACGTCGAACGGCGACGCGGTGATGATCTCCGAGGAGCGCTTCTTCGATCTCGGCGGTGGGTCGTTCCTCGGCATCTCGTTTCCGATCTGGAGCAACATCGTCGGCTTCGTCGTGTTCGGCTTCCTGCTGCGCAAGACGGTGTTCGGCAAGAACGTGCTGGCCGTCGGCGGCAACGGCGAGGCCGCGCTGCTCGCGGGGCTGCCGGTGATGCGCATCAAGATCACGGTGTTCGTGCTGCAGGGGCTCGTGACCGGCTTCGCGGGCGTGATGCTCGCGTCGCGGATGAGCCTCGGCGACCCGAAAACCTCGGTCGGCCTCGAGCTCGGCGTGATCTCCGCGTGCGTGCTCGGCGGCGTGTCGCTGACGGGCGGCGTCGCGACGATCTCCGGCGTGCTGGTCGGCGTGCTGATCATGGGCTCGGTGCAGGACGCGATGAGCCTGTTGAACGTGCCGACCTTTTACCAATATCTGATACGCGGCGGAATTCTGTTGCTCGCGGTGCTGTTCGACCAGTATCGTCGCAACCAGCGGCGCGCGATGAAGATCTGATGTCGACCACGTGCGGCCGCCTGCAAATGCGACGACTATCGGGAGACGGCATGCAACAGACTCATCCGGCCGCGTCGGCGACGCTGCTGGCCGACAGCCGCAACACGCTCGGCGAAGGCGCGACGTGGTGCGACAGGACGCACGCGCTGTACTGGGTGGATATCGAAGGCGCGCAGCTGTGGCGCTGCCGCGCGGACGGTTCGGACCTCGTGCAATGGGCGATGCCCGAACGGCTCGCGTGCTTCGCGCTGACCGACGATCCGGATGTGCTGCTCGTCGGGCTCGCGACACATCTTGCGTTCTTCGATCTGCGCAGCGGCACGTTCACGCGGATCGTCGACGTCGAACCCGAGCTGCCGACGCGGCTGAACGACGGCCGCTGCGATCCGTTCGGCGCGTTCGTGTTCGGGATGAAGGATGAGGGGGGCGATCCGCCGCGCGCGGTCGGCGGGTTTTATCGGCTCGATGCCGATCTCACGCTGGAGCGGCTTGCGCTGCCGCCGGCCGCGATCGCGAACAGCATCGGGTTCTCGCCGGACGGCACGAAGATGTATTTCTGCGATTCGCTGGTGCGCGAGATTTTCGTGTGCGATTACCGGGCGGGCGGCGATGTCGCGAACGTGAGACCGTTCGCGCGGCTGACCGATGCCGATGGCGATCCGGACGGGTCGATCGTCGATCGCGACGGCGGGCTTTGGAATGCGCAGTGGGGCGGGCGAAGGGTGGTGCGTTATGGCGCCGACGGTGTCGAGACGGACCGCGTGGCGGTGCCGACCGCGCAGCCGAGCTGCGTGGCGATCGATGGCGAAGGCAGGCTGTATGTGACGAGTGCGCGTGTTGACCTGAGCGATGACGCGCTGGCCGGCGATGCGCACGCGGGTGGTGTGTTCGTCGCGCAGACGCGCTATGCGGGGCTGCCGACGGCGCGGTTTGCGGGCACGCGCCCGTCGGACGGCTGACCGTCGCGGCTGACCGCGCGTACCGGGCGCGTGTCGCATACAACCGGACAGAGCGACGTTTCGCGTGCTGGTAAGATGGCCCGCAATTCCATCCCGCCCGCACCATGAGTTCCACCCCGACCAAGCCCGCGAACCCGAAAACCGCTGCAAAAGCCGCCGCGAAGAACGACGCCGCCCGCGCCCCGGGCGACAAGCCGAAGCCGCGCGTGCAGCAGCGCCTGACCTACGTGATCGGCGGCCTCGACCGGCTGCTGCGCCGTCACATGACCGACGCGCTCGCACCGCTCGGCATCACGCTCGCGCAATACACGGCGCTGTCGGTGCTCGAGGCGCGCGGCGCATCGTCGAACGCGCAACTGGCCGAACGTTCGTGGATCACGCCGCAATCGGCGAACGAGGTGATGAGCGTGATGGCCGCGCGCGGCTTCGTCACGCGTGAAGCCGACCCGTCGCACGGCCGCATCATCCTGCTGAAGCTGACCGACGCCGGCGCGGCGATGCTGCGTGAATGCGAAGCCGTGCTGCGCCCGCTCGAAATGCGCATGCTCGGCGACATTTCGGCCGACGACGCCGCGCACGTGCAGCGCGCGCTCGAACTGTTCTCGCGCAACCTGCGCGGCTGATCGGCTCCGATCCTTCACGACGCGCGGCCCGGGCGGCGCGCGTCCGCTTCGCTGCCCCGCCTCCCGGCGGCTGACCGTTCCCCGATTCCCCCGATTCCCCCGATTCCCCCGATTCCTCCGTTTTCCCGCTTTCCGCTCCGGGTTTACACCGGCGCTCGTGCCGCTTGCAATATCAGGTAGCCTGATATTAAATGAAGTCGTCCGCAGCAGGAATGCTGCGCACCGAATCGCACAGGAACGAACGACAGGAACAGACATGAGCAAGTACGACAACCGCTGGCAGACCGTTGAACTGAAAGTGGAGGCCGGCATCGCGTGGGTGACGCTGAATCGCCCGGAGAAGCGCAACGCCATGAGCCCGACGTTGAATCGGGAGATGCTGGAAGTCCTCGACGCGGTCGAATTCGACGACGAAGCGAAGGTGCTGGTGCTGACCGGCGCGGGCGCCGCGTGGACGGCCGGCATGGATCTGAAGGAATACTTCCGCGAGATCGACGGCGGCTCCGACGCGCTGCAGGAAAAAGTGCGCCGCGACGCGTCGGAATGGCAGTGGCGCCGCCTCCGGATGTACAACAAGCCGACGATCGCGATGGTGAACGGCTGGTGTTTCGGCGGCGGATTCTCGCCGCTCGTCGCGTGCGATCTCGCGATCGCGGCCGACGAAGCGGTGTTCGGGCTGTCGGAGATCAACTGGGGCATCCCGCCGGGCAACCTCGTCAGCAAGGCGATGGCGGACACCGTCGGGCATCGCCGCGCGCTGCACTACATCATGACCGGCGACACGTTCACCGGCGCGGAAGCGGCCGAGATGGGCCTCGTGAACAGCAGCGTGCCGCTCGCCGGGCTGCGCGACGCGACGATCGCGCTCGCCGCGCGGCTGATGGACAAGAACCCGGTCGTGCTGCGCGCGGCGAAACACGGCTTCAAGCGTTCGCGCGAGCTCACGTGGGAGCAGTGCGAGGATTACCTGTATGCGAAGCTCGACCAGGCGCAGTTGCGCGACCCGGAGCGCGGCCGTGAACAGGGGCTGAAGCAGTTCCTCGACGACAAGACGATCAAGCCGGGCCTGCAGGCATACAAGCGTTGATACGGCGCGAACGCAGCCGCCGATATAACCGCGGACGTAACCGCAAGAGACAGGCAGGGCAGGAGACGACATGACCGACAGACGGATGCTGATCGGCGGCGAGTGGTGCAACGCTCGCGACGGCCGCACCTTCGACCGCTTCAACCCCGCGACGGGCGCGCTCGCATCGCGCGCTCCGGCGGCCGGCCTGGCCGATGCCGACGCGGCAATCGACGCCGCGCACCGCGCGTTCCCCGCATGGGCGGCGCTCGCGCCGACCGAGCGCCGCCGGCTGCTGCTGAAGGCGGCCGACCTGATGGACGCGCGCATCGACGCGTTCGTCGCGGCGGGCGTGGCCGAAACCGGCGCGACGCCCGGCTGGATCGGCTTCAACGTGACGCTCGCGGCGAACATGCTGCGCGAGGCCGCGTCGATGACGACGCAGATCGCCGGCGACGTGATCCCGTCCGACGTACCGGGCAATCTCGCGCTCGCGATGCGCGTGCCGTGCGGCGTGGTGCTCGGCATCGCGCCGTGGAACGCGCCGGTGATCCTCGGCACGCGAGCGCTTGCGATGCCGCTCGCATGCGGCAACACGGTCGTGCTGAAGGCGTCCGAGGCGTGCCCGGGCGTGCACGCGCTGATCGGCGCGGTGCTGGACGAAGCGGGGCTCGGCGCGGGCGTGGTGAACGTGATCACGCACGCGGCGGCCGACGCGCCCGAGCTCGTCGAGCGGATGATCGCGCATCCGCATGTGAAGCGGATCAACTTCACCGGATCGACGCACGTCGGCCGGATCATCGCGCGCCACGCGGCCGCGCACCTGAAACCGGTGCTGCTCGAGCTCGGCGGCAAGGCGCCGGCACTGGTGCTCGACGATGCCGATCTCGATGCGGCGGTCGACGCGATCGCATTCGGCGCATTCTTCAACCAGGGGCAGATCTGCATGTCGACGGAGCGCGTGATCGCCGCGCGGCCGATCGCCGATGCACTCGTCGAGCGGCTCGCCGCGAAGGCGCGCACGCTGGTTGCCGGCGATCCGCTGGCCGGCCATTCGCTCGGCACGATGGTCGATGCGTCGGCCGCCGCGCGCGCGGCGTCGCTGGTCGAGGATGCGCGCGCACTGGGCGCGCAATTGCCGCTCGGCTGCCGCGTGGAAGGCGCGACGATGCAGCCCGCGATCGTCGACGGCGTCACGCGCGACATGCGCCTGTATCGCGAGGAATCGTTCGCGCCGGTGGTGGCGATCCTGCGCGCGGACAGCGACGACGAAGCGGTCGAGCTCGCGAACGACAGCGAGTTCGGCTTGTCGGCGAGCGTGTTCAGCCGCGATATCGCCCGCGCGATGGCGGTCGCGCGCCGGATCGAATCGGGGATCTGCCACGTCAACGGGCCGACCGTGCACGACGAGGCGCAGATGCCGTTCGGCGGCACGAAGGCGAGCGGCTACGGCCGCTTCGGCAGCCGCGCGTCGATCGCCGAATTCACCGAGCTGCGCTGGATCACCGTGCAGACCACGCCGCGCCACTATCCGATATGAGCGAGCCGACGATGAAAGCAGAGAAGGCGCCGCTTCAGGCTGGCCAACACGCTGGCGGCGTACGCTATCGCGCGGCCGCCGTCGCGGTCGGCGCGGCCGAGATTCGCCGCGCCGACGACGGCACCTGGTACCTGCGCTCGCGCGAGCCGCTCGGCGATTACCCGACGCGCATCACCGACTGCCTCGTGCGCGGCGCGCAGGCGCATCCCGACCGCGTGCTGGCCGCGCGGCGCGGCGCCGACGGGCACTGGATCGAGATCACCTACGCGCGGATGCTCGAACGCGCCCGCGCGCTCGGCCAGGGCCTCGTCGATCTCGGGTTGTCGGCCGAGCGTCCGCTCGCGGTGCTGTCCGGCAACGATCTCGAGCATCTGCAACTGATGTTCGCGGCGATGCTGGCCGGCGTGCCGTACTCGCCGATCTCGCCCGCGTATTCGCTGGTGTCGACCGATTACGGCAAGCTGCGTCACACGCTCGGCGTGCTGAAGCCGGGCGCCGTGTTCGTCGCCGAACGCGCGCCGTTCGCGCGTGCGCTCGACGCGACGTTGCCGGCCGATGCGGTGCTGATCGTCGCGCGCGATGCCGATGCCGATGCGGACGGAAAGGCCCGCGCGGTGCCGCTGTCGCGCCTGCTCGCCACCGTCCCGCGCACGATCGACGCGATCCACGAGGCGGTCGGCCCCGACCATCTCGCGAAGATCCTGTTCACGTCCGGCTCGACGAAGCTGCCGAAGGCCGTGCCGACCACGCACCGGATGCTGTGCAGCAACCAGCAGATGCTGCGCCAGACGATGCCCGAGCTCACGCGCGAGCCGCCGGTGCTGGTCGACTGGCTGCCGTGGAATCACACGTTCGGCGGCAGTCACAACCTCGGCATCGCGCTGTACAACGGCGGCTCGCTCTACATCGACGATGGCCGCCCGATGCCCGGCCGCTTCGACGAAACCGTGCGCAACCTGCGCGAGATCGCGCCGACGATCTACTTCAACGTGCCGAAGGGCTGGGAGGAGCTGACCGCCGCGCTCGAACGCGACGCCGAACTGCGCGACACGTTCTTCTCGCGCGTGAAGTTGTATTTCTTCGGCGGCGCGGGGCTGTCGCAGGCCGCGTGGGACCGGCTCGACCGCGTGACCGAAGCGCATTGCGGCGAGCGCATCCGGATCATGGCCGGCCTCGGGATGACGGAGGCGTCGCCGTCGTGCCTGTTCACGACCGGGCCGCTGATGCGTGCGGGCTATATCGGGCTGCCCGCGCCCGGCTGCGACGCGAAGCTCGTGCCGTGCGGCGGCAAGCACGAACTGCGCTTCAAGGGGCCGAACGTGATGCGCGGCTACTGGCATGCCGATGTCGATCCGCGCGACGTGTTCGACGAAGAGGGCTACTACCGCAGCGGCGACGCGGGCGTGTTTGCCGATCCGGAGCGGCCGGAGCTCGGGCTGATGTTCGACGGGCGGCTGACCGAGGATTTCAAGCTGAGCAGCGGCACGTTCGTCAGCGTCGGGCCGTTGCGCGCGAACGCGGTGTCGAGCGGCGCGCCGTACGTGCAGGACGTGGTCGTGACGGGAATCAATCGCGACGACATCGGCTTGCTGGTGTTTCCGCGCGTCGATGCATGCCGCGCGCTGGCGGGGCTCGCCGCCGATGCGTCCGTGACCGACGTGCTGCGCGCGCCGGCCGTGCGTGCGGCGTTCGCGGCGTGGCTGGCCGCGCTGAACCGGAACGCGAGCGGCGGTTCGACGTTCGTCGCGAGGATTCGGTTGATCGACACGCCGCCGTCGCTCGATCTCGGCGAAGTGACCGACAAGGGATCGCTGAACCAGGCGGCCGTGCAGAAGCATCGCGCGGCGACGATCGACGCGCTGTACGACCCGGCGCGGCGCGATCCCGACGTGATTTACGCGTAAGCAGCACGCGCGAGCAGTTACAGCGGTAAGCAGCACGCAGGCACAACGACCGGCCGGCCACGACACCGGCAGGCACTTTCGCGGCCAGTGAATCAGGCTGCCTGATAAAGGTGGCCGTTCATACGACACCTCGCGCGCCGAACCGCCACTGGCCGGCGGCGGCGCGCGGCGGCCGTTACAGGGCCGACCGACCACAAAGACATGGGAATGGAGACATGAACACTTACGTTGCCGAAAAATCCACGGTCGCGACCACGCTCGCACTGTGTTTCGCGATCGCCCTTCTCGAAGGGCTCGACCTGCAGTCGGTCGGCGTCGCCGCGCCGCGGATGGCGCGCGAATTCGGGTTGAGCGTGTCGCAGATGGGTATCGCGTTCAGCGCGGGCACCTTCGGGCTGCTGCCGGGCGCGATGCTCGGCGGGCGGCTCGCCGACCGGATCGGCCGCAAGCGAGTGCTGATCGCATCGGTCGTGCTGTTCGGGCTGCTGTCGATCGCGACCGCGCAGGTCTCGACGTTCGCGATGCTCGTCGTCGTGCGCGTGCTGACCGGCATCGGCCTCGGCGGCGCGATGCCGAACCTGATCGCATTGTCGTCCGAAGCGGTCGAGCCGCGCTCGCGCAGCAGCGCGGTCGCGACGATGTACTGCGGGATTCCGTTCGGCGGCGTGATCGCATCGCTGATCGGCGTGCTGCTCGCCGGCGACACCGAATGGCGGCACATCTTCTACGTCGGCGGTGTGGGGCCGCTGCTGCTCGTGCCGCTGCTCGTGTGGTGCCTGCCGGAATCGCGCGCGTATCTCGACGTCGCCGGCACGCAGGCCGCGCGCATCAGCGTCGCACGCACGCTGTTCGGCGACGGCCGCACGACGTCGACGGTCGCGCTGTGGGTCAGCTACTTCTGCACGCTGATCGTCCTGTACTTCCTGCTGAACTGGCTGCCGTCGCTGATGGCCGCGCGCGGGCTCGATCGCGCGCACGTCGGCCTCGTGCAGATCGCGTTCAACGTCGGCGCGGGGCTCGGCGCGCTCGGCATCGGCGCGGCGCTCGACCGGATGCGCGCGTCGCGCGTGGTCGGCGGCATGTACGTCGGGATCGTGCTGTCGCTCGCCGCGCTCGCGGCCGCGCCCGGCTTCGCGTCGCTCGCGGCGGCCGCGTTCGCCGCCGGGATGTTCGTCGTCGGCGGGCAGTCGGTGCTGTACGCGCTTGCGGCGATGTACTACCCGACCGCGATGCGCGGCACCGGCGTCGGCTCCGCGGTCGCCGTCGGCCGGCTCGGCTCCGTCGTCGGGCCGCTCGCGGCCGCGACGCTGCTGGCCGCGGGCCGCAGCGCGCCCGTCGTGATCGGCGCGAGCATCCCCGTCACGCTGGTCGCCGCCGTCGCCGCGCTGGTGCTGATCCGGCGGCCGCAGGCACACGACTGAATTCCGTTGCTTTCAACCCACCAGCGCCGACAGAGCGCGATATCGACACAGGTCTGGAGACATTCATCATGAAGCACACCAAAGCCTTGCTGGCAGCCGGCGCATGCGCGCTGGCCGCGACCGGCGCGCACGCCCAGTCGAGCGTGACGCTGTACGGGATCATCGACACGGGCGTCGAGTTCGTGTCGCACGCGAACGCGGCCGGCGATCACGTGGTGCGGATGCCGGGTGTGACGGGCGAACTGCCGTCGCGCTGGGGGCTGCGCGGCACCGAGGATCTCGGCGGCGGCTACCAGGCGGTGTTCACGCTCGAAAGCGGCTTCAACGTGCGCGGCGGCGATCTCGGGCAGGGCGGCCGGCTGTTCGGGCGGCAGGCGTTCGTCGGGCTGAAGAGCGGCTTCGGCACGCTCGCGTTCGGCCGCCAGTACACGATGACCTATCTCGCGCTGCAGGGTGCGGACATCATCGGCCCCGACATCTACGGGCTCGGCTCGTTCGACGCATACGTGCCGAACGGCCGCGCCGACAACGCGGTGACCTACGTCGGCACGTATCGCGGCGTGACGCTCGGCGCCGCGTATTCGTTCGGACGCGACGGCGCGGGCACCGGCAATTCGCCGGGGCAGGGCACGTGCGCGGGGCAGGTGCCCGGCGACGCGGTGCAGTGCCGCAACTGGTCGGTGATGCTCAAGTACGACAGCGCGTATTTCGGCGCGGCGGCATCGTACGAGGAACAGCGCGGCGGCACCGGCGCGGCCGCCAACTTCTTCGACGGCGTGGCGCCCGTCCCGTTCACGAGCAGCGGCGGCAAGGATGCGCGCACGCACGTGAGCGCGTATGCGCAGGCGGCCGGCGCGAAGATCGGCGCGGGCTGGATCGGGCGGCGCGTGTCGACCGGTTCGCCGGTCGCGCCCGGCGCGCATTCGGATCTGTTCTTCGTCGGCGCGTCGTATGCGGTGAAGCCCGATTTCATCGTCGACGGCGAAGGCTACCGGATCGTCAACACCGCGCACGACACGCGCGCGACGATGGCCACGCTGCGCGCGACTTATCTGTTCACCAAGCGCACGGCCGTCTACGCGCAGTCGTCGTATCTGTGGAACAGCGCGCATGCGCGCTACGCGGTCAGCGGCGGCGGGCCCGGCACGACGCCCGGCGCGGGGATGGGGCAGCTCGGCGCGATGGTCGGCGTGCGGCACATGTTCTGATTCACCGGCGTGACGAACCGAACGGGAGTTATCTTGAACACGAAATCTGCATTCCTCTGTATTGCGCCGCTGTCCGCCGCCGCGATGCTCGCCGGGTGCGGCGGCGACGATTCGATCGGCGCCGCGCCCACGCACCTGAGCGCCGCGACGCCGGCCGCGATGACGCAAACGTGCGACGCGCTGGCCGCGAAGCTCGCGTATGCGAACACGTCGTTCACGTCGGTGACGACCGCGGCGGCCGGCGCGCTGACGGTGGCCGGCAAGCCGGTCGCCGAGCACTGCGTGATCGCCGGCAAGATGAATCAGCGCGTGAGCGCGGTGGACGGCAACACCTATGCGATCGGCTTCGAGATGCGTTTGCCGAAAGCATGGAACGGCCGCTTCTTCTACCAGGCGAACGGCGGGCTCGACGGCAACGTCGTGACCGCGACCGGCGCAATCGGCGGCGGCCCGCTGACCCACGCGCTGAATCAGGGCTTCGCGGTGATCAGCTCGGATTCCGGGCACAGCGCCGCGCAGAATCCGCTGTTCGGCCTCGATCCGCAGGCGCGGATCGACTACGGCTACGGCGCCGTCGATGCGCTCACGCCGATGGCGAAGCAGGTGATCCGGCTCGCGTACGGCAAGGCGCCCGATCGCAGCTATTTCGGCGGTTGCTCGAACGGCGGCCGCCACGCGATGGTCACGGCGGTGCGCAACCCGGCCGACTACGACGGCATCATCGCGGGCGACCCGGGCTTCCATCTGCCGAAGGCGGCGATCGGCGAGATGTACGGCGCGCAGCAGTTCGCGAAGATCGCGTCGGCGACGGGCTCGAACGGGTTGCCGGATATCCGCAGCGGTTTCAACGATGCGGAGCGCCAGTTCGTCGGCGCGAAGATCCTCGACAAATGCGACGCGCTCGACGGCGCGGCCGACGGGATGGTGCAGGACGTCGCCGCGTGCCAGGCGCACTTCAGCATCGATGCCGATATCCCGACCTGCGCGAACGGCACGCGCACGGGCGCCTGCCTGACGCCCGCGCAGAAAACCGCGCTGGCGAACGTGTTCGCCGGCGCGCGCAACAGCGCGGGCACGGCGCTGTACGCGAGCTTTCCGTACGATCCGGGCGTGGCCGGCAGCGGCTGGGCCGCGTGGAAGCAGTCGAATTCGATCGCGCTCGATCCGGCCGCGATGGCGTTCACGTTCATGACGCCGCCGAAAACCGCCGCGACGCTCGCGAACCTCGCCGGCTTCGCGCTCGGTTTCGACATGGACAACGACGCGCCGGCGATCTTCGCGACGAACGGCACGTACACGCAATCGTCATGGTCGTTCATGACGCCGCCCGACGAGACGAACCTCGCCGCGCTGAAGGCGCGCGGCGCGAAGCTGCTCGTCTATCACGGCACGGGCGACCCGGTGTTCTCATTCAACGACACGCGCGACTGGTACGCACAGGTCGCGCAGGCGAACGGCGGCGATGCGTCGAGCTTTGCACGCTTCTATCCGGTGCCGGGGATGAACCACTGCTCGGGCGGGCCGGCGGCTGACCAGTTCGACATGCTGACCCCGCTCGTCGCATGGGTCGAGCAAGGGCAGGCGCCGGCGGCGATCGTGGCGACCGCGCGCGACGCGACGAACGCGGTGCCGAACGCGGAGGTGCCCGCATCGTGGGGCGCGGGGCGCACGCGGCCGCTGTGTCCGTATCCGCAGGTCGCGCGCTACAACGGCGCGGGCGACGTGAATTCGGCGGCGAGCTTCAGTTGTCGTTGACGTAGCCGTCGATGGGAAGCGGCCGGCGCATGCAGTCGCGCGCCGGCCGTTTCGTCGTTGCGTTCACTCGCCGGCATCGACCGGCACGTCGAGCCCGACCTTCACGCGGCTCATGCTCACGAGCGTCTTGAACCGCTTCACGTTGTTGTTCGCGAAGAACAGCTCACGCGTGAGCGCGTTGTACTGATCCATGTTGCGCACCGCGAGGATCAGCACGAAATCCCATTCCCCCGTCACGTAGTAGCACTGCTGGATCTGCGGGCAGCGCTCGAACGCGCGCTTCATCGCGTCGAGCTGGTCGATCTGCTCGCTTTCGACCTCCACGTTCACGACGATCGTCAGCGGATGATCGACCTTGTCCGGCGCGACGACGGCCGTATAGCGCTCGATCACGCCGGCTTCCGCGAGGCGCCGCAGCCGCCGGTTCACGGCGGCGGTCGACAGGTTGACGCGCGCGCCGAGCTCGGCCTGCGGCGTCTGCGCGTCGCGCTGGACTTCCATCAACAGCTTGCGATCGAACGCATCGAGAGGGGTCGTCATGATGGCGCGTGAAGCTTCGAAAGAATGAGAAATTTTTGCGTTCAGGCCGTAAGTTTGGCGATTTTTTTGACCGGCGTGTGCAATATTATTTTCCCAACCGACCGCAAGCGCAACGCGCGCCTGCCCGATCCGACCCACCCGACCGCCGCCCGCGCGGTCCCGATCCGGAGCCTTCCGTCATGCTCATCGCCAACCCGCGCGCGTCGCGCACCGCCTACCCGAACGCGCTGCGCCGCGTGATGAGCATCGCGTCGGCCGACGAAAGCGGTGCGTGGCTCGCGCATTGGCCGCTCGTCGGCAATGCGCGCACGCCGTTGCGTGCGCTGCCCGATCTCGCCGCGCGGCTCGGCGTCGCGAGCGTCAGCGTGAAGGACGAGTCGTGCCGTTCGCCGCTCGGCAGCTTCAAGGCGCTCGGTGCGCCGATCGCGCTGGTGCGGCTCGTGAAGCGGCTGCGGCGCACGCAGGCGCTCGATCCGCAGGGGCTCGTCACGGGCCGCTACGCGTCCGAGCTGGCCGACCTGACGGTGATCAGCGCGACCGACGGCAATCACGGCCGCGCGCTGGCCGCCGCCGCGCGCGCGATCGGCTGCGGCTGCGTGATCGTGCTGCACGCGAACGTCGACGCCGAGCGCGAACGCGCGATCTCGGCCTACGGCGCGCGGATCGTGCGCATCGCGGGGAACTACGACGAATCGGTCGTTTGCGCGGCGCAGCTCGCGCAGGCGCACGGCTGGTACGTCGTGTCGGATACGTCGTACGACGGCTACGAAGCGATTCCGCGCGACGTGATGCAGGGCTACGGCGTGATCGCCGCCGAAGCGGCCGCGCAGGCGGCGGAGGACGACGGGCGGCCGTTCACGCACGTGTTCCTGCAGGGCGGCGTGGGCGGCCTCGCCGCGGGCGTCGCGAGCTACCTGTGGGAGCGCGACGGCGTGCAGCGGCCGCGCTTCGTCGTCGTCGAGCCGCGCCAGGCCGATTGCCTGTACCAGAGCGCGCTGGCCGGGCACGCGACGAAGGCGACCGGCAGCGTCGATTCGGTGATGGCGGGGCTCGCGTGCGGCGAGGCATCGCCGCTCGCGTGGGATTTCCTCGAGATGTGCATCGACCACTTCATGCTGATCGACGACGAAGACGCGGTGCAGGCGATGCGCGGCCTCGCGGCCGGCAGCGAACGCGACGTGCCGCTCGTCGCCGGCGAGTCGGGCGCGGCCGGCATCGCGGGGCTGGCCGTGCTGATGCGCGACCCGGCGCGCGCGCGTCAGGTCGGGCTCGATGCGAGCGCGCGCGTGCTGGCGATCAACACGGAAGGGGCGACCGCGCCGTCCGTGTACCGGCATTGCGTCGGCGAGACGGCCGACGCGGTGCTCGCGCGCCAGCGCGACTGGCTGAGCCGCGCGGCGGTGGCGGCCTGAACGACATGACGACCGACGAGGCGAACGCAATGGACACGATCGACACAATCGACGAAAGCACGCTGCAGGGCCAATTGAAGACGTGGCGCCGCCATCTGCACCAGTATCCCGAGACGGGGTTCGAGGAAGTGAACACGTCGGACTACGTCGCGCGGATCCTGACGACGCTCGGGCTCGACGTGCATCGCGGAATCGGCGGCACGGGGCTCGTCGCGAACCTGACGGCCGGCACGGGCCGGCGCGCGATCGGCATCCGCGCGGACATGGACGCACTGAACATCGCCGAGCACGCGCCGGGCCGCGAACACGTATCGCGCACGCCGGGCAAGATGCATGCGTGCGGTCACGACGGCCACATGTCGATGGTGCTCGGCGCCGCGCGGCTGCTGGCCGAGCGCAAGGATTTCGACGGCACGGTGCGCTTCATATTCCAGCCGGCGGAAGAGCATGGCCGCGGCGCGAAGGCGATGATGGCCGACGGGCTGTTCGAACGCTTTCCGGTCGACGCGATCTTCGGCGCGCACAACATGCCGGGCATGCGCGCGGGCACGTTCTCGACACGTGCGGGCGGCATCATGGCGAGCGAAGACAATTTCGTGATCCGGATCGACGGGCGCGGCACGCATGCGGCGCGGCCGCACATGGGCATCGATCCGATCGTGATCGGCTCGCAGATCGTGCTCGCGCTGCAGACGATCGTGTCGCGCAATCTCGACCCGGGGCAGCAGGCGGTGGTGTCGTGCACGGAATTCATCACCGACGGGCTGCGTAACGTGCTGCCGTCGACCGTGACGATCAAGGGCGACACGCGCAGCTATTCGCGCGACGTGCAGGCGCTGCTGGAGACGCGGATGCGCGAGATCGCCGAAGGGATCTGCCGCACGCATGGCGCGACCTGCACGTTCGAGTACACGCACGAGTTCGCGCCGACGGTGAACTCGCCGGAATGGGTCGATACGGCCGTGCAGGCCGCCGCGCACGTCGCGGGCGCCGACGCGGTGAACGCCAACGTGCAGCCGATGATGATCTCGGAGGATTTCGGCGCGTTCCTGCAGGCGGTGCCGGGCAACTTCGTGTTCATCGGCAACGGCGAGGCGGCCGGGCAGGGCGGCGTGCCGCTGCACAACGCGGCGTACGATTTCAACGACGAGATTTTGACGATCGGCGCGCGGTATTTCGCGGAAGTGGCGCGGCGCGCGTTGCGGGCCGCGTAGCGCGACGGGGGCGGGTCGCCGCGTATCCGGTTCGCTGCGCGCGCGGCGCCACTTCGTCATCGACGCCGCATCGATGCGCGAGCGCACCGGCTTGCCGGCACGCCGAGAATCCTCCGTCGTCGTATTCGATCAACCGGCCAGTTCACCCAGGCACGCATCGAATTGCGCGACGAGCCGGTCGACATCGTCCGCCGTCGTTTGCGGGCACACGAGCATCATGTTGTGGAACGGCGTGATCAGCACGCCGCGATTGAGCAGGTACAGGTGCACGATGTGCTCGAGTTCGCTGTCGAGCTGCGCGCCGGCCAGCGTGCCGTTGCGCGGCGGCACGGGCGCGAACTGAAACTCGGTGCGCGCGCCGATGCGCGTCACGCACCACGGCAGCCCGTGTTTCGCGATCGCCTGTTCGAGGCCCGTCGCGAGCCGCGCGGCGAGTGCGAACATGTGCGCGTACGCGGCGTCGGTCGCCACTTCGGCGAGCGTCGCGCGCATCGCGTGCATCGCGAGCATGTTCGCGGTGAGCGTCGTGCCGATGCCCGAATGGCCGGGCGGCGCGTTCAGCTTCGCCGCTTTCGCGCGCTCCGCGAATTCGGCGCTGAACCCGTACACCGCGCACGGCACGCCGCCCGCGATCGGCTTGCCGACCACCAGCATGTCCGGTTCGAGACCGTGCGCGACCGCGTAGCCGCCGGGGCCGCTGCTGATCGTGTGCGTCTCGTCGATCACGAGCAGCGTGCCGTGGCGGCGCGTCAATTCGCGCGCGGCCTCCCAGAAGCCCGCGTCGGGCAGCACCATGCCGATGTTCGTCATCGCGGGCTCGGCGAGCACGCATGCGACGTCGCCGTCCTTCAGCGCCGCTTCGAGCGCGGCCAGATCGTTGAATTCGACGACGCGCGTGTTCGCGAGCAGATCGTACGACTGCCCGAGCAGGCTGTCGCGCTGCACCGGGCGGCCGTCGACGAGATCGACGAACACGTCGTCGACCGTGCCGTGATAGCAGCCGTTGAACACGACGATCGTGTTTCGGCCGGTCGCCGCGCGCGCCCAGCGCAGCACGAAGCGGTTCGCGTCGCTCGCGCTCAACGCGAATTGCCACACCGGCAGCTTGAAGCGGCGCGCGAGTTCGCGCGACACCCACGCGGCGTCCTCGCTCGGCAGCATCGTCGTGTAGCCGCGCGTGGCCTGCTCGACGAGCGCGCGGGCGACGGGTTCGGGCGCATGGCCGAACATCGCGCCCGTATCGCCGAGGCAGAAATCGACGTAGCGATGGCCGTCGACGTCGGTGAACGTCGCGCCGCGCGCTTCCTTTACGTATAGCGAGAACGGGGTCGCCCAGTCCTGCATCCAGTGCAACGGCACGCCGAACAGCAGATGCTCGGACGCTTCCGCGGACAGCGCGCGGGAAACCGGCATGGCTTCGGTGAACGCGTGGCGCTCGCGATCGAACAGCGCGCGGGCGCGGATGAGGTCGACTCCGTGGCGGGTAGGCAAAGGCAGCTCCTGACTGTGAAGATGGGAAACGATAGCGCGGGCAGCGGGGGGCTGAACAGAGGCGGAATGACGGAGGCGGGCGGCGGCGGCCGGGCATGACATCGGCGTGGGGAGCCGGGTGCGTCGGCGGTTTTTAGTCAAAGTTTTTGCGCATAAACATACGACAACTTATCTCTAAGTCTCGAATCCTAAATGTGAGTGTGCGCACACATACTCCACAAAGCCCCAGAAAAACAGGGTAAACGACAAATACATGCTGGGCGTCCATCGCGTCTAGACTTCGCCGTGTAGTACGACGACGTATAAATAGCGATCCGCCGCCCGGCGCATCGATACCCTGCCCTGAAGGAGTGCCCATGGCCACCCACCGCCGCCGTTCGTCTTCGTTCGCTGGATCGCCCGCATCGAAACGGGTATCGCGTCGCGCTTTCATCGGCTGGACCGGCGCTCTCGCAGGCGGCGCGATGGTCGGCGGACCGTTCGCCGCCTCGCGCGCGCTGGCAGCCGGCGTGACGCTCGGTGCGTCGGCGATCGACCGCGTGTGGGGCGAGCACGGCGCGGCGGCGCGCATCGCCGCGTCGCTCGCGCACGTGTCGCGGCTCGCGCGGCACGGTCGCGACTTCGACGTGACGCACTACGGCGCGCGCCCGTGCGCGACGATCGCGCAGACGTCGCCGTGGCCGGCCGCGAAATCGCCCGTCAGCCCCGGTTCCGAACTGACGACCGCGCCCGGCGCATTCGATTCGCGGCCGGCGTTTCTCGCGGCGATCGACGCGTGCCGGCGCGAAGGCGGCGGCCGGGTCGTCGTGCCGGCGGGCACCTGGTATTGCGCGGGGCCGATCGTGCTGCAGAGCAACGTCACGTTCCATCTGAGCGCGAATTGCACGATCTATTTCAGCCCGAACCCGGCCGACTACGCGAAGGACGGCCCGATCGATTGCGGCGCGAACGGCCGGCTGTATTACAGCCGCTGGCAGGCGAACGATTGCCTGAACTACGGCGCGCCCGTCTACGCACGCAACGCGACGAACATCGCGCTGACCGGCGAAGGTCCGACGTCGGTGCTCAACGGGCAGGCAATGACGCCGTTCTCCGGCAGCGGCGCGAACAGCGTCTGCTGGTGGACCTACAAGGGTACGTTCGGCGCATACGGCGCGAGCGCGGCGGTGCCGGCCCAGAACGGCGCGAACCCGAACAACGTCGACCTGCGGATCGTCGCGCCCGCGATTCCCGACGCGCTCTATGCGATGCTGACGTCGCCCGTCACGCCGTGGCAGCAGGACCAGAACTACCTGCCCGCGCTGTCCGAGGCCGGCGTGCCGGTGGAGAAGCGGATTTTCGGACTGGGCCACTACCTGCGGCCGTGCATGGTCGAATTCATCGGCTGCACGAACGTGCTGATGGCGAACTACCAGACGCAGAACACGCCGTTCTGGCAGCATCATCCGACCGCGAGCCGCAACGTCGTGATCCGCGGCGTGACGACCAACAGCATCGGCCCGAACAACGACGGCTTCGATCCGGATGCATGCACCGACGTGCTCTGCGAGGACTGCACGTTCAACACCGGCGACGACTGCATCGCGATCAAGTCGGGCAAGGACCGCGACACCGAATACGGGCCCGCGAAGCGGCACCTGATCCGCAACTGCACGATGAACAGCGGGCACGGCGGGATCACGCTCGGCAGCGAGATGGGCGGCGGCGTCGAGCAGATCTATGCGACCAACCTGTCGATGCTGAACGCAAACTGGCAGACCAATCCGCTGAACATCGCGATTCGCGTGAAGACCAACATGAACCGCGGCGGCTACGTGAAGGATTTCCACGTGAAGGGCGTCACGCTGCCGAACGGCGTGACGCTGAAGGGCGGCGGCTACGGCAGTGCGCTGCTCGCCGGCAGTCCGATCAACGCGAGCGTGCCGCTCGGCGTGGTCACGCCGTCGGCCGGCAACCCGTCGGCCGCGCAGGGCGGCATCGTCACGTTCGACTGCGACTACCAGCCGGCGAACGACGCGGTGCGCACGCGGCCGCCGGTCGTACAGAACGTGACGATCGCCGACGTGACGGCGAGCAACGTGACGCTGAACGGCATGACCGCATCGTGCTTCCAGGCGATCGTCGCGCAGGGGCCGGTCGCGTTCGACTACAACGGTACGCCGCCGGCGCCGGCCGTGCAGCCGATCTCCGGCGTGACGATCAGCAACTGCGACTTCGGCACGCCGGTGGCGTCAGGCACGCCGACGGTCACGTCGCCGGGGCCGATCTACGCGTTCAACGTGAGCGCCATGGCGCTGACGAACGTGACGATCGCCGGGCAAGTCGTCGACACGACGATCACCGACAAGCGGTGAGAAAGGCAACGCGCCGCGGCGTTCGCGTGCAACCGGCCGGTGCCCGCACGCGAACGCCATCAGGTTACGCCAGCGTCTTGATCATGTAGTGCTCGTCGTAGAAGCGTCCATCGACGAACATCGAGCGCGGCTCCGTGCCGAACCGCACGAACCCCTGCGACGCATACAGTCGCTCCGCGGTACGGTTGACCTCGTTCACGCACAGCATCAACTGGCTGCATCCCCACGCCTGAGCCGCATGCGCGGTCGCGCTGTCGAGCAGCGCGTGCGCGATGCGTTGCCCGCGATACGCGGCGTCGACGTACACGCCCCAGATCGTCGCCTTGTGCGCGATCTTCGTGCGTGCGTCGCGGCGTACGCCGGTGATGCCGACGAGCGTGTCGCCGTCGAACGCGCCGAACACGGCCTGAACCTGCGTCGGCGTGAGGCGCTTCGCGAATTCGTCGACCGGCACCTGCGATTCTTCGTCGAGCGTCGGCAGGAAGGACGTTGGCGCGGTGTCGACCGCACGCAGGCGGACGGTCTGGAACTGCGCCGCGTCGGCGGCGTCAAGCAGGCGGATCGTGATCGTCATCGGGGGGTATTCCGGTCGAGGGCGTGCATGCCGGCGCGCCGCTGCCGCGGTCGCGGGATGCATCGTGCTTATCCTAATAGGAATCCGGATGCCGCGTGGCGATGTGCGGTGCGTCGCGCGCGTGGCGCGCACGATCGTGAACGGACAGGACAGTGATGGCGGTACGTCGTACCGCCATCAAGGAGGGAGCGCGTCAAGCGCATGCGCCGTCGCGCCGGTCTGGCGCACGACGTCAAACAAACGACGTGCGCGCGATCGGCTCACGCGCCCGCCGGCGGCATCAATAGCGCGACAGCTGATTGCCGTTGATCTGCACGCGGTCGCCCGGACGCAGGTTGCCCGGCGACTGCACGTCGAACGAGCGCATCGAGCCGTCGCTGACCCGCACGTCGATCCGGTAGCTGCTCGGGCCTTGCGCGGCGCCCATCTGCTGGCCGATCTGGTTGCCCGCCACCGCCCCGCCGAGCGCGCCGATCACGGTTGCCGCATCGCGGCCGTGACCGCGGCCGAACTGGTTGCCCACGAGGCCGCCGACCAGCGCACCGACGACGGTGCCGGCCACGCCCGACGGGCCGACCGAGCTGCTGACCGGCTGGATGTTCGACACGGTGCCGTACTGCGTGCCGTACGGGTTCGCGTATTGCTGTTGCTGATTGCCGTACTGGTCGTAAGGCTGCGATCCGTACTGCGACGGGTTGCCGTATTGATCGTACGGTTGCGGCGCCTGATTCGGATACGCCGGTTGCTGCTGCACGTAACCCGGTTGCGAATACGCGGGCTGCGCATAGCCGGGCGTCGCGTATTGCTGCTGCGGATAGCCGGGCTGCGCGCCGTAGTAGCCCGGCGCGACACAGGCGGTGAGCGGAAGCGCCGCCACGGCGACGAGCGAGGCGAACAGAACGGTCTTCGTGGAAGGCATGCGCATCATGATGTTTCCTGCATCGGCAACGTGTCCGCCGATGGATTCCCGTCATGGGTGGCGAACTCGGCGTGAGTATAAGGAATGGGCGGATGCGCGTCCGGTGCGGCCGGGTAACAACGTGTAAAGTCTGTTGCCGCGTAAATCGCCGGCTGGGCGGCGCGTCGAAGCCCCCGCGCGCAACGGCGCGACGCGGCTTCCCGGCACCCGCGGGTGGGCGATGCGGCCCATGCGCGGCCGCCGACATTCCAGCCGTTTCCACGGCCGGCGAAACCCGTCCCGCGCCCGGCCCGGCGGGCCTGCGCGCCGCGCATCGGGAAATCGAATGCGCGGCATCGCGACATTTAATTGGCCTCGCGCAGCGGCGTCCGATATCGTGGCCGGATTCCCTGCCAACGGTCGCGCCGCGCCGGCCGCGGTTCCTCCCCTGTCCGCGCCGGTGTCGCGCCGCGACCGCTCCACCTATCAAGCCATGACCGAACGACTCTTCCTCAACGCCGTCGACGCCGGCGGCCAGCCCGTCAACTTCGTCGTCCGTGACGGCCGCTTCGCCGCGATCGGCGCCGATTGCGCCGCCGCGCCCGGCGCGCAGACGATCGACCTCGACGGCCGCGTCGTGCTGCCCGGTTTCGTCGACGGCCATATCCATCTCGACAAGAGCTTCGTCGGCGATCGCTGGGTGCCGCACGAACCGGTCGGCTCGCTGCGCGAGCGGCTCGCGGTCGAGAAGCGCCAGCTCGCGGCCGCGCCGCCGATCGTCGAGCGTGCGAACGCGCTGATCGCGCAGGCCGCCGCGTTCGGCACGATCGCGATGCGCAGCCACGTCGACGTCGATGCGACGACCGGCCTGTCGAACCTGCACGCCGTGATGGCCGCGCGCGAACGATGGCGCGGCATCGTCGACATCGAACTGGTCGCGTTTCCGCAGGCCGGCGTGATCACGTGCCCGGGCACTGCCGAGATACTCGACGCAGCCGTGCGCGAAGGCGCGGACGTGGTCGGCGGGATCGACCCGACGACGCTCGACGGCGACGCGGACGGCCAGCTCGACATCGTGTTCGGCATCGCCGAGAAGCGCGGCGCGAAGATCGACATCCATCTGCACGAGCCGGGCGAAACGGGCATCGCGCAACTGCTGCGGATCGCGGCGCGCACGCGCGCGGCCGGGCTCGGCGGGCGCGTGAACGTGAGCCATGCGTACGCGCTCGGCCAGGTGAGCGACGACGTGCAGCGCACCGCCGCGGCACTGGCCGAAGCCGGCGTGTCGATCCTGACGAATGCGCCGGGCGACTGCGCGTTCCCGCCGGTGCGACGGCTGCGCGACGCGGGCGTGCACGTGTTCGCAGGCAACGACAACATCCGCGACGCGTGGTGGCCGTACGGCAACGGCGACATGCTGCAGCGCGCGATGATGGTCGGCTACCGGTCGGGTTTCTACACCGACGAAGCGCTCGGCATCGCGCTCGACATGGCGACACACGCCGGCGCTCGCGTGATCGGCAAGGAGAACTACGGAATCGCGGTCGGCTGCGACGCGAGCTTCGTCGCGGTGCGCGCGCCGAATGCGGCGGCGGCCGTCGCGGGCGTGCCGGCCGAACGCTGGGTATTCCGCCGCGGCGAAAGCGATACGGGCGCACCGCTCACGCCGTCGCTGCGCTTCGCGCATTGACCCGCCCGACCGGCGGCGCGGCACGCGCCGTGTCCGCCTTGCACTGACCGACCCGACCGGAGCCGACATGACGAACCTGCTGATCCGCAATGTGCGCACGCGCGCCGACGCCGCGGTCGATATCCTGATCGAAGGCGATCGCATCGCGAGCGTCGGTCCGTCGCTCGACGCGCCCGCCGGCTGCGCGATCGAGGACGGCGCGCTCGCGTTGGCGCTGCCCGGCCTCGTCGAAGGCCACACGCACCTCGACAAGACCCACTGGGGGATGCCGTGGTATCGCAACCACGTCGGGCCGCGCCTCGTCGATCGCATCGAGAACGAGCGCCACTATCGCGCGACGAGCGGCCACGACGCGGGCGCCGCCTCGCTGGCGCTCGCGCGCGCGTTTCTCGCGGCCGGCACGACGCGCATCCGCACGCACGTCGACGTCGATACCGAAGCCGGGCTGCGCCATCTGCACGGCGTGCTCGCGACGCGCGAGACGCTGCGCGGGCAGGTCGAGATCCAGATCGTCGCGTTTCCGCAATCGGGCGTGCTCCAGCGGCCGGGCACCGATGCGCTGCTGTCCGACGCGCTCGACGCCGGCGCGGACGTGCTCGGCGGGCTCGATCCGTGCGCGATCGAAGGCGATCCGGTGCAGGCGGTGGACGTGCTGTTCGCGATCGCCGCGCGCCACGGCCGCGGGCTCGATATCCATCTGCACGAGCGCGGCTCGATGGGCGCGTACTCGCTCGACCTGATCCTGCAGCGCACGGCCGCGCACGGGATGCACGGGAAGGTCGCGATCAGCCATGGCTTTTGCCTTGGCGATATCGCCGAACGCGAGCGCGATGCGCTGCTCGCGCGGATGGCGGCGCTCGGCGTCGCGATCGTCACGACCGCGCCGGCGGCGGTGCCGGTGCCGCCGGTGGCCGCGTGCCGTGCGGCGGGCGTGACCGTGATCGGCGGCAACGACGGCGTGCGCGATACGTGGACGCCGTACGGTTCGCCCGACATGCTCGAACGCGCGATGCTGATCGGCATGCGCAACGATTTCCGCCGCGACGATGTGCTCGAAGTCGCGCTGGACTGCGTGACGCACGGCGCGGCACGCGGCTGCGGCTTCGCGGATTACGGGCTTCAGCCGGGCAATCGCGCGGACGTCGTGCTCGTCGATGCACTGACGTTCGCCGAGGCCGTCGTCGCGCGGCCGGTGCGGCGCCTCGTCGTATCGTCCGGGAAGATCGTCGCGCGCGACGGCGCGCTGGTCTGAGCGCCGCGTCGCGCCGGTATGATCGGGTTTTCGGCCGGATTTCGGGAGACCACGATGCGACGCACGACCGCGGCACGGGCCGCACGATGGATGGCGGCGGCCCTGTTCGCCGCGAGCGCCGCGCATGCGGTGGCGGCCGGCCCGGCCGACGCGCAGCAGGAAGCCAACCGGCGCGCGGTGCTCGCGTTCTACGAGAAGGGGCTGAACGAGAAGGACGCGGACGCCGCGCTCGCGTACGTCGGCGATCGCTACGTGCAGCACAATCCGAACGCGGCCGACGGCCGCGACGGTTTCCGCAAGTTCGTCGCCTTTCTGCGCGACACATATCCGCAGTCGCACAGCGAGATCAAGCGCGCGTTCGTCGACGGCGACTACGTGATCCTGCACGTGCACGCGGTGCGCGAACCCGGCACGCGCGGCAGCGCGATCATCGACATCTTCCGGCTCGAGCACGGCAAGATCGTCGAACACTGGGACGTCAACCAGCCGGTGCCCGAGCAGGCGGCGAACGGCAACACGATGTTCTGACGCGATCCGCGTTGCCCAGGGGCCATTCTCGTGGCCACCCCAAATTAAAAAATCATTCCAGGGGAGTGCCCGAAATCGCCCGCATGGCGGCGTCGCGCGTCACTTGTTTGGCTCGGCCAAACGGCGCTCCTTCCTCCTTGCCTGCGCCCCCGCAAGGAAGTCCCCTTGGGGGACGAGCGATTTCGCGCATTCGCATGTGCGTTCCGTATGTGAACAGACCCTAGCGTCCTTCGAGTTCCAGCATCTTCGCGAGCGTCTTCGTCAGCGCGCCGACCATCGGGTCGGCCGTCGGCCGGTGCAGGATCGCGATGTCCATGTGCTCGATCGGCGCGAAGCCCTGCTTCGCGGTCAGCACCACATGCTCGTCCGTCACGACGCGCGCGGGCAGCACGCTGATGCCGAGCCCGTCGGCGACGGCCGCCTGGATGCCGCTCAGGCTCGACGTCGTGAAGCTGATCCGCCAGCGGCGGCCGCGCTCCTCGATCGCCTTGATCATGTCGTCGCGATAGAGCCCGCGCGGCGGGAACACGACGAGCGGTACCGGGTCGAGATCGATCGACGGATGCTTCGCGCTGTCGATCCAGCGCAGCTTCTCCGGCCAGCGCACGACGGCCTCGCGGCTGTCGCGCCGCTGCTTGATCAGCACGAGGTCGAGTTCGCCGCGATCGTACGCGGCGCTGATGTCGCGGCTCAGCCCGCATGTCACTTCGAGCTTGACCTGCGGATGCTCGCGCTTGAACGCCGCGAGCGCGTGCGTCGTGCGGCCCGCCGCGAAATCGTCGGGCACGCCGAGCCGGATCGTCAGCGCGACCGTCGCGCCCGACAGCGCTTCCAGCATCTCGTCGTTCAGCGCGAGCATGCGCCGCGCGTAGCTGAGCACCGTCACGCCCGCGTCGGTCGGCCGCACGTCGCGCGTGCCGCGGTCGAGCAGGCGGTGGCCGGCAATTTCCTCGAGCCGGCGCACCTTCTGGCTGACCGTCGACTGCGTCGAATGTAGCCGTGCGGACGCCGTCGTGAAACTGCCGCAATCGGCGACCATCACGAGCGCGCGCAGCAGATCGATGTCGAACAGGGGTCTATTCATTTCTGCACTTATATGGATAAGAGCATTTCATTTCCAAATGCGTGCGACGATTTTTAACATGACCGGACGGCGCGGGCAATCGCGGTTTCGCCCGACCTGGGCGCGGTATTTCGCGGCGTTCTCGGGGCGCTCGACCTATCGTATCGGCCGCGCGTCGACGAGCGCCGGCACGTCGGGAGGGAAACCGGATGTTTTTCAAACGGATCGCGATCATCGGCTCGTTTGCATCGACCGCGCTGCTGGAGGCAAGCATGGCCGGCGACGGCAGCGAGCGGTACGTGCGGATCGTGCAGTTGCGCGTCGATGCGCATGCGAACGTCGATCTTGCCGATTCGAACGGCGTGACGCCGCTGCGGCGTGGGCGGCAAAGCGGGTATCGGGAGGTCGAGCGGGTGTTGGCGGCGGCGGGGGCGCGTCAGGTTTAGCGGCGGCGCGATTTTGGTTCGGGCGTGCCACCGGGGAGTTTTCGCAGGAATGCATCGGCGAGTTCAATGCAATAGTCGAACGACGGCGCGTAGCCGAGTGTCCGAATGTCGTCGAAGCGCGGTCGTACGAAGGCGCGATGCTCGTTGAGCAGACGCAGAAACGTGTCGCGATGCCGAACGAGGAACGCACCGGCTTCGATCAGGCTTCCCGGCTCCCGCTCGATGACCAGGCACAGATCGAACAGGTCCCGCGCAGTCGGACGATCACCGCGGTGCCACATTTTCTTGGCGATGATTTCCGCCGAAGTCTCGACCTTGACGACGCGATCCATCAGCGTCCATTCGTCGTAACCGGGAGACGTCAGATTCCGGGAGACCACGAAGTCGATTTCGCCATCGGGAAGCATCAGCTTCACGAACCCGGCGTGTTCCTCATAATTCGGCGTGATGTCGGACGCGGCATCGCTGATGCGGGGATTCACGTACCCGAGATACTGGGGATCGGGTACGAAGATGTCGACGTCTTTGCTGACGCGATGGCCGTGACGCAGCATGAGGACGGTGCCTCCGCCAAATGTCCAGAACGGATTCGACGTGCCATGCTTTCGTATCTCGTCGATCAGTGTCAGTGCGTGGCGAAAAAGACCTTGCCACGGGCCGTCGGGCAACGTGGATGGTGCGGTCATGCCCACACCTCCCGATACAGATGAAGCTCCTTCGACCAGGCGGCAAGATTTTTCCAGATGGTCCGAAGCGGGGTGCCCGAGCGCTCGGCGGCTTCCTCTGCCGCCTTCACCACGACAGGGAGTGGCACCTCGTCGAGGATGACGGAGAACTGTGATTCGTATCCCTTCGGAATCCGTCCCGTGGTCAACGCCTCAGCCAGAAGGCGTTCGGTCAGTTCGCCCTTGTAGCTGACGTTTGCGCTCACGACGGCTTTGTAAAGCCCGTTTTGAGCCTGTCGCGGAAGTACCAGGAGTTCAATGCCGAGCACACTGAGCAACGGGATGAGCTTGTTGATACCGAGATCCTTGACCTTGCCGGCTTCGAGTTGGTTGATGGTAAGGCGAGACAACCCTGCGAGCTTGGCAAGTTGCGCCTGAGTGAGGTCGAGTTGGGCCCGCCGTTTTGCGACGGCCTGTCCGATTTCATAGAGTTGCATGGCGACCTCCCGACGACGGCTGGGTGCTCTTCAATGTAAGCTATATCTTACATCTCGAGCGTGATGTCGGTGCTGAAAAATTCCTTGGCGGTATAGGGCGTGTTGCCGACCGGTTCGATGGAACATCGGGGAAATGCGTCGCCGTGGTTGACGGTATAGACCGCCGCGTCTCGCTGACACCTCGAAAACACGCCTTGCGACAGACGTTTGTCACACGCGGTAAATAACCGAAAATTCCGCAGAAAGGCCTTCAGCGGAGGATTTTCCCGTCTTCTCAGTCCGCATCTTCCATCCGCCGCGCTCCCCATTTCCCCGCTTGCGCTCGAAAATTGAGCAGTCTAGACTGCATCGCAGTTTCATCGAAGTCCCTGTCTTTCGCGCCCAGCGCCGGCATCCCGTCGCAGCGCCTCCACCGGACGCCGGCGTCGCCCGCCGCGTCGAGACTTTCAAGGACACGCCATGACCCGCACCGCAACGCTCCTCGTTACCGCGCCGGCGTTCGCGCCGCTCGTGTCGACACCTACGGCGCAAGGCAACTGACTTCGGCACCGTGACCCCGCCACTCATTCGACCGACAGGCACACCATGACGAGTATCCCGGATCGCGTCGCGCAAGCCGTGACGCCCGAACTGATCGCCGCGTTCCGCGAGGAAGGCGCGGTCTGCATCAAAGGCATCTTTTCCCCCGACGAAGTGGCCGCGCTGCGGGCCGGCATCGACGCGAACCTCGCGCAGCCGAGCGAACGCGCGAAAGTCGCGAGCCGGCCCGACGATCCGGGCTGGTTCTTCGAGGATTTCTGCAACTGGCAGCACAACGACGCGTATCGCCACTTCATCGCGCGCTCGCCGGCCCCGTCTGTCGCCGCCGCGCTGATGGGCACGGACACCGTGCGGCTGCATCACGACCATCTGCTCGTGAAGGAGCCCGGCACGCGGCAGCGCACGCCGTGGCATCAGGATCAGCCGTACTACAACATCGAAGGCGACGACAACGTCAGCATGTGGATTCCGGTCGACCCGGTGCCGCTCGAATCGACGCTGGAATTCGTCGCCGGCTCGCACCGCGGCCCGTGGCTGATGCCGCGCACGTTCATGGACAAGGAGGCGAAGTGGTTCCCGGAAGGCAGCCTCGCCGACCTGCCCGACATCGAAGCCGATCGCGCGGCCTTTCCGATCCGCCGCTGGGCGCTCGAACCCGGCGACATGGTGTGCTTCCGGATGCTCACGCTGCATGCGTCGGGCGGCACGCAGAACCGCCGGCGCGCGTTTTCACTGCGCTTCGTCGGCGACGACATCCGTCACGCGCCGCGCCGCTGGAAAACCTCGCCCGATTTCCCGGGGCTCGCGGCGCAACTGCCGGACGGCGCGCCGCTCGAACACCCGTTGTTTCCGGTCGTGTGGTCGCGCGACGCGGGGCAGGTGGGTGCGATCGGAGCGGCGTAGATAACGAACGCGGCGGCCGTTTCGTGACGAAACGGCCGCCGTGCGTCTGGGGCGTGCGACAAGCGATCAGGTCGGGTGGCGCCCCGCGCCCGGCTTGAAGCGCGACCCGAGCCGGTAGCGATTGCCCGGATGCAGGAAGTGCACGAACGTGACGGGCAGCCCGTCCGTCCAGGTGCGGCGCGTGAGCGTGAGGCACGGCTCGTCGGCGCGCATGTCGAGCAGCCGCGCTTGTTCGCCGGTCGGCAGCGATGCGTCGACGACGTGCTCGATTTCCAGTTCGTCGTGCGACACGTTGTTGTACAGATACTCGGACGGCGGCTCGGTCTGGAAATCCTGATCGATGAAGCCGGGCGCGGCGGCCGGGTTCACGTAGCGGTCCTCGAGCTGGATCGGGCGGCCGTTTTCCTCGTGCACGCACACCACGTGAAAGACCGGCGTGTTGACCGGCAGGCCGAACGCGGCCGCGACGTCGAACGACGCGGGCTCGCGCGACTGGCTGAGCACGCGGCAGCGGTACTCGTGGCCGCGCGCGCGAATCTCGTCGCGGATATGCGCGATCATCAGCAGGTTCGACTGCGGCTTCACCTCGGCGACGAAGGTGCCGACGCCCGCGATGCGCTTGAGCACGCCTTCCTCGGTCAGCTCGCGCAGCGCGCGGTTGACCGTCATGCGCGCGACGCCGAACTGCGCGGCGAGATCGAGCTCGGACGGAATGCGGTCGCCGGGGCGCCAGTCGCCGGACTCCACGTTCTGGCGAACGAGCGTCTTGATCTGCTGGAACGGTGCGGTGGCCTTGGTGACCATCGGAAGATCCTTGCGCGAAGAAGGGACGAGGCTAGTCGTCGTGGCTGACGATGACCAGGATCTCCGCCTGCGCGGTGCCGAGGCTGCGCGTGCGGTGCGGGATGAGCGCGTTGAAATAGACTGAATCGCCGGCCCTGAGTTGCACCGTCTCGTTCGGAAATTCGATTTCGACGCGGCCCTTGTGCACGAACAGGAATTCCTCGCCTTCGTGCTCGCGGAACGTCGACGCGACGAATTCGTGCGGCGGATGCACGACGAACGGCAGCATCTTCTTCGGCGCGACGCCGGCCGCGATGCTCTCGAAGCGGTGCGCATGGCTGTCGGCCGCCGCGCCCATCGCGGTGCGCTCGCCGGCGCGCGTGACCGTGATCAGTTCGCGGTTGCGGCTTTCCGAGAACAGTTGCTCGACGTCGACGTTCAGCGCCTTCGACAGCTTCAGCGCGACCGCGATCGACGGCACGCTCAGGCCGCGTTCGACCTTCGACAGGTAGCTCTTCGTGAGACCAGTTTCGTCGGCCAGCACGTCGAGCGTCCAGCCCTTCTGTTTTCTCAGCAGTTTCAGGCGAATCGTCATGGTGCGCCAGGTGTCCTTCGAAAAACCGATTGTAACGCATGACACAAAGTGTCATTCGGTGTATCGTGTGTCATTCGTATCGCGTGGGACACCCGGGAGACGGTCGCGAGCGGTGCGGCCGGCCCGGTTCATTCAGGAGGCGAACATGGCGGAAACGCTGAATTTGACGAAGGAAGCGCTGGTCGCGCTGGCGGAGCGGCGGCTCGAAAACGAGGTGGGCGACAGCGGCTGGTCCGCGCGGCAAAAGCTCGCGCTGACGTGCCGGATCTTGTTCGACGCGGGCCACGACTCGGGTCTGGCCGGGCAGATCACCTGCCGCGCGGACGCGGCCGGCACGTACTACACGCAGCGGCTCGGGCTCGGCTTCGACGAGATCTCGGCCGCGAACCTGCTGCGCGTCAACGAGGATCTCGACGTCGTCGACGGCGAAGGCATTCCGAACCCGGCCAACCGGTTCCATACGTGGATCTATCGCGAGCGCCCGGACGTGAACTGCATCATCCACACGCACCCGGCGCATGTCGCGGCGCTGTCGATGCTCGAGCAGCCGCTCGTGGTGTCGCACATGGACACCTGCCCGCTGTACGACGATTGCGCGTTCCTGAAGGACTGGCCGGGCGTGCCGGTCGGCAACGAGGAGGGCGAGATCATCTCGAAGGCGCTGGGCGACAAGCGCGCGATCCTGCTCGCGCATCACGGCCAGCTCGTGGTCGGCAAGACGATCGAGGAGGCCTGCATCCTCGCGCTGCTGATCGAGCGCGCGGCGAAGCTGCAACTGCTCGCGATGTCGGCCGGCGAGATCAGGCCGGTGCCGCCGGCGCTGGCGCGTGAAGCGCACGACTGGATCTCGAAGCCGAAGCGCGATGCGGTGACGTTCGACTACTACGCGCGCCGCGCGTTGCGTACGCATCGGGATTGCGTCGCGTGAATCGGCGCATCGCTTCAACTCCGTCAGACCATCATTGAGGAATACCCATCGTGTCCATCCTGCTGAAAGGCATCATTGCCTACCCGGTCACGCCGTTCTCCGCCGACGGCGGCGTCGATCTCAAAGCGCTCGACGCGCTGATCGAACGCCTGATCGCCGACGGCGTTCACGCGATCGCGCCGTTGGGCAGCACCGGCGAAAGCGCGTACATGTCCGACGCCGAATGGGAGGCCGTCGCCGCCGCGTCGATTGACGCGGTGCGCCGGCGCGTGCCGACCGTCGTCGGGATTTCCGATCTCACCACGGCGGGCGCGGTGCGCCGTGCCCGCTTCGCCGAACAGGCCGGCGCCGATGCGGTGATGGTGCTGCCGGTGTCGTACTGGAAGCTCGGCAACGACGAGATCGTCGCGCACTATCGCGCGATCGGCGACGCAATCGGCATCCCGGTCATGCTGTACAACAACCCGGCGACGAGCGGTGTCGACATGTCGCCCGACCTGATCGTGACGATCTGCCGGGCCGTCGACAACGTGACGATGGTCAAGGAAAGCACCGGCGACATCGGCCGGATGCATCGGCTCGCGCAATTGAGCGACGGGACGATCCCGTTCTACAACGGCAGCAATCCGATGGCGCTTGCCGCGCTGGCCGCCGGCGCGGCCGGATGGTGCACGGCCGCGCCGAACCTGAATGCCGCGTTGCCGCTCGCGTTGTTCGATGCGATGCGCGCAGGCGATCTCGCGCGCGCCAGATCGGTCTTTCACGCGCAGTTGCCGTTGCTGCAGTTCATCGTCAACGGCGGGTTGCCAGTGACCGTGAAGGCCGGGCTGAGGCTGCGCGGCTTCGACGCGGGCGAACCGAGGCGGCCGCTGCTGCCGCTCGGCGAGGCACGCACGCGCGAGCTCGAGCGCCTGCTCGCGACGCTGCCGGACGGTGTGGCGGCATGAGCGACGACGCACGGCCGGCGATCGCGGCCGCCATCGGCGCGGTGCGGATCGGCGCGAGCCGGCCGCTTGCCGGCACACCGCACGCGAGCGCGATCGACAAGCAGCCGACGGAGGCGCGTCTGTGGCTGGGCGCGCTCGGGTTTGCCGGCGACGCGCAGGCCGATACGCGGCATCACGGCGGCCCCGACAAGGCCGTCCACCACTATGCGCACGATCACTATGCGTGGTGGGCCGCGCAGATCGGCGCGCGCGACGTGCTCGCCCGGCCGGGTGCGTTCGGCGAGAACCTGTCGACGCGCGGCATCACCGAGCACGACGTGTGTCTCGGCGACGTGTTCACGCTGGGCGGCGCGGTGCTTCAGGTCTCGCAGTCGCGACAGCCGTGCTGGAAGCTCAACGCGCGCTTCGATCATCCGCGCATGGCGGCGCTCGTGCAGCAAAGCGGCCGGACCGGCTGGTATTACCGCGTGCTGCAGGAAGGCTGGGTCGCGCCGGGCGATGTGCTGGCGCTGCTTGAGCGCCGCTACCCGCAATGGCCGCTGTCGGCGGTGCTCGACGTGCTGTATCGGCGCACGCTCGACATGGCGGCGCTCGATGCGCTGTGCGACGTGCCGTTGCTGCCGCCCGGCTGGCGCAAGATGCTCGACAGGCGCCGCACGGAGCGGCAGGTCGAAGACTGGACGAAGCGGCTCGAGGGATGACGGGCCGCGTCCGCCGCTTACGTCGTCGGCAGGTTGCGCACGTCGGCCGTCGGCTCGGCACCGAATGCGTCGCTCAGCGCATAGCCGATCAGTTGTCGGGCGGTCGCTTCGGGCGTGGCGAGCGCACCGCTCGACTTCAACTGGTCGAATTTCCCGCGCATCGGGAAGCGATCTTCGCCGGTCGCGCGGATCGTGGCCTGCATGCCCGTATCGACGACGCCCGGCGCGACGCTGCAGATGCGCAGCGCGCCGTTCGCATCGAGCGCGACGGCGCGCGCATGGTGATCGAGCGCGGCCTTGGTCGCGCAGTAGACGCTCCAGCCCGCATACGCGTTGCGGGCCGCGCCGCTCGACAGGTGCACGATCCGGCATTCGGTCGACGCCGATGCGGCTTGCACGAGCGCGGCCGACAGCATCAGCGGCGCGGCGACGTTCAGCCCGACCGCGCGGGCGACGATCGTCGGGTCCTGCGCGGCGAGCGGGCCGATCGGATCGACGATGCCCGCGTTGTTGAACAGCAGCACGAGCGACGCGCCGTCGACGAAGCCGCGCAGCGTGTCGCCGGCCAGCCAGGTGGCGACGGCCGTCGTGTCCGACAGATCGAGTTCGACTTCGGCGAAGCGGTCGCCGGCTTGCGACGCGAGCGACGGATGACGGCCGCGCGACACGCCGAGCACGACGATGCCTTCCTGCAGCAGTTGTTCGGCGAGCGCCGCGCCGACGCCGCGTGTGTGTCCGGTGACGATGGCGCGCACGTGTGCGGAAGAAGATGCAGTCATGGTGGTGAACCGGTGAGGGGGTGAGCAGGAGTGACGAGCGGCGCGCGGCACGGCGTCGGCGCGTTCGGCGAGTCATGCGTGGTGTGGCGTGCGAAGACGGTCGCGCGCGGCGCCGCGGGTATCGGGATGAACGCATATCGTAGCGCCGGCATGTGCATCGCGCAAACGCCCGGGCGCGCGTGGACGATGAATCGGCGGTGCGGCGCGCGCATGCATCGCCGCGTGGCGCCGCGTGCCATCGGGCGCACCGCCACGTCCGACGAAAGCCCGCTGCGGCAAGTGCGCACGCCGGGGCGGCGAGCGGCACGGGGACACGCGCCGCGAGCTATCATATGGCTCGCCCGTGCGCGATGCCGCGCGGGCCGCGACCGTTCCCTTCACCTGCTGCACGCTGCGACGCCACCCATGAACACCACGCCGGATACGCCCACGCCCCGCGCCCTTCGCGAACTCACGCCCCTCGAGGCCCGCATTCTCGGCGTGCTCGTCGAGAAACAGCACACGGTGCCAGATACCTATCCGCTGTCGCTGAACGCGCTGACCGCCGGCTGCAACCAGAAAACCGCGCGCTCGCCCGTGATGAACGTGAGCGAGGACGAAGTCACGACCGCGCTCGACGGGCTGAAGCACCTGAGCCTCGTGATGGAGGGCAGCAGCAGCCGCGTGCCGCGCTTCGAGCACAACATGAACCGCGTGCTCGGCATCCCGAGCCAGGCGATCGCGCTGCTGACGATCCTGCTGCTGCGCGGCCCGCAGACGGCCGCCGAGTTGCGCCTGAACAGCGCGCGCCTGCACGGCTTCGCGGATATCTCGTCGGTCGAGGCGTTCCTCGACGAACTCGCGGCGCGCGCGCAGCCGCTCGTCGTCCGCCTGCCGCGTGCACCGGGCGCGCGCGAGAACCGCTGGATGCACCTGATGTGCGGCGAAGTGAACATGGCCGACTTCGCGAGCGCGGATGCAGGCGGCGCGGATTCGGTGCCGCCTTCCGAATTCGAAGCGCTGAAGGCCGAGCAGAAGCGCCTGGCGGACGAAGTGGCGCGACTGAATGCGCTGGTTCAGCGGATGGCGAGCGAACTCGGCATCGACGCAGACGCGCCGGGCGACGCGGGCTGATCGTCTGCCGATGCAATGACGGCGGAGCGTGCGCACCGCCGCGTTACTTCAGCTTGACGCCCGGGACGAGGTAACGCGCACCGCCCGGTCTCAGGATCGGCGCGAGCGCGGCAAAAGGCGCGTCGAGCTGAGGCCCGAGGCAGGCGCCCATTGCGTGACCGATCCCGGATACGACGAACGACAGCTTCCCGGGCGCATCGAGTTCGAATGCCAGATATTGCGGGAACACGTCGGCGCACGATAGCGAATCGTCGTCGCCATTCGTTGCCTGTGCGCCCGGTGAGGCTGCGTCGCGCAGCCGCGCAATGAACTTCGCCAGCGCGGCGCTCGTTGCCGATTCATGGTCTTCGGCCGGCGCAGCCGCGTCGATCACGCGATTCCAGTCGAGATACGTGCCGCGCAGCAGGTCGAACGTGACCGGATCGTAGTGATTGTCCGGGTGCGCGCCGCCGCAGTACGTGCTGCCTGCTTCCACGATCCCCAGCGCCGCCCGCGACAGCCACGTGACCGTCACGCTCTCGTCGTCGTAGCTGCCCAGCGTTCCGGCGGCCGGCCCGTCGTCGGTATAGCGCGTCGACGCGCATTCGAGCGCCGCGAGATTCATTTGCCAGTGCCGCTGTTCGAGCAAACGATTGATCCGCGCCATCACGGCCGGGTCGGGATGGCGGCTCAGGCGCGGATACGCGAGCACCGTGCGCGGGTCGCGCCACATTCGGTACGCAACCGTACCGTCGCCCACTTCGGAGCCGACCGGCTGCGCGTGCCCGGCAAGCTTCAATGTGGCATAAGGCGCGTGCTGCATGTCGATGTCCTCACTGCGCGCGACGCCGCTGCCGATACCCCCCCGCCACGAGCGCGCTAATCGCTTCGACGGGGCCGGGTGCAACCGCGTCGGGATCGTATGCAGCCACGCGGCGCAACGCGAAGGGCCGCGTCTTGCCCGAGCGCGCATCGATCCAACGGCCGCGATAGCCATCTTTGTCCCGCGTGCCCTGCCAGGTGGCCGCCCTGTGATCGAAATCGGGCTGCCCGCTGTATTTCGACGCGCTGCGCACATCGTCCGGCAATTGCGAACGCACGAGCGGCTCGACCAGTTGCGCGGGCTTGCCTCGCAGCGGAATATCGACGCCGAACTGCGTATAGAAGTAGCGGCCCGTGATCGAGCCGTCCGCGGCCGGGCGATCGTCGAGTTCCATCACGACGGGCCCGGCGCCTTGCAGCGTTCCTTCATAGACGGTGCGCGGCGCGGCATGGGCAAAGCTCGCGTGCAGCGCGATCAGCGCACACGCGCTTCGGATCAACGGGCGCATCACGGGCGACGACAGGATGGTTTTCATGACGGTGCGTGAATGATGAAGATGCATGTCAACCGACACTGATCCGCGTCGCGCCGGCATCGACGAGCCGGAACAGCAGATCCTCGACGGCCGTCTCCGGCGCGGAACCGAGATCCGCGTGGATGCGCCAGCCCTGTTCCGTGCGAACCGGTTCCGACAGGTAGTGAACGATGCCGTGCAATCCATCCTCGGCTGGCGAGTTCTCGTCGTCCCCGTCGAACCACGCGAGGAACCACGTCTTGAAGGCGTCGTTGGCAGCGGTTTCGTCGAGACCGTCGGCTTCGACCGCGGCCCAGTCCCAGACGAACGGGCGGATCGACACGGCCGCCGTTTCGAGCTCGAACGCGAACGGCTCGAAATCCAGTTGCGTGGCCGAGTCGACCATCGCGGGCTCGCCGGCCGATTCGCCTTCGGCGGCGATGGTATCGGCGCGGCACGGCAGCGCGAGCGGACCTTCGGTGGCCAGCGTGCCGTCGTCCCGCCGGTAGGCCGGTTCGACGACGACCGCCGGTTGCGTGGCCGCTTTCGCGAGCAGGTCGGCATAGGGTTGGCGGATGGCGCGGAGCAATTCGGAGACGGTTATCGTGATGTGTCGGTCGGGCAGGGAACGCGTGGTCGCAGGCAAGCGGCACGCGAAGCGGCGGACGTCACCCGACGGGCCGCTTCGCTACCGGACAATTGCGATCGTACGGTACTTCGCCCGCACGCGAACACTCGGCCGAACGGCCGGGCCACTTGCTGGTCACCACGCCGCGCAACGCGGCGAACCGCGGGCGAACCCTTGCGACACGCCTTTTTTGCCTCGTTTTGACGTCGGCCGCATTCCCGCGGCGGCGCTCGCCCGCCTTCCCCTGCCGCAAGCCGCTACCGTTTCGCGCGAGTGCCATAATCGAGCCTGCCCATCATTCCAGACAGACGTCCCCCGGAGAATCACCATGCAGAACCTCGACAATCCTTCCCACGATCGCGAGGTAGGCAGCGCCGACGCGACGCAGGACACCACGCGCATCGACGACGTGCGCATCGGCGCGGTGCGCCCGCTGATTTCGCCCGCGCTGCTGCTCGACGAACTGCCGGTGCCGGCCGCCACGCAGACGCTCGTCGAAGACACGCGCCGCGCGATCGGCGACATCCTGCACGGCCGCGACGACCGCCTGCTGCTCGTCGTCGGCCCGTGCTCGATCCACGATCACGACCAGGCGCTCGATTACGCACGCCGGCTGAAGGCGGCCGCCGACGCGTTGAAGGACGACCTGCTGATCACGATGCGCGTTTACTTCGAGAAGCCGCGCACGACGGTCGGCTGGAAGGGCTACATCAACGATCCGCGCCTGGATGGCAGCTTCCGCATCAACGAAGGGCTGCGCGCCGCGCGGCAACTGTTGCTCGACATCAACGCGCTCGGCCTGCCGGCGTCGACCGAATTCCTCGACCTGCTGAGCCCGCAGTACATCGCCGACCTGATCGCGTGGGGCGCGATCGGCGCGCGCACCACCGAGAGCCAGAGCCACCGTCAGCTGGCGTCGGGGCTGAGCTGCCCGATCGGTTTCAAGAACGGCACCGACGGCGGCGTGCAGGTCGCGTCGGACGCGATCGTCGCCGCGGCTGCGAGCCATGCGTTCATGGGGATGACGAAGATGGGGATGGCCGCGATCTTCGAGACGCGCGGCAACGACGATGCGCACGTGATCCTGCGCGGCGGCAAGAACGGCCCGAACTACGACGCCGAGCACGTCGAAGCAAGCTGCGCGGTGCTGCGCAAGGCCGGATTGCGCGAACAGGTGATGGTCGATTGCTCGCATGCGAACTCGAACAAGTCGCACGAGCGGCAGATCGAGGTGGCGCAGGATCTCGCGCGGCAGTTGGGGCAGGGCGAGCATCGGATCGTCGGCGTGATGGTGGAGAGCCATCTCGAAGCCGGCCGACAGGACCTGAAGCCCGGCGTGCCGCTCAAGTACGGCGTGTCGATCACCGATGCGTGCCTGAGCTGGACGCAGACGGAGCCTGTGCTCGACGTGCTGGCCGACGCCGTGCGGCACCGGCGAACGTATTCGCGCAATGCGTGACGCCGCGTGGTCCGATGCGCCCCGAAGGCCGGGTATGCGTTTCGTGAGGTTGTCCCGATCGGCAGGCCGCGGCGCCATTTTTCGGGGCCGCTCGCTCCACTTGTCCGCACGATCGTTGATCCGGATCCGGCTCGCCCCATCTGCCGTGTTGCATCGTGAACGCACGATCCGGCGAATGCCGCTACCATGAAAGACGTGTTGCTCGCCGCAGTCCGGCCACGCCGGTCCGCCACGCACACGCGCAGTGGCGGTGCGGCCGGCCGTCACGCGACCGACGAAGCGCGGGGCGGCCATCCGTGGGGCGGCCATCCGCGGGGCGGCCATCCGCGGGGTGCCCACCGATCAGCCGTTGTGCCCGCTTCGCGCCCGGAATCCACAACAACCGCACCGGAGTGCATGAAACATGAAGTTCTACAAGACCCTCATCGCAGCAACCGTCCTCGCCTCGAGCGTCAGCGCGCACGCGCAGATCGCGGGCGCGCAGCCGATCAGCGTGACCGTCGAGCAGTCGCAGGCGCTGCTCGAAGGCTGGAGCGTGAAGAAGAGCGTGCTCGGCAAGACCGTATACAACGACGACAACCAGAAGGTCGGCAAGGTGCGCGACCTGATCGTCGCGCCGGACGGCTCGGTGTCCGCCGCGATCGTGTCGGCCGGCGGCTTCCTCGGCGTGGCCGCGCATGACGTCGCGGTGCCGATCGCGTCGCTCGACGTGCGCAACGGCAACATCTACCTGCCCGGCGCGACGAAGGAGGCGCTGAAGGCCACGCCGGCGTTCCAGTACGCGAAGGTGCCGTCGCCGCCGAAGCCGAAGAAGGTCGACGAAAAGCACTGATCCTCCATCTCGCGCGTCACGCGTCGCCCGTCGCGACGGGTGACGCGCGTTCCGGCGACGGTCAGGTTGCGTCGAGCCCGCCGTCGACCGTGATTACCTGCCCCGTCATCCATGCCGCCTGCGGCGACGCCAGCGACACGATCCAGCTCGCGACGTCCGCGGGCTCGCCACGCCGGCCGAGCGGAATGCGCGCGCGCTCCTGCGCCTTGATCGCTTCGATGTCGGTTTCCGACAGCTTCATCCGTTCCGACAGGAAGTCCGTTTCCGTCGGGCCCGCCGCAACGGCGTTCACGCGCACGCCCGCCGATGCGAGCTCGAGCGCCCAGCAGCGCGTCAGATGCTCGAGCGCGGCCTTGCTCGCCGCATAGTGCGACAACAGCGCCGCAGCCTTGTGTCCGAACGTGCTCGACACGTTGACGATGCTGCCGCGCGCCGCTTTCAGATGCGGCAGCGCGGCGGTCGCGAGCATCGACGGCCCGAGCGTATTGACGCGGAAGATCGCGCTGATCGCGTCGAAGGTCGCCGACTCGAGCGGCAGGATCGCCCCCGCGCCCGCATTGTTGACCAGCACGTCGAGCCGCCCCGCCAGTGCGACCGTTTCGTCGATCGTGCGCATGGCGTCGGCCGGATTGCCGGCGTCCGCGACCACGTAGTCGATGCCCGGCGCGCTGCGCGCGGCGGCGGAAAGCGCCTCTTCGCGGCGGCCCGTGATGACGACGCGCGCCCCTTCGCGCGCGAACGCGACGGCCGCCGCCCGCCCGATGCCGGCGCCGCCGCCGGTAATGAGGACCACCTTGTTGTCGAATGACTGCATGACTCCCTCGTGAAGACGATGGGTGGAACGTTCGCGCCGTCTAGCGTTCGGGCGCATCGTCCGCCGGCGCAAGCGCCACGATGTGGCTGATCCCGTCGTGCGCCATCTTCGTATACGGACAGAAACGCTCCGTATTGCGGACGAGTTCTTCCGCCAACGTGCGTTCGACGCCCGGCAGCCGCACGCGAATGTTCGCGTTCAGCATGAACAACCCGTCCATCGGATCGCGGCAGAAGTCGATCGATGCGGACACCGTCGCGCCGGCGATCGCTATGCCCGCCCGTGCGGCCAGCAGGCTCAGCGCGCCGTGAAAACACGCCGCATAGCTCGCGGCGAACAGTTGCTCCGGGTTCGGGCCGTCGCCGGGCCCGCCCAGCGCGGACGGCAGGCGCAGCGTGACCTCCAGGCGCCCGTCGTCGGAACGCGCGACGCCCGATGCGCGGCCGTGCTCGGCCTCGCCGCCCGTGACGGTGACCGTCGTCGAGTACAGCGTCTGCGGTTCTCGGCCGCGATACCGGTCGAGCAGCGACAGCGGCGGCGGGCGCAGCGGCGTCATGGTGTGCGATCCGGCGGTGGTCAGCGCGCGAGCGCGTGCTGCCGGAACCACGCGTCGAAGGTCGTCGCGCCGAGGCGCGCGCCGGCCGCCGGCACGAGCGTGTCGTCCTGCAGCACCGCGCCGAAGTAGTCGGCGTCCGCATCCCGCGTCACCGTGCGCGCGTCGTGCGCGGCCGACAGGAAACGTTCGACCAGATCGGCGATCCGCACGCGCTCGGGGCCGGCGATCTCGACGATGCCGTTGCGCGGCGCATCGAGCGCGAAATCGGTCACGGCGGCCGCGACGTCGTCCGACGCGATCGGCTGGAAGTGCGCGGTGGTCAAGCGGACCGTGTCGCCTTGCGCGCCAGCCTGCGCGATCGCGCCGACGAATTCGAAGAATTGCGTCGAGCGCACGATCGTGTACGGCACGCCCGCTTCGCGGATCAGGTTTTCCTGAACGATCTTGCCGCGGAAATACGCGCTCTGTTGCAACCGGTCGGTGCCGACCACCGACAACGCGACGTGATGGCGCACGCCGGCCGCACGCTCCGCGGCGAACAGGTTGCGTCCCGACGCCTCGAAGAATGCCTTCACGGCCGCTTCCTCGAACGACGGCGAATTCGCGAGATCGACCACGACCTCCGCGCCGGCGAGCGCGTCGTCCAGCCCCGCACCCGTGATCGTATCGACGCCCGTCGACGGCGCTGCCGCCACCGCGTCGTGGCCGCGTGCGATCAGGTTCCTGACGACCTTGCTGCCGATGAGGCCGGTACCACCAATGACGACGATCTTCACGATTGCTCTCCTTGAACGGGCGCGCGACATGCGCGCCGCTTGAACCTGCCGAAACCGGCGCCGATCGCGTTCGCGCGATCGGGCCGCCGCCTTGCCGAGCGGCGCCGCGCCATATGCGCGTGCCTGCCGAACAGCCCGCATCGTAGGCATGCGCCGCGCGATCCGCCAGTGTCCTGCAAGCCCTCACCATGTTGCCGCGAATGCATCAATCGACCGCCTCCAGCGGCGCCGTCGTCGTCATGGTCGTCATCGTCGCCGGGCAGTGCAGTTCGCGCGCACGCGTCTGTTCGATCATGTAGTCGATGAACACGCGGATCCGCGTGGGCAGGTGCTTGCGGCTCAGGTAACAGAGATAGTGGCCGCCGTCGTCCGGCGCGTGCTGGCCGAGACAGCTCACCAGCCGGCCGTCGGCGAGCAGGTCGCACACCTGGTACGCGGGCAACTGCGCGATGCCGAGCCCGTCGAGCGCCGCCTGCACGACGAGATCGATGTCGTTGAACGTGTGATGCGCGGCGATCTGGCGCTGCTGCGTCACGCCGTCGATCCTGAATTCCCATTCCGTCACGCGGCCCGATGCGGTGCGCAGGTTGATGCAGCGATGCCGCTCGAGATCGTCGACGTGGCGCGGCAAGCCGTGCTGATGCGCGTACGACGGCGACGCGCAGACGATCATCTGCATCGGAATCAGCCGGCGCGCGACGATCGCGCTGTCCTCCATGCGGCCGTCGCGAAACGCGACGTCGATGCGGTCGGCGGAGAAATCGACGGGCCGGTCGTTCAGCAGCAGTTCGAGCGTGATGTCCGGATACTGCGCATGGAAGTCGCGCAGCAGCGGCGCGATGACCTTGCGGCCGAAGCCCGGCGTCGCGCCGATGCGCAGGTGCCCGCTGGGCGGCCCGCTGCGCAGCTCGCGCATGTCCTCGAGCGCCTGCGCCAGATGCTCGATGCCGGGCCGGCAGTTTTCGTAGAAAAGCTCGCCTTCGCGCGTCAGCGACATGCTGCGGGTGGTGCGCTGGAACAGGCGTGCGTCGAGCCGGTCCTCGAGCCGCTGCACGTGGCGGCTGACCGACGAGCGGCCGACGCCGAGGCGGTCGGCGGCGCGCGCGAAGCTGCCCTCGGTGACGACGGCCAGGAACGTGACCACGCCGGCGTAGCAGGTCGAGAAGCTGCGCGCGAACGGGTCGTCGGCATCGGGGCGGCGGATGGAGGTGTCGGGCATGGTGGCGCTGGAATCGTGGTGTCCGTATGCGACTAGACGTTTCAGCGCTGCCGCCTGTGACACCGCCCGCCGCATTTTTTCAAAAAGGTCGCGGCGGCGTGCGAGCCGGCTATTTTTCCGGCACGAGCACGGGCGCGCCCTTGTCCTTCAACAGCAGCACGATGAACTTCGCGGGCCGGGTCTGGCTCGCGTTGCGTCCGACCGTGTGCAGGTCGTTCGGGCCCTCGTAGAAGGTCTGGCCCGGTTTCAGCGTGACGGGCTCGCCGCCCTTCACCTGCATCACGATCGAGCCTTCGACGACATAGACGAACGCGTCGGCGTGGTGGCGGTGAACCGGGTCGACCGCGCCGGGCGGGTATTCGACCGAGATCATCTGGGCTTCCTTGCCCGGATAGTCGTCGAGCGGCTTCGTCATCAGCGTCGTGACGATGGCCGAGGGCGCCGCATGGGCGGCGCCGGCGGTGGCGGCCGCGACCAGGAGCGCGGACGCGACGGCATGTTTCAAGCGAATCATGGGATGTATTCCAGTGACCGCCGCCGGCAGGCCGCCGGCGGCGAAGAAGGGCGCCCGCGACCGGGCGAGGGCGTCAGGCGAGATTGGCCTTGTCGAGGCCGTAAGCCTTGTCGGCCGAACCCGGAGCGGTGCGGAACGCCACGTTCGCGCGGTTCCAGCCGTTGATCGCCATCACTTCGAACGTCAGGTCCGACAATTCCTTTTCGGAGAACTGGCCGCGCACGCGATCGTAGACGTCGTCCGGCACGCCGTGCTCGGGGAGTTTCGTCAGTATTTCGGTCCAGGCCAGCGCGGCCCGCTCGCGCGGCGAGAACAGCGTCGATTCGCGCCACGTCGCCAGATGGTGCAGGCGCAGTTCGCGCTCGCCGTGAAGGCGCGCTTCCTTCACGTGCATGTCGAGGCAGAACGCGCAGCCGTTGAGCTGCGACGCACGGGCCGATACGAGATCGCGGATCGATTCCTCGATCGCGCTGCCGCGCAGCAAATTGCTGAGTTCGAGGAACTGCTTGAACAGCTCGGGCGATTGATGCATGTAGTTGAGACGCTGCGTCATGATTTCTCCTGGCGACGAAGAGGCTGGCCCGCGTGGTGCGGGTGTCGTGGGCGGCAGGGCGCCGCGCGAAATCATCTTAGGAGGGTGCGCCGGTACGCGGTAGCCACGCACAGGGACGCATCGTGTTGCGCGCGCTGCATCAATCCGCGCTCGACGGCGGGTGCGGCCGGCGCCGGCGCGGGGACGCGCAAGTCAGCCGGCCGCGCAGGCGGCCGCGATCCGCGCGAGCTTGTCGGGGTTGCGCTGCACGAGAATCCGGCCGATGCGCGCGCCGTCGGTCTCGAACGACATCGCCGCTTCGAGTTGCCCCGCGATGAAGCGCAGCATCGCCCATTCGCCGTTCAGCACGACCGGCCGCATCTCGACACCGCTGCCGCAGCGCAACCACGTCGCATAGAACAGTTGAGCGATGCGGCGACCGCCGACCAGCGGTTTCGGGAAACTCTGGACCTTGCCGCCGCCATCGCCGATCAGCATCGCGTCTTCGGCGAGGAGCGCCTGGATCGACGGGAAATCGCCTTGCGCGAGCGCGTGCGAAAAGCTCTGCAGCAATTGCCGGTGGGTTTCGCGCGGCACGACGTGGCGCGGCCTGTCGGCGTCTCGCAACTGGGCCTTCGCGCGGCTGACGAGCTGCCGGCACGCGGCTTCGGATTTGCCGATCGCGTCGGCAATCTCGTCGTAGTCGGCATCGAACACTTCGCGCAGCAGGAACGCCGCGCGCGCTTCCGGCGTCAGCCGTTCGAGCAGCAGCAAGTACGCGACCGATACGTCGTTCGCGCGCTCGGTCATTTCCTCCGGCGTGGCAGGCGATTCGCCGAGCTCCGGCTCGGGCAGCCAGATGCCCGTGTAGTGTTCGCGCCGGAGCTTCGCCGCGCGCAGGCGATCGATCGACGTCCGCGTCGTGACCGCGACGAGCCAGGCCTCGGCGTTCTCGATGCGCTCGCGCGCCGCGTCGTGCCAGCGCAGCCACACGTCCTGCACGATGTCCTCGGCGTCCGCGATCGAGCCGAGCATCCGGTACGCGATCTTCTGCAGGCGCGGGCGCAACGCGTGGAAGGTTTGTGCGTCGTCGGTCATCACAGCCACACCCCGTTGAACCCGAACGTCACGTGCCCGCTCAGGAACACGCCACCGGCGCTGTTCCATCGAACCGTCACGTCCTGCCAGCCGAGCCGCGGCGCGCCCATTTCGACCTCGATCAACCCGTCTGTATCGTGGGAACAGTGCAGGCGCCCGCGATTCGTGCGCAGCACGACCGACGCCGCGCCGGTTCCCCGCCTCAGCTTTTTCCACGCGACACCGCGCGTCGCGCTGCCGCAGGTATCGAGCGCCGAGCCGTCGGGGTTCCGGAACGCGACGCGGGCGGCTGCATCGTCGCAATCCGACCCAACCGCGAGCGCGTTGGAGCCGATGCCGCGATGCCGACCGCCGATACGTCGCACGAGGTCGCGATCGACACGATGCGCGGGATCGTGCCCTTGACCACGCAGGTTGACGATGACGAAGTCATCGCCATTCGCGTTCGTCTTCTGAAATGCAATCGGCATGGCGGTTCCGGAATGGGGGCAGGCAAATACTGTACGTGGCTCGCCGGTCGTGAGCAATCGTGGCCTGACGGCGGGCATGTGACAGCGACTACGTAATTCTACGTAGATCCTCATACGTAGTTATCCGCTTGTAAGCGGCCCCCGTCGCGCGGAATACTACGGCCCATCGCCGCGGCTTCAGCGAGGCTGCGGCACGACGCATCGACGTCACGCGGGTTCGGCTTTCGGGCCGCATCCACTCAAAAACACATTGGAGACCAGGAGACGCCATGAATCGGGCTTCCAGTACCCTGCTCTGGATCGCGGTCGCGCTACTCGGCGCGTTCGCATTCGGCACGATCGCACTCGCGCACGGCGAGCGCGTCAGTGCCCTCTGGATCGTGATCGCCGCAGTCTGCGTGTATCTGATCGCATATCGCTTCTACAGCCGTTTCATCGCCAGCAAGGTCATGCAGCTCGACGGGCTGCGCATGACGCCGGCGGTCAAGTACAACGACGGCCTCGACTACGTGCCGACCAACAAGTACGTGCTGTTCGGCCATCACTTCGCCGCGATCGCCGGCGCCGGGCCGCTGGTCGGCCCCGTGCTCGCCGCGCAGATGGGCTATACGCCCGGCATGCTGTGGATCCTGGCCGGCGTCGTATTCGCCGGCGCCGTGCAGGACTTCATCGTGCTGTTCATCTCGACGCGCCGCGACGGCCGCTCGCTCGGCGACCTCGTCAAGATGGAACTCGGCACGGTGCCCGGCGTGATCGCGCTGTTCGGCGCGTTCCTGATCATGGTGATCATCCTCGCGGTGCTCGCGCTGATCGTCGTGAAGGCGCTGACGAATTCGCCGTGGGGCACGTTCACCGTCGCCGCGACGATTCCGATCGCGCTGTTCATGGGCGTCTACACGCGCTACATCCGCCCGGGCCGCATCGGCGAAGTGTCGATCATCGGCTTCATCGGGCTGATGGCGGCGATCGCGTTCGGCCAGAACGTGGCCGCCTCGCCCACGGTCGCCGCATGGTTCACGTTCAGCGGCACGCAGCTCACGTGGATTCTCATCGGCTACGGCTTCGTCGCATCGGTGCTGCCGGTGTGGCTGCTGCTCGCGCCGCGCGACTACCTGTCGACGTTCCTGAAGATCGGCACGATCCTCGGCCTCGCGATCGGCATCCTGGTCGTCGCACCGGAACTGAAGATGCCCGCGCTGACGAAGTTCGTCGACGGCACGGGCCCGGTGTGGTCGGGCAACCTGTTCCCGTTCCTGTTCATCACGATCGCGTGCGGCGCCGTATCGGGCTTCCACGCGCTGATCTCGTCGGGCACGACGCCGAAGCTGATCGACAACGAAACCAACGCGCGCTTCATCGGTTACGGCGCGATGCTGATGGAATCGTTCGTCGCGATCATGGCGCTGGTCGCCGCGTGCGTGATCGAGCCGGGCATCTACTTCGCGATGAACGCGCCGGCCGCCGTGCTCGGCTCGACGCCGGAAGCGGTCGCGAACACCGTCACGCAATGGGGCTTCGTGCTGACGCCCGACATGCTCACGCAAACCGCGAAGGCCGTCGGCGAAACGACGATCATCGCGCGCGCGGGCGGCGCGCCGACGCTGGCCGTCGGCATGGCGCACATCCTGCACCAGGTGATCGGCGGCGAAGCGATGATGGCGTTCTGGTATCACTTCGCGATCCTGTTCGAGGCGCTGTTCATCCTGACGGCCGTCGACGCGGGCACGCGTGCGGGCCGCTTCATGCTGCAGGATCTGCTCGGCACGTTCCACCCGGCGCTCAAGCGCACCGAGTCGCTGCCCGCGAACCTGGTCGCGACCGGGCTGTGCGTGGCCGCATGGGGCTACTTCCTGTACCAGGGCGTGGTCGATCCGCTCGGCGGCATCAACACGCTGTGGCCGCTGTTCGGCATCTCCAACCAGATGCTCGCCGCGATCGCGCTGGTGCTCGGCACCGTCGTGCTGTTCAAGATGAAGCGCGAGCGCTATGCGTGGGTGACGATCGTGCCGACCGCGTGGCTCCTGATCTGCACGCTGACGGCCGGCTGGCAGAAGATTTTCGACGCGAACCCGAAGGTCAGCTTCCTCGCGCACGCCGCGAAGCTGCAGGCCGCGGTGGACGAAGGCAAGGTGCTCGCGCCGGCGAAGTCGATCGCGCAGATGAAGCGGATCATCTTCAACGACTACATCGATGCGGCGCTGGCCGGGCTGTTCATCTTCGTCGTCGTGAGCATCGCGGTGTACGGCCTGCTCGCCGTGCTGCGCGCGCGCCGCGAATCGAAGCCGACCGTGCGCGAGACGCCGTACGAAGCGATGCCGGCCGCGCAGGCGCTCGGCAGCGGACGTTGAGGAGAGGCCGCGATGTTTACCGATCTCGGCAGCGACCTGCGCAGCGCGGGGCGTTACCTCGGGCAGGCGTTGCGGCTGATGGTCGGCCTGCCCGACTACGACACCTACGTCGCGCACATGCGCGAAACCCATCCGGACCGCGAGCCGATGACGTACGAGGAATTCTTTCGCGAGCGTCAGAATGCGCGGTACGGGTCGGGAGCAGGGAAATGTTGCTGAACCGGCCGTTGCAATGACCTGACGAATCGGTCCGGTTGACGAAACGGAAGCGCCGCGATGGATGTCGCGGCGCTTTTTTTGCGCCGGCCGGCGGCGCATGGCGCTCGCACGCCGTTTGCCCGGGCGCAGCACGGGCTATCCGGCCGCCGGTATCATAGGGCTCCCTCTTTTCCCGATGGACCGCAGGAGAACACGTCGTGCATGTCGGTGAGCGTTTCAACAGCATTTCCCATCTCGTCGGCGCGGTGCTGTCGGTAGCCGGCCTCGTGGCGCTCGTGACGATGGGCGCGCTCGAAGGGGACCCGTACAAGGTCGTGAGCTTCAGCGTGTACGGCGCGATGCTGATCCTGCTCTACGCGATCTCGACGGCGTATCACAGCGTGCGCAAGCCGCGCCTGAAGGCGATCCTGCAGAAATGCGACCATGCCGCGATCTACCTGCTGATCGCCGGCAGCTACACGCCGTTCACGCTGGTCACGCTGCGCGGCCCGTGGGGCTGGTCGCTGTTCGGCGTGAGCTGGGGGCTCGCCGTGTTCGGCATCGTGCAGGAGCTGACGCTCGGGCGCCGCACGCGCCTGCTGTCGATGATCCTGTACGTGCTGATGGGCTGGCTCGCGCTCGTCGCCGTGCGTCCGCTGATTCATGCGCTGCCGCCCGTGGGCACCGCGTGGCTCGTGGCCGGCGGCGTGATCTACAGCGCGGGAATCTACTTCTTCATCAACGACGAACGCATCCGCCACGGGCACGGTATCTGGCACCTTTTCGTGCTGGCCGGCAGCCTGTGCCAGTTCGTCAGTGTCGCGATGTATGTCGCGTGAGCGGCATGGAGCGTCGGGCAGGTGACGTCCGCGCGTGGCCAGCCGGCCCCAGCATGCGCTACGGGCGCGAGGCGGCCCGCAGCGCGTTGAACCCGGCCCATCCCCAATACACGCGATGATGCGCGATCAGCCCGTCGCGCAGATCCATCACTTCGACGAGATCCACCTGATCGCCGTCCGGCGTTGCGCGCGGGTACTCCCAGACGAGCTGGCGGCCGTTCGAGAAGAACAGCCCGGTCCGGTACCAGCGCCCGAGCCGGTTGTCCGGATCGCGCAGGCCGGCCGCGAGGAAGGCGCCGATCGCGGCCTTGCCGTGCAGCACGCCCGAGCCGTGCGCGGGCCGCGTGGCGACGACGAGCGGCGTTTCGAGCACCGCGTCGTCGGCATACAGCGACATCAGCGCGTCGAGGTCGCGGGCGACGACGGCGGCGTGCCAGTCTTCATGGATGCGTCGGGCGTCGGCGTGGGTGTCTGCGGGTGTCATCGCGGGTTTCCGGAAGTCGATCACGGAAACCACTGTAGAGGCGCGCCGCCGCCAGACGTTTCACGTCGACCCGAAACGTGAATGCCTCGCCGCGGCGAAGGCGGCAGGGCGCGCCGGCCGTTAGCTGGCCAGCGCGTCGAGATTCAGCGTATACGACTTGCCGATCCACATCGCGCAATCGCGATGGTCGCGCAGGTCGTCGCCGGTATTCGGATGCACGAAGATGTCGAGCGCGCCGTGGTTCAGCACGAGCCAGGGCACGATGTCGTCGAATCGCGCGGCGCCGAACGCGATCTGGTACGACCACGCCGGATGCGGGCCGACGAGGCGTTCGTGAAAGCGGCCGAGTTCGATGACCGCGCCGAACCGCGCGTCGACGACCTGGCGAAACGCCCAGGCCGCGTCGCGGCTCGCCGCATCGAAATAGACGTGCGCGTGCCAACTGTCGATGGCGGTAATGTCGAGAGCGACCATGGAGAGGCTCGATTAAAAATGAAAACGCCTGAGATGCCGTGTGAAACGGCTGATGCGTGATTATCGCGCGTCCTTGCGGCATGCGTCGTGTCCCGATCCGGCAGGCCGACGCGGACGATTTGTCCTGCATCAGAAGAATCGGCTGATCGGATGAAATCGTTTCGGCGGTATCCGCATGCGCGACATCACGCCAAAGCCTTGTCTGCAGGCGCGCCGGCCGGCATCGCGCCGGCAACACGTCATTTCGGAAATTGAAAGAGCGGTATGTGCGCCGAGCCGGATCGCCGGTAAGAATCCGATCAGGTCGTTGAATGAAATAAAGAAATTCCGTTTCGAATGGATTCGCGAATGACGCGGCTCATGCGCCGAATGCGCGGCTGAAAATAACAATTGCGGATTCGGCTATTCAACCGGGATGCGGCCCGACATACGATGATTTCAACGCATCGATGCTGGATCGATGCGGGGACAACCATCTGGAGGCCATTATGCGATCCCTCGTTCCCGTTGCCGTTCTTTCTTGCGCACTCGCTGCGTTGCCGGCCGTTAGCTTTGCGCAGTCGATCGGCGTCGCCGACACCCCGAATGCCGCGCCGTTGACCTGGTCGGCGGCGCGTGCCGAAACCGATGCGCAGCTCATGCAGATGACGCGCGCCGGCTATCGCGCGACGACGGCCGGCAACCAGAACTATCCGCTCGCGATGCAGCGTGCGCTCGAGCGCGTGAACAACCCGGTGCCCGACCGGTGGCGCGACGAGAAGGCCGCGATGGAAGCGCGGGCGGCCCGCGACGCGCAGAGCGGCCATCCGGTGAAGGCGTTCTTCGTGAAAACCGCGTACTACCTGAAGGGCGACAACACGTTTTGATGCGGGAGACGGACATGGCGTGCCCGAACCGATTGTTCGGCGTGTTGCGTGAGCTGGCGATACGCAGGCTGCCGCAAGCGAGCGCGACGCGACGGCGCGCCGATGTGCGCGGCGTGCGACGTCGGGCGCACGCCCTGCGCGACGCGGGCCGCTGCGCGCGCGTGTGCCGCAGCGCGTGGCCGGGGGCGGCGGCGAACGACGCATGCGCGAGCGAGGGCGAATCATGAAGGTTGCCCGAAAAGGCCGGCGCCATCCGCCGTTGACGCGCGAATGGCTGCTGCCGCTGCCGCTCGCGCATGCACGCGACATCTCGCTGAAATGCCACATGGCGCTGGTCGCGCTGCGCGGCGAGCACGGTAGCGAAGCGCTGCTGATGCGGCTGCGCACGAGCGTGTATCTGGTCTTCCTCGCGCTCGACGACGCGGTCTCCCCCGATGCGACCATCGCCCTGTGCGTCGACGCGGAGCGCGTGCTGGACGCGAGCGCGGCGCGCGCCGCGCAAGGCGGTGCATGGACGCTGCACGCCGACGAATGCGGGGTGCTCGAACGCGTGCTCGCCGCGAACGACGCGTGCGTCGCGACGCTCGCGCGGCATCGGCTGGCGGAGCTGTGGCGTCATGTCTGCACGTTCGCTTCCGCCGAACAGTCGGGATTGGTCGCGCAGGCCGCGACGAAGATGCGGGAGCCAGCCATTCTGCATTGAACGGCTGCCCGACGGCCGCGTTTCATACGTGTCCGATTCCATCGCGCGGCCGCGCGCCGTCTAATGGCATGACTGGAACCCGGCGTGGCCGGGGGACGACAATCCATCCTCGCGTTCGCGGCGATCGTGCGTGTCGACGCGAACGCATTCGTTTTCGGTCAGGAGGAGCGATGGCGCTATACAGGAGCGGCGGCTACTTCACGTGCGGAAGTGGGCGCGCATTCAGCGAGAACCTGCCGCCGGGCAGCAGGGTGACGGTGGCGGGCATCTACCGATGCACCGTGTGCGGCGACGAAATCGGCATCGCGAAATCACAGAGATTGCCGTCGGAGGAAGCGCATCGGCACGATCTCGACCCGCCGTCCGATCCGCTGCTCGATCCGGGGCCGACCGCGTGGCAACTGATCGCCGCTGCGGAGTCGCGAAGCTAGGCGACGGACGTTCGTCCCCGCACGTACACGTACACGTGCAAGCGCCACGCGTCGCACGGCGTCCGACAAAACAAAAGCGCCACGGAGCGAACTCCGTGGCGCTGCTTCGTTGCGTGGCCGCTGCGACGGCGCGAACCGCCGCGCGGCGAAACGCGCTTAAGCGGCCGTTGCCGACTTCGCCGGCTTCTGCAGCTTGCCCTTGCCGGCGCGCTGGATTTCCTCGAGCTTGATCTCGACGTGGCGCGAGAACACGTACTCGGCCGGACGCTGCTTCGCGATCGAGATGTCCGGTGCGAACGGGCCGTCGGTCTTGATGCCCTTGCGGCTCACGCGCAGCGCCTTCAGCGGGTTCGAGATCGTGTCCATCACGGCCGTGGCCTCGAAGCCACAGTGGACCATGCAGTCCGCGCACTTCTCGTAGTTGCCGACGCCGTAGTTGTCCCACTCCGTCGTTTCCATCAGCTCCTTGAAGGTCTTCACGTAACCTTCGCCGACCAGGTAGCACGGCTTCTGCCAGCCGAACACCGTACGCGCCGGGTTGCCCCACGGCGTGCACTTGTACGTCTGGTTGCCGGCCAGGAAGTCGAGGAACAGCGACGACTGGCTGAACGACCAGCGCTTGCCGCCTTCGCCGCGCTTCAGGATTTCGCGGAACAGGTTCTTCGTCTTGTCGCGGTTCAGGAAGTGCTGCTGATCCGGCGCGCGCTCGTACGCGTAGCCCGGCGACACGGTGATGCCGTCGACGCCGATCGGGCCCAACGTGTCGAAGAACTTCGCGACGCGCTCGGGGATCGCATCGTTGAACAGCGTGCAGTTGATGTTCACGCGGAAGCCGCGGCGCTTCGCTTCCTTGATCGCCGCGACCGCCTTGTCGTACACGCCTTCCTGCGACACGGAATGGTCGTGCATGTCCTTGTCGCCGTCGAGGTGGACCGACCAGACGAAATACGGGCTCGGCTGGTAGTCGTCCATCTTCTTTTCCATCAGCAGCGCGTTCGTGCACAGGTACACGAACTTCTTGCGCTTCATGATGCCCTTGACGATTTCCGGCATCTCCTTGTGGAGCAGCGGCTCGCCGCCGGCGATCGACACGACGGGCGCGCCGCACTCGTCGACGGCCTGCAGGCATTCCTCGACGGAAAGACGCTGGTTCAGGATCGGATCCGGATAATCGATCTTGCCGCAGCCGTTGCACGCGAGGTTGCAGCGGAACAGCGGCTCGAGCATCAGCGCGAGCGGATAGCGTTTGTTGCCGGACAGGTGCTGGCGCACGATGTAGGCGCCGACACGGACTTGCTGGAGCAGCGGAATAGACAAGGGATGTCCTCCTTAAACTTCGCGGGCGACAGCTTGCGTGAGCTTCGCCGGCAACTTGAATTCGACTTTTTCTTCACGGCCCGCCATCGTCGCGACCTCGACGGGCCCCAGCGCGCGCAGCGCGCCGATTACATCCTCGACCATTTCCTCGGGCGCCGACGCGCCGGCGGTCAGGCCGACCGTCTGCACGCCCGCGAACCATTCGGCCTTCACTTCCGAGCCGTCGGCGACGAGATAGCTCGGCACACCGCTTTCGGTGCCGATCTCGCGCAGGCGGTTCGAGTTCGAGCTGTTCGTCGCACCGACGACGAGCAGCACGTCAACCTGTTCGCTCAGCTCGCGCACGGCGGCCTGGCGATTCTGCGTGGCATAGCAGATGTCGCGCGTGTCCGGGCCGACGAGGTCGGTGAACCGGCGCTGCAGCGCTTCGATGATGCCGCGCGTGTCGTCCACCGACAGCGTGGTCTGCGTGATGTACGCGACCGGCGTGTCGACGGGCAACGTCAGCGTATCGACTTCGGCCTCGCTCTGCACGAGGATCACCTCGGCCGGAATCTGGCCGATCGTGCCCTCGACTTCCGGGTGGCCCGCGTGGCCGATCAGGATCAGCCGGCGGCCCGCCGCGACGTACTGGCGGCCTTGCACGTGCACTTTCGTGACGAGCGGGCAGGTCGCGTCGAGCACGTCGAGCCCCCGCGTTTGCGCGTCGCGCTCGACCGTCTGGGCGACACCGTGCGCGCTGAAGATCGCGACAGCGCCGTGCGGCACCTCGTCGAGTTCCTCAACGAATCGTGCCCCTTTATTACGCAGATTTTCGACGACATGCCGGTTATGCACGATCTCGTGACGCACATAGACCGGCGCACCGTGCTGTTGCAGCGCGCGATCGACGATCTCGATCGCACGGACAACCCCCGCACAAAAGCCGCGGGGCTGGGCAAGGATGACTCGCATAGGTGAGCGAACTCCGACGACAGACGCCGGGGTTCGAGGCGCTGGCACGCGCTTGCTCGCCCCGGCTTGATGTTATGAAGGCAGGAACGAACCGGCCGGCCAGGCCCCGGAACCCCGAATTAATCGCGCATTTTAACCCTATCGGGCCGTCCTTGCTTCGGTGCCGTATCGACACCGTTGCAATTGCGGGAGAGCCGCTTCGGCGCTGGCGCGCGCGGAACCCGGTAAACTGCGCGGTTTCGCGGGCGGCCGCTCCGGCTGCCCGCCATCGCGCTCATTTCAAGGCCATTCGATGACCGTCGATTCTTACGCGTATTGCCCGTCCGCCCCTGCGGGGCCGGGTGTTTTGTTCCAGACCCTTATTGATGTCGCACGCGCCGGTGCCCGGCAGGGGGCAGGCCGATGATGCTCGCGATCGCCTTCCTGGTGTCCGGCCTGTCGCTGGTGATCTGGATCGTGCTGCTCGTCGCGCGCGGCGGCTTCTGGCGCGCGCAGCCCGCGCGGCCGCTGCCGGCCGACGCCCGCGGCGCGGCGGCCGAGGCCGGCTGGCCGGCCGTCGTGGCCGTCGTGCCGGCGCGCAACGAAGCCGACGTGATCGCCCGCGCGGCGACTTCGCTGCTCGAGCAGGACTATCCGGGCGACTTTCATCTGATCATCGTCGACGACCACAGCGACGACGGCACCGCCGACGCGGCCCGCGCGGCCGCGCTCGCGATCAACCGCGCCGACCGGCTGACGGTGCTGAGCGCGAAGCCGCTGCCGGCCGGCTGGTCGGGCAAGGTGTGGGCGCAATCGCAGGGGATCGCCGCGGTGCAGACGCTTGGCCTGCCGGCCGACTACCTGTTGCTGACGGATGCCGACATCGGTCATCCGCCCGACGCCGTCGCGCAGCTCGTCACGCGCGCGCAGGCCGAAAATCGCGATCTCGTGTCGCTGATGGTGCGGCTGCGCTGCGATTCGTTCTGGGAAAAGGCGTTGATTCCGGCGTTCGTGTTCTTCTTCGCGAAGCTGTACCCGTTCTCGTGGATCAACAACCCGCGCAACCGGACGGCCGGCGCCGCCGGCGGCTGCATGCTCGTGAAGCGCACGGCGCTCGAGGAAGCGGGCGGCATCGAATCGATTCGCGGCGCGCTGATCGACGACTGCAGCCTTGCCGCGCAGATCAAGCATCGCGGCGGCGGCCGCCATCCGATCCGGCTCGATCTCGCCGATCGCAGCGTGTCGCTGCGCCCGTACGACAGCTGGCGCGACATCTGGAACATGATCGCGCGCACCGCGTTCACGCAGTTGCACTATTCGCCGCTGCTGCTGGCCGGCACGCTGCTCGGGATGACGATCATCTATCTGGTGCCGCCCGTCGCCGCGCTGGCCTACGGCGCGCGCGCATGGCCGGCCTGGCTCGCGTGGGCGTCGATGTGCGCCGCGTATGCGCCGATGCTGCGCTACTACCGGCGCTCGCCGCTGTGGGCGCCCGCGCTGCCGCTCGTCGCGCTGTTCTACGTCGGCGCGACGTTCGCGTCCGCGTGGCGTTACTGGCGCGGCAAGGGCGGCCAGTGGAAGGCGCGCGTGCAGGCGCCGGTGGAGCGCTGACCCACGCCGGCGGATGCCGCCGCCGTACCGATAAACCGGCCCCCTGAAAACACACAGCCCGGATCGACGCAAGCCGATTCGGGCTGTTTGCTTTCCGGCCGGTTGCCGGCCGATGCCGGCGCTTACCGCTGCGTCAGCATCATGTACATCTGGATCACGACGTCCGGCGAGAACGTGAACGGCACCCAGCCGTAGCCCGTGTGGCGCGCGACCAGCAGGCGGTCGCCGTTCGCCTGCTTCTGCACGGCCATCATCGGGTTCTTCGTCGTCACGAAACGCCAGCCGGCCGGAATGCCGGGCGGCGGCTCCGGCTGCATCGACGCGCGTGCATGCGCAAGCTCCTCGATCAACTGGCCCAGTTGCTCGGGATGCAGCGTGATCGACTGGCCGTTGATGGACAGCGTGAGTTCGTTCTGGGACGGGCGCGACACGTGCAGCGTCGCCTTGTCGGCAGGCGCGGCAGCGGCGTCGGCTTCAACCGCGGTTTCGGCTCGTGTGGTCGGAATCGGTGCCGTCTCGGCATCGGCCGGCGCGCCGGCTGCTTCGACCACTTCGACCGTCTCGACCGTTTCAGCCACGGCCGGCGCGGCCGCGTTCACGGACGCTGGCGGCGCCACCGCCGGCTCGACGACTTCAGCCGCCACGGCGGTTGCCGCCGCGCTCGTCGCGGCTTCCTGGACGACGGCCTCGACCAGCGCCTCGGCGTCGGCGATGGCCTTCGCGTGGTGCTGCGCGGCCGCTTCGGCCTGAGCGATCGCCTCGGTATGGCGCTGCGTGATGGCTTCGGCTTCGGCGGTGGCCTCGGCGTGGCGTTGCGCGGCGGCTTCGGCCTGGGCGATCGCCTCGGCGTGGCGTTGCGTGACGGCTTCGGCCTCGGCGGTCGCTTCGGCGTGACGCCGGGCGGCGGCCTGCGTGTCGGCGAGCGCCTGCGTGTGACGCTGGGCGAGCGCCTCGGCCTCGGCGATCGCGGCCCGGTGGCGCTGCGCGGCGGCCTCGGCTTCGGCGGTCGCTTCCGCGTGGCGCTTCGCGGCGGCTTCGGCTTCGGCGGTCGCCGCCGCATGACGTTGCGCGGCCGCTTCGGCTTCGGTCGCGGCAGCGTGATGACGCTGCGCGGCGGCCTCGGCTTCGGCGATCGCCGCCGCGTGCCGCTGCGATGCGGCCTCGGCATCCGCGTGACGTTGCGCGAGCGCTTCGGTCAGCGCGGTGGCTTCCGCATGGCGCTGCGAAGCGGCTTCGGCTTGCGCGGCGGCATCGGTATGACGTTGGGCGGCCGCCTCGGCGACGGCGGTGGCATCGGCATGGCGCCGCTGCGCGGCTTCGGCATCGGCGGCGGCGGCCGTGTGGCGCTGCGCGGCGGCCTTCGCTTCGGCTTCCGCCGCCGCGTGGCGCTCGGCGGCAGCCCGGGCCTCCGCCGCGGCGGCGCGCGCGAAGGCTTCCGCGCTGCGTGCCGCCTGCTGCGCGGCGTGGTGATCGTGGAGGAGCTGATCGACGCCCGTGGCGAGCGAAGCGATCTGATCGTTGAGGTTCATGCGTGTCTTCTCTGCGTAAGACCCGCGATTTTAACCGCTGCGCCGATGCCGGTCCGTGCGCGACGTGTAACAAAGTGCGCAAAGCGGCGCGAGGTGCGCCGCTTTGTGTTACTTCAGGTAGCCCGCCGAGCCGAACCAGTCGAGCGCATCGCGCAGCCCTTCGCGATACGGGCGCGCCCGGTAGCCGAGCTCGCGCTCGGCCTTCGCGGACGTGAAATACATCTTGTTCTTCGACATCCGCAGCCCGTCCACGGTGACGAACGGCTCCTTCTTCGTGAACTTCGCGACCGCTTCGGCGCCCACCGCGAGCGGATACAGCGGCCAGCGCGGCAGCGCGATCGTCGGCGCCTTGCGGCCCGTCATCTGCGCGATGTCCGCGAGCATCTGCTGCAGCGGCAGGTTCTCGCCGCCGAGGATGTAGCGCTCGCCGATCCGGCCGCGCTCGAGCGCGAGGAAGTGGCCGTGCGCGACGTCGTCGACGTGCACGAGGTTCAGCCCCGTATCGACGAACGCGGGAATCTTGCCGAGCGCGGCCTCGACGATGATGCGGCCGGTCGGCGTCGGTTTCACGTCGCGCGGGCCGATCGGCGTCGACGGATTGACGATCACGGCCGGCAGCCCTTCGTCGGCGATCATCCGTTCGACCGCGCGCTCCGCGAGCACCTTGCTGCGCTTGTAGACGCCGATCGCCTGCTCGGCCGTGAGCGGCCGGTTCTCGTCGGACGGGTCGCCGGCGCTCGTCACCTTCAGCGTCGCGACGCTGCTCGTGTAGACGATCCGCTCGACGCCTTCCGCGCGGGCCGCGCGCATCGTCGCGACCGCGCCTTCGAGGTTCGCGCGCTCGATCTCGTCGGGATCGGGCGCCCACAGCCGGTAGTCGGCCGCCACGTGCAGCAGGTAGCGCACGCCGCGCAGCGCGGCGCGCATCGACGCCTCGTCGCGCATGTCGCCGGTGACGATCTCGGCATCGAGATCCGCGACGTTCGTGCGCAGGCTGGTCGGGCGCACGAGCACGCGCACCGCATAGCCTTTCTGCTGCGCGATGCGCGCGACGGCCGAGCCGACGAAACCGGACGCGCCGGTGACGAGAACGAGATCGCGGGAAGTATCAGTCATGCGTTTCCTTCTGGGCCGCGCGGGCGGCGCGGCGGTTGGGCATCGGCGAGATTGTACGTGGTCGGCGGGCGCGGCGACGCCCGGCCGGCGCGTGTGCGAAGCGGCCGACGCGACTACAATGCCGGGCTTGAATGCAACGGGAGGGCGACGCGATGAGCCGCAATGAACTGGACGAACGGATCGAGACCTACTACGTGCGGGTGCGCGGCGTCGTGCAGGGCGTCGGCTTTCGTCATGCGACGGTGCGCGAAGCGCATGCGCTGAAGCTGCGCGGCTGGGTCGCGAATCTCGAGGACGGCACCGTCGAGGCGATGATCCAGGGGCCCGGCGCACAGATCGACCGGATGCTCGCGTGGCTGCGTCACGGGCCGCCCGCCGCGCGCGTGACCGAGGTGACGTTCGAGGAACGCCGCACCGAGAAGCGCTTCGAACGTTTCCAGCAGCAGTAAGGGGCACACGACGATCATGACGGGGTATCCGGAGGCGGGGCGCGGCCTCATGCTGTCGGTGATGGCGTCGACGCTGTTCGCGCTGATGTCGGCTTACGCGAAACTGCTCGCGCCGCTCACGGGGCTCGACATCTTCGCGTGGCGCATCCTCTGGACCGCGCCGGGCGCGCTCGCGCTGATCGCGCTGCGCGGCCGCTGGCCGGCGCTCGTCGCCCTCGCCGCGCGCGGTGCGCGCGACTGGCGCCTGCTGATCGCGCTGCCGGCGAGCGCGGCGCTGCTCGGCGTGCAGCTGTGGCTGTTCCTGTGGGCGCCGCTGCACGGCCGCATGCTCGAAGTGTCGCTCGGCTATTTCCTGCTGCCGCTGACGATGGTGCTCGTCGGCCGCTTCTACTATCGCGAACGGCTCGACCCGCTGCAATGGGCGGCGGTCGCCTGTGCGGCGCTCGGTGTCGCGCACGAGGTGTGGGCGACGCGCGCGTTCGCGTGGCCGACGCTGGTCGTCGCGCTCGGCTATCCGCCGTATTTCGTGCTGCGCCGGCGCATCAGCGCCGATTCGCTGGCCGCGTTCGCGATCGAGATCGTGCTGCTGTGCCCGGTCGCGTTCGCGATGGTCGCGGCGAGCACGACGCGTGTCGCCGGCCATCCGCTGCTGTGGGCCGCGCTGCTGCCGGGGCTCGGCATTCTCAGCACGCTCGCGCTCGCGAGCTACCTGAAGGCGAGCCGCATGCTGCCGATGGCGCTGTTCGGGATTCTCGGCTACGTCGAGCCGGTGCTGCTCGTCGTGGTGTCGCTGCTGCTGCTCGGCGAAACGCTGAGCGTCGCGCAGCTCGCGACGTACGGGCCGATCTGGGTCGCCGTCGCGCTGACCGCATGGCACAGCGCGATGCTGATGCGGCGCTTGCCCGCGCGCGGGTAACGGCCTCGTCGCGATGCGCGGGCCGTGCGGAAACGTGCCGCGCATCGCGTGCTTCATCGACCGTCGAACGGCGCCCGTTTCGCTGCGGAATCCCGCCGAATCCAATCGGTACCGACCGGCAACCGACGCCGCGCTGACGCGAATCTGGCGACGCCGCCAGCTTCGTTGCGCCACGCTCGCGCTTGTAATCGAAGAGAAGATTCAGTTGCATTTTGTTACTTAGGGTCTCCGCTGATCGGCCATTAGACTGACCTGACCGACTTCCCTTCGTATGCAGATTTTCGATGAACGGTCATCTCCGTGCCTGGCCAGCCGGGTTGGCGCGATACGGGCATACGCGTATCGCCGCCGATCGCGTTCGCCTGCTTGTTCCCGATCCCCTCCCCGGTGCACGCCGCACCGCCGCCGTACAGGTGCGCTCATGTCGTTGAGCCCGCTGCATTCCACTACGGTGCAGCCGCCGCGCAGCGGCCGCCTGATCGAAATCGATTTCTTCCGCGGGCTGGTGCTGTTGATGATCGTCGTCGATCACATCGGCGCGAGCGTGCTGTCGCGCGTGACGCTGCACGCGTTCGCGCTGTGCGATGCGGCCGAGGTGTTCGTGTTCCTCGGCGGCTTCGCGACCGCGAGCGCGTACGGCGCGATCGCCGAGCGGCACGGCGCGCGCGCCGCGCAGCAGCGGTTCGTGCGGCGCGCGATGCAGATCTACCGCGCGTTTCTCGCGACGTCGACGCTGATGCTCGTCGTGTCGGCGGTGCTCGACCACTACGGGATCGATGCGCCGAACCTCGCGCTCGACGACGTCAGCGTGATGCTCGCGTCGCCGCTCACGGGGCTCGCCGAGCTGCTGACGTTCCAGCGCCAGCCGTATCTCGCGTCGGTGCTGCCGATGTACGTGCTGTTCGCGCTCGCGTCGCCCGTGCTCGTGCCGTTCGCGCGGCGTCATCCGTGGCTGCTCGTCGCGATCAGCGTCGCGTCGTGGCTCGCGGCGGGCTGGCTCGGCCCCGAGCTGCTGGACACCGACGGCTTTCGCTGGAGCTTCAACCCGTTCGCGTGGCAACTGATGTTCGTCGCCGGCGTGCTCGCGCGCTGCCAGCCGTTCTACCGGCGCATCGCGCTCGGCCGCTGGGGCGCCGCGGCGACCGGGCTCGCGTGCGCGATCGTGCTCGGTTGCGCGAGCTACAAGCTGTTTTCGGGGCTGCCGGTGCCGGAAGGCGTGTTCAAGCGCGATCTCGCGCTGCCGCGCGTCGTGAGCTTCGCGGCCGTCGCGTGGCTGATGGCCGATTGCGTGCGCTTCGGCTGGATCGCGCGGATCGCGCAGGGCGTGCGGCCCGTCGTGGCGGTCGGCCAGCGCGGGCTGGTCTGCTTCGTCGCGGGCGCGGCGATCTCGCTCGTGATCGATTCGCTGCTGCATCCGGTCGTGCGCGGCGCCGATCTGCGGCATGTCGGCGTGGGCCTCGTGGCCGACGCGTGCGCGCTCGGGCTGATGATGGCGGTGGCCGGTTCGGGAACGTGGATCGCGCGATGGCGCGGCGCGGCGGCGTAGGCGCGCGGAAGCGGCGTATGCGGCGTATGCGGCGCGGCAGGCGCCGCGCGGCGTCAGTGAGGTGAGCCGATACGGGAGCGGGGCGTGGCGGTGGCGTCGTCGGGTTCGGCGTCGTCGCGTTCGTCCTGCGCCGGCTCGTCGCGCTCCGCGAGCACCGCATCGGCTTCGGCCGCGGCCCGGGCGGCGCGCATCGCGGTGCAGCGCTGCGCGTGCCGGATGTCCGACAGGATCCTCAAAAGCCGCGTCGTCTTGCTTTTCATCGTGTTCTCCCGCCAGTGCGCATCTCGCGAAGCGGATGCGTTGCCCGCAACCAGTGTAGGACGCGTTCGCGTTTCTGGCGGGAGAATGTGGCGTGCACGCCGCACGCCGAGGGATAGTCCTTACTGCGCGGCGGCGGCCTGCGCCTGCAGCGCTTCTTCGCGGCGCTCGTCCGTGCAGCGCTGATGCTGGCGCGACAGGCGGTTCATCAGCGGCAGCAGCAGCAGCGCGAGCAGCATGCCGATCGCGGCGAGCCAGCCGAGCTTCTCGAACAGCGACAGGTAGAGCGGCAGCGATTCGGTGGCCGGCAGTTCGTGCGACGGCATCTGCGCGAAGTTCGCGACGACGCTGCCCAGATACTGCGACACGCCCGTCGCGACGAAATACGCGCCCATCATGAAGCCGCTCATGCGCGCCGGCACGTAGCGGGCGATCATCGCGAGGCCGAGGCCGCTCACCAGCAGCTCGCCGAGCGAGTACAGGCCGTAGCCCCACACCATGAACCACGACGACACGCGGCCGTCGACCGCATAGCGGCCGCTGATCGTGAACACCAGGTAGCCCGCGGCGACCGCACCGAAACCGAGCGCGTACTTCGCGGCGACCGGCAGATCGCGCCCGCCCTTCGCGACGGCGTTGTAGACCCACACGAGCACCGGGCTCAGCAGCATGATCCAGATCGGGTTCAGCGCCTGGAACTGCGCGGCGCTCCACGTGAACAGCGTCGTGCCGAACAGCATGAAGCGCGGATCGACGTTGCGCAGCGCGAACAGCGTCAGCGACGTCGACATCTGCACGTAGAAGATGAAGAACAGGATCACCTGGCCGATCAGCACGAGCGCCGCGATCAGGCCCGCGCGCTCCGAGCGCTCCGATTTCGCGATCATGTACGCGAAGATCGCGAGAATCGCGAATGCGGCCGTCCACACGCTCGCGACCGCGAGCTGCTTGTGCTGCAGCACGTACAGCGTGACCAGCGCGAGCGCGACGCCGCCGGCCGCGACCGCGCCGAGGCGCTTCCAGCGGATCGGCTCGTCGTCCGGCTGCGAGCCGACGTGCGCGAGCGTGCGGTGCATCAGCATGAAGTTGAGGATCGCCAGCAGCATGCCGCCGCAGCAGACCGCGAACGCGGTGTGCCAGCCCCAGTGATCCTTGATCCACGGCGTCGCGAGCATCGACACCGTCGAGCCGATGTTGACCGCCATGTAGTAGATCGTGAACGCGCTGTCGATGCGCGCGTCGTCGCCTTCGTAGATGCGGCGCACGAGGTTCGCCGCGTTGGCCTTGAACAGGCCGTTGCCGACGACGATCACGCCGAGCGACGCGTACATGTACGCCAGGTGATCGTTCGGCACCGCGAGCATCAGGTAGCCGGCGCACAGCACGGACGCGCCGATGATCATCGTGCGGCGCGCGCCGAGCACCTTGTCGCCGATCCAGCCGCCGATCGACGGCGCGGCGTAGACGAGCGCGGTGAACGCCCCCCACGTCAGGTTCGCGTGGCTGTCGGTGAAGCCGAGCCGGTCGACCATGAAGAGGACCAGGAGCGCGGCCATGCCGTAGTAGCCGAAGCGCTCCCACATTTCGATGAGGAAGACCGTCGTAAACGATCGGGTCTGTGAAACAGGTGCTTGCATCATCAATCTCGTTTGAAACGGACGGCGCGGATCGCGCGTCGCCTTGGGGTCGAACTGGCGCCGGAGCACGGTGGCCGGGTAGGCTTGGCGTCGGCGATGGAGCAGTCGGGCGGTTAGCCCGGGCCGGGGTCGAACTCCGCGTTGGAAGGCGGAGCAAGCCCCCGACCGGCGCGCGAATGGTAACGTTTGCCGGTCCGGTGCGTCGGGTCCGCGCCACTTAGGGAAACTCCCGATATGGCAGCAGCTTTCAGGAACATTTGTCTCATCATCTACTTGTAAGCTTCGCGACCGTTCTCCGCAAATTCCCGGAGAGCCGCTTGCAGCTTGCCTGTGAAGCCGGCGAGTCTGGCAAGATAGCGCGTCGTTTCGCTCGCTTCGGCCCCTGTTTAGTGCACCGGGCTCAACGCCGAAAGCGTGTACGAAACCGAAGATTAAGCTATCTCTAATTAACTTAGTTACTTTCCATCAAACATTTTTTGACGACCACTTTTCGGCCTGCTATGGTTCCCCCCACTGAAAACTCGCGATCGGCAGACGCTGTCGCACTGGGCAGCAAGATTCGCGCGTTGCGCCAACGTCTGAAGCGCACGCTCGACGACACCGCTACCGCCGCGGGGATTTCGAAGCCGTTTCTGTCTCAAGTCGAGCGCGGGCTCGCGTCGCCGTCACTGACGTCGCTGGCCGGTATCGCCCACGCGCTCGGCGTGACGGTGCAGTACTTCGTGGATACGCCGAGCGAGGAACGCTCGGTGTGCCGAGGCGATCAGTTGCGCTTCTTCGGGTTTGCCGATTCGGCGAACCTGTTCGCGCGACTGACGAACGTGTCCGAAGGGCGCCAGCTGGAGGCGATCCTCGTGAGGATGCCGCCGGGGCAGAAGCGGTCGGAGGTGACGACACATGCAGGAGAGGAGTTCCTGTACGTGATTGAAGGGGAAGTGTCGCTGACGCTGGAAGGCAAGACGTTCGTCCTGCAGGCCGGGGACAGTTCGCACTATCAGTCGACGGTGCCGCACAGCTGGGTCAACACCGCGAAGATCGAGTCGGTGGTGGTCTGGGTCGGTACGCCGCGGCTGTTCTAACGCACGGGTATTCCTTCGTTTCTTCGACGGGATGCCCGTCGAAAGAAATGTAAGGAATACTAACATGCAATACGAGAACCACGGGCCTCCCCGATCGCTGCACCCGTCAGCGTCTCACGCGTAAGCCGCGGCATCCGCCGCGCGACGCCCACCGAACCACCTTCTCAAGACCGCCACGATGAAATCCTTGCATGCCATGTCGGCCGTGCTGGCCGCGCTCGCCCTGACGACGCCCGCCGCCCACGCCGTGACCGTTCCGTCCAACGTCGCGCTCGCTCCCCAACAGGACCTCACGCGCCAGGTGCCGGCCGAAGTCGAGTCGCTCGACCCGGCGCACATCGAATCGTGGACCGGCAACACGATCGGCCTCGACCTGTTCGAAGGGCTCGCGCGCATCGACGCGGCCGGCCAGATCGTGCCGGGCGTGGCGCTGTCGTGGGAACGCAAGACGCCGCAGACCTGGATCTTCAAGCTTCGCCACGACGCGAAGTGGAGCAACGGCCAGCCGGTGACGGCCGCCGATTTCGTCTACTCGTGGCAGCGTCTCGTCGATCCGAAGACGGGCTCGAAGTACACGATCCTCGTCGAGTTCATCAAGAACTCGAAGGACATCATCGCCGGCAAGGCCGCGCCGTCGACGCTCGGCGTGCGTGCGGTCGACCCGTACACGCTCGAGGTGACGACCGACGTGCCCGTCGCGTTCTTCCCCGAACTGACCGCGATGGCGCCGCTCGCGCCGGTGAACAAGGACGTGGTCGCGAAGTTCGGCGACGCGTGGACGCGCCCGGGCAACATCGTCAGCAACGGCGCGTACCAGCTCGCCGACTGGCAGCCGAACAACCGCATCGTGGCGACGAAGGACGCGAAGTACTGGAACGCGTCGAAGGTCGTGATCAACAAGGTCACGTACCTGCCGATCGAAAGCGACGAAACCGCGATGCGCATGTACCAGGCCGGCCAGATCGACTACAGCTACTCGATCCCGTCGGGCATCTTCCAGCAGGTCAGCAAGCAGTTCGGCGGCGAGCTGCGCCAGGGCCTGCAGCTCGCGACCTACTACTACTACCTGAACAACAGCGACGCGGCGCTGAAGGACAAGCGCGTGCGCCAGGCGCTGTCGATGGTGATCGATCGCGACGTGCTCACGTCGAAGCTCACGCAGGCCGGCGAGAAGCCGATGTACGGGCTGATGCCGAACGGCACGAAGGGCGTGCAGCAGCCGTTCACGCCGGAATGGGCGTCGTGGCCGATGGCCAGGCGCGTCGCGGCCGCGAAGGACCTGCTGAAGCAGGCCGGCTACTCGGACGCGAAGCCGCTGTCGTTTACGCTCACGTACAACACCAACGACCTGCACAAGAAGGTCGCGCTGTTCGCCGCGTCGGAGTGGCGCACGAAGCTCGGCATCAACACGAAGCTCGAGAACGTCGAGTTCAAGGTGCTGATGAAGCAGCGGCACGACGGCAAAGTGCAGATCGCGCGTGACGGCTGGTTCGCCGACTACAACGACGCGATGACCTTCTTCGACCTGATCCGCTGCGGCAGCGCGCAGAACACCGTCGGCTACTGCAACAAGCAGGTGGACGCGCTCGTCGAGGAAGGCAACCAGAAGCTCGACGACCAGGCGCGCGCCGCGCTGCTCACGCAGGCGCACGACATGGCGATGAAGGACACGCCGATGGTGCCGCTGTTCCAGTATTCGGCCGACCGTCTCGTGAAGTCGTACGTTGGCGGTTATTCGCTGAAGAACGTGATCGACATGCGCGCCTCGCAGGACATGTACCTGATCAAGCACTGAGCGGAGCGATCATGCTGGCCTACGCATTGAGGCGCACGTTGTGGGCGGTGCCGACGATCCTCGCGGTCATCACCGTCTGCTACCTGCTGCTGCACTTCACGCCCGGCGGCCCGTTCGATACGGAGAAGCAGTTGTCCGCCGCGACGCTCGCGAACCTGAACGCGAAGTACCACCTCGACGAGCCGCTGTGGAAGCAGTACCTGCTGTATCTCGGCTCGCTGCTGCACGGCGATCTCGGCCCGTCGTTCCGTTACGTCGACTGGTCGGTCAACGATCTCGTGAAGAAGGCGCTGCCCGTGAGCCTCGGCGTCGGCGGCGTGTCGATCCCGATCTCGATCGTGCTCGGCGTGCTGCTCGGCACCGTCGCGGCCGTGCGCCGCGACAGCGTGATCGACCGCTTCGTGATGCTGATCGGCAACTTCGGCAACGTCGTGCCGCCGTTCGTGCTCGGCCCCGTGATGGTGTGGATCTTCGCGATCCTGCTGAAGACGTCGGAAGGCAACGGCTGGCTGCCGGCCGGCGGCTGGGGCGACGGCGGCTGGCGGTACCGGCTGCTGCCGATCGCGCTGCTGACCCTCATCAACGTGTCGCTGCTCGCGCGCGTGATGCGCGGCTCGATGATCGAGACGCTGTCGAGCAACTACATCCGCACCGCGCGCGCGAAGGGCCTGCCGGGCTCGACCATCGTGCTGCGCCACGCGCTCAAGCCCGCGCTGATGCCGGTCGTGTCGCTGTTCGGCACGGTCTGCATCACGTCGATCACGGCGGCCGTCGTCACCGAATCGGTGTTCGCGCTGCCGGGCCTCGGGCAACTCGTCGTGAACGGCGCCATCAACCGTGACTACACGCTGGTGCTCGGCCTCGTCGTGCTGACGACCGTCTTCGCGGTGCTGTTCAACCTGCTGGTCGACCTCGCGTACGCGTGGCTCGATCCGCGCATCCGTTATTGAGCGAGGCACAGCGATGACCCCGACCACTCCCGTCGTCGGCCTGCCCGTGCAGACCGATTCGCCGCCGCGTTCGCGCTCGCCGCTCGAGCTGGCGTTCGCGCGCTTCCTTCACAACCGTGCGGCCGTGTTCAGCCTCGTGCTGCTCGCGCTGATTACGCTCGCGTGCTTCGTCGGCCCGTGGCTGCTCGCGGCCGATCCCGCCGCGAGCGACTGGGCCTCGATCAGCCTGCCGCCGACCTGGGCGAACCAGCACTGGTTCGGCACCGACGAGCTCGGCCGCGACCTGCTCGTGCGCACGCTGATCGGTGGCCGCGTATCGATCGAGGTCGGCCTGCTCGGCACGCTCGTGTCGGGCCTGTTCGGCGTCGCGTGGGGCGCGACCGCCGGCTTCGCGGGCGGCCGCGTCGACGCCGTGATGATGCGCGTCGTCGACATGATGTACGCGATCCCGTACCTGCTGATCGCGATCCTGATGATGACCCTGTTCGGCCGCTCGTTCATGCTGGTCGTGCTCACCATCAGCGCGTTCTCGTGGATCGACATGGCGCGCGTCGTGCGCGGCCAGACGCTGTCGCTGCGCAACCGCGAGTTCGTCGATGCGGCGCGCGCGATCGGCGTGTCGCCGGCGTCGATCGTGCTGCGCCACGTCGTGCCGAACCTGCTCGGCGTGGTCGTCGTTTACGCGACGGTCTCGGTGCCGAACATCGTGCTCACCGAATCGGTGCTGTCGTTCCTCGGCCTCGGCGTGCAGGAGCCGATGACGAGCTGGGGCGTGCTGATCCAGGACGGCGCGCAGAAACTGGAATCGATGCCGTGGCTGCTGCTGGCCCCGGCCGTCATGCTGTGCGTGACGCTCTACTGCGTGAACTTCGTCGGCGATGGCCTGCGTGACGCGCTCGACCCGAAGGATCGCTGAAGATGGCCGCTCTGTTGGAAGTTGAAAACCTCGGCGTGCGCTTCACGCGCAAGGACGCGCCGCCGATCGACGCCGTGAACGGCGTGTCGTTCTCGCTCGAAGCCGGCAAGACGCTCGGCATCGTCGGCGAATCGGGCTCGGGCAAGAGCCAGACCGTGATGGCGCTGCTCGGCCTGCTGGCCGGCAACGGCACGACGACGGGCGCCGCGCGCTACCGCGGCGACAACCTGCTCGACATGGATACGCGCGCGCTGAACGCGGTGCGCGGCGACCGCATCGCGATGATCTTCCAGGATCCGATGACGTCGCTCAATCCGTTCCTGACGATCGAGCGGCAGATGACCGAGACGCTGCAGCTGCATCGCAAGCTGTCGCGCAAGGAAGCGATCAAGCGCGCGATCGAGGCGCTCGAATCGGTGCGCATTCCCGACGCGGCGCGCCGCATCCGCATGTATCCGCACGAGTTCTCGGGCGGCATGCGGCAGCGCGTGATGATCGCGATGGCGCTCTTGTCCGAGCCGGAAATCCTGATCGCCGACGAGCCGACCACCGCGCTCGACGTGACCGTGCAGGCGCAGATCATCGACCTGCTGCGCGAGCTGAACCGCGAGCGCGGCACCGCGATCGTGCTGATCACGCACGACATGGGCGTGGTCGCCGGCCTCGCCGACGACGTGATGGTCATGTACGCGGGCCGCACCGTCGAATACGCGCCGGCCGACTCGATCTTCGCGGCGCCGTCGCATCCGTACACGATCGGCCTGCTCAACGCGCTGCCGCGCCTGACCGATGCGGACGATGCGCCGCTCGTCGCGATTCCCGGCAACCCGCCGATGCCCGGCACCGCGCCGGCCGGCTGCGCGTTCGCGAAGCGCTGCACGTATGCGGAAGAACGCTGCGGCGCCGAGCGCCCGGCGCTCGTAACCTATGGCGCCGAGGGCGCGGTGCGCGCGTGCCACCGGCCCGTGGCCGATTTGATCGGAGGTCTGCGATGAGCGTCGATGAACGCCGCCAAGCCGGCGCGACGGACGACACGCTGCTGTCCGTCGACAATCTGAAAGTGCATTTCCGCGTGCCGCTCGGCGGCTATCCGTGGTCGCCGAAGGGCACGCTGCGCGCGGTCGACGGCGTGTCGTTCGACGTGAAGCGCGGCGAGACGGTCGGGCTCGTCGGCGAATCGGGCTGCGGCAAGTCGACGCTCGCGCGCGCGCTGATCGGCCTCGTGCCGATGACGGCCGGCACCGTGAAATGGCGCGGCCAGGCCGTCGCGCCCGATCACCTGCGCGGCACCGCGATGCGGCGCGAAGTGCAGATGATCTTCCAGGATCCGCTCGCGTCGCTCGACCCGCGCATGACGATCGAGCAGGTCGTCGCGGAGCCGCTCGTCACGCATCACGCGGGCCTCGGTCGTACCGAAGTGCGCCGCCGCGTGATCTCGATGCTCGAACGCGTCGGCCTGAACGCGCATCACCTGCTGCGTTATCCGCATGAATTTTCCGGCGGGCAGTGCCAGCGCGTCGGCATTGCGCGCGCGCTGATCAGCGAGCCGAAGCTCGTGATCTGCGACGAACCGGTATCGGCGCTCGACGTGTCGATCCAGGCGCAGATCGTGAACCTGCTGCGCGATCTCCAACGCGAACTGTCGTTGTCCTATCTGTTCGTCGCGCACGACCTGGCGGTGGTGAAGGCCATCAGCCAGCGCGTGCTCGTGATGTATCTCGGCCGCGTGATGGAGTTCGGCACGCGGCATGACGTGTACGGCGTGCCGCAGCACCCGTACACGAAGGCGCTGCTCGATGCGGCGCCGACGCCGGAGCCGGCGCGCGAGCGTGCTCGCCGTCCGATGCTGCTGGCGGGCGAGATGCCCTCGCCGCTCAACCCGCCGTCCGGCTGCGCGTTCCGCACGCGCTGTCCGGTCGCGATCGACGCATGCGCGCGGGACGTGCCGCTGCCGGAAGTGCGGCAGGGGTCGGCGGCGCGCGTCGCATGCATCCGCGCGGGCGCGGCGTGCTGAAGTGACACAGCAAACATAACCAGGGCAGGTCAACAGGGGTAGGTGCGGCGCGAACGATCTTCGCACCGCGGGTACAGGCGCGTCCTTAGCGGGGCTCGCCGGGGGGGGCTGGGAGCGGATCGCGACCGGCGTGGACGATATCAACACAAGACGAGAATTATTACGATGAAAAAGCAGAAGACGATCGGGACGGCATCGAAGATGCTGCTTGCATGGGGGCTGCCGGCGCTCGCCGGCGTCTCGCTGACGGGCGTCGCGCACGCCGACGACGCGGCGCCCGCGCCGCTGACGGTCGCGCAGGCCGCGCCGGCCGCCGGCTCGGGCGCACCCGTTGCGCAGGCAACGACCCCGAACGCCATTGTCAATGCCGAGGCCACCCAGGCCGTCACGCCGCCCGACGAGCCGTCGGCGCAGTCGAAATCGAACGGCTTCATCGCCGACAGCCATCTCGACTTCCTGTTCCGCAACTATTCGGACATCCTCGACAACAAGGGCGGGCCGCATCGCCATGCGTGGGTCCAGGGCGTGATGGCGAACTTCGAGTCCGGCTATACGGCGGGCCTGATCGGCTTCGGCGTCGACGCATCGCTGTACGCGGGCCTGAAGCTCGACGGCGGCGCCGGCGCGGGCAACATGGTGCACGTGGCGAAGGGCGGCGGCGGGTCGAACCAGCTTGCATGGGCGTATCCGGGCATCTACGACGTGAAGGCGCGCATCTCGAACACGGTGGTCAAGTACGGTCTGCAGGCCGTCGACAACCCGTTCATGGAGCAGCACGACAACCGCGCGCTGCCGCCGACGTTCCTCGGTGCGACGATCGTCAGCAATGAATTCAAGAACGTGATGCTCGAGGCCGGCAGCTTCACGAAGACCGACGCACGCGGCCATACGACGCTCACCAACCTGACGACGCAATACGGCGGCACGCGCGTGAACCGCCTGACCTACGTCGGCGGCACGTGGGACTACTCGCCGAACGGCGAGGTCGCGCTGTACGCGAACCAGGCCGACGACGTGTGGCACCAGTACTACGCGTCGGTGAAGCACAGCATCGGCAGCCCGCAGACGATCAAGTGGACCGGCTTCGGCAACGTCTACTCGACGCACGACACGGGCGACGCGCTGCAGGGCAAGATCAACAACAACGCGTACAGCCTGTCGCTGGCCGCGCAGCACGGCCCGCACGAGCTGCTGGTCGGCTTCCAGCACGTGCTCGGCGACCAGTTCTTCGACTACCTGAACGAAACGAACGGCATCTTCCTGACCAACTCGATGGACGTCGACTACAACGCGCCGCACGAAAAATCGCTGCAGCTGCGTTACACGTTCTACGGCAAGGAAGCGGGCCTGCCCGGCTTCAAGGCGATGGTGTGGGGCGTGACCGGCTGGGGCGCGGACGGCAGCGCGGGCGCGGCGAACGACCCGAGCAAGTCGAGCATCTACTGGAGCAACGGCGCGCCGGTGCAGGGCCGTCACCACGAGTTCGGCTTCATCCCGTCGTACACGTTCCAGAGCGGCAAGCTGAAGAACACGAAGGTCACGTTCATCGCGATGTGGCACAACGGTTCGGCCCACTACTCGGACGCGACGAACACCGAGTACCGTCTGGTCGTGAACCTGCCGCTGCACGCGTTCTGACCGAAGGGGGCGCAAGGCCCCCTGTCTCGCACGGCCGGCCGGCGATCGATGCGATCAGGCCGGCTTGTGCCATCCCGCTACGGAATCGTTCGCGGCGGGCACCTCTTCCACGAGCGACGTTAGCTGGCGGCCCGTATCGCGCCACGCGTCGAGGCCGCCGCGCAATGCGAGCGCATCGGTGAAGCCTGCATCGAGCAGGCGCTTGGCCATCAGCGCGGCCGTCACTTCGTTCGGGCACGAACAATACACGACGAATTTTTGCGTGAGCGGATAGCGCGCGACGATGTCGCCGATCTGGCGCTCGTCGGCGAACTGCGCACCGGGAATCGTGAACGGGTCGAGCTTGCGGTGCTCGGGCGAGCGGACGTCGAGCACGACCGGCGCGGCGGCGTCGCGCAGCAGCATGTCGAGCTCGTCGACGCCGATCCGCGCGTTCGCGAGCTGGCGGATCAGCGCACGGCGGCGCATCCAGCGCACGGCCGCATAGACCGCGAGCAGCGCGACGATGACCAGCAGCACCGCGCGGCCGAGCTGGCTCGCGCCGGCGAACAGCCAGTCGATCTGCCGGTAGAACAGGAGGCCGGCGCCCAGCCCGACGATCGTCCACAGCGCGGCGCCGAGCGCGTCGTAGCCGGCGAACGTGCGGTAGCGCGTGCCGAGCGCGCCGGCCATCGGCACCGACACGAGCGACAACCCCGGAATGAAGCGCGCGACCGCGAGCACGCGCACGCCGTAGCGGCCGAAGAAGCGCTCGGTCTTTTTCACGCAGGTATCGCGCGACAGCGACAGCCGGCAGATCGTCTTCAGCGTCGTGCCGCCGTAACGCCGCCCGGCGACGTACCAGACCGTGTCGCCGACCAGCGCGCCGAGCACCGACAGCGCCACGACCGTCACGAGTTGCGAGCCGATCATGGCCGGATGCATCGCGGACATCGCGCCGAACAGCACGAGCGTCGGCATCGCGGGCACCGGCAGGCCGATGGCCGCCGCGAGCACGTTGGCGAACACGAGAAGCGGCCCGTACTGGGCGACGAGGTCACGGAGCATGACGGCTGGCCGAAAAGGAAACGCGTGGGCAGGAAAGGCGGATGGGCCGATTATCGGCCTTTTTCAACGCAGCGGCGGGAATGATGCAAAGCGCCTGACGGCGGCAGGGGAATGTGGGTGAGCCGGCGCGTTGCACGCGGCTCACCGTTCGGAATCAGGAAGGCGTACGGGCGAGCGACGCGGCGCCGTGGTTTTCGCCGGGCAGCTCGGCGCCGTGCGAGCGGATCGCCGCGATCAGTTCGGCCGGGGTGATCTCGTAGCGAACCTCGCGGTGGATGCCGGGCTTGCGTTCGTCGACCTCGATCAGCAGCACGCTCTTGCCGTCGCCGGTCGCTTCGAGCCGGAGCGAGCGCAGTTCGCGGCCGTCGGCCGCGTCGTGTTCGGTGAGCAGGGTCATTGCCCCGGATGAGCCGGTAGTGCGCATCGAACCTATCCTCGTATCGTGTCGTGGATGCCGGAGCGGCAAGGATGTCTTTGTTGAATACGGCTTGACGCAGTTTAACGCGAACGGGCCGCGACACGGAGCATTTTCGTGGGCCGGAAATGAGGGCTACACCACCGATCCTTCTGATGTTTGAGCCGCGCCGGGCGGGCGTCTGCGCCGGATCGGCCCCGGCCGGAACCGGTACTCGAACGGCGTTCGCGGCCGCCCCGGCGCGGGCGGCGCGCGCCGCGCCGCGCGTCGCCGCGGTGGCGTCAGAAGCGGTCGGCGAGCCCCATTGCCGGGTCGCTGACCGAGTGGCGGCCGGTTTCGACGCGCCCGGCCACGCGGCGCGAGAAGCTCGCGTCGCTGTCGGCGGTGACGATGAAGTCGTACCAGTAGCCGGTCGAATCGAGCTTCCAGTGCAGCTCGGACTGATCGCCGGCGCGCACCGTGACGGTCCACGTGGTGCCGGTGCCATGGCCGTTGCCCTGACCGTGACCGTTTTCGTCGCCGTGGCCATGACCATGGTCGGCGCTTGCGCCGCGGCCGGACAGCGGCCCGTAGACCTGGTTCGACTTCACCGTGAAGCGCACCGTGCCGCCGCCGTCGTTGCGCAGCCGCAGGTGGAGATTGCCGCTCGCGCCCGCATAGCCGACGCGCACTTCCGGGTGCGGCGCGCGCGCCCCGGCCAGGCGGCTCAGATCGCCGGTGAAGCGGCGGTGATAGCCGTTCGGGCCGAGCACCCACAGGTCATATTTACCGCCGTCGTCCGCGCGCGCGGCCCAGTCGCCATGCAGCGTCTTGCCCGGCTCGACGACGTAGCGCCGCGGCAGCCGGTCGAGGTGCAGCTTGTCGTAGACGTGAAACACGGCGGCCGCGCGGCCGGTGTTCGCGAACTTCAGCGTGACCGTGCCGGCGGCGGCATCGGCGCGCGCGCTCGCGTGCAGCTCGTACGGCAACGCGCGCGACGGGCGCACGCCGGTCGCCTGCGCGGGTAGCGCGGGCGTGGCGGGCGGCACGATCTTCGGCGCGGTTTGCTGCGCGGCGCTCAGCGCGTCGGCCTGGCTTTTCGTCGTGCGGCCCGCGAGCGTCGGCAGCGGTTCGTCGTTCGGCGTGCGGAAGTTGAACGCGCTCGTCAGGTCGCCGCACACCGCACGGCGGTACGCGCTGATCTGCGGCTCCGCGACGCCGAAGCGCTTCTCGAGGAAGCGCAGCGTCGACGTATGGTCGAACACCTGCGAGTTGACCCAGCCGCCGCGGCTCCACGGCGACACGATCCACATCGGCACGCGCGGGCCCGGGCCGTACGGACGGCCGTCGATGGCCGGCTGGCTCGACGTGGCCGGCGTGAAGTCGTGGTACTCGACCGCGACGTCGGCGGCCGACAGCGTATGGCCGCCCGCGAGCGTGCCGTCGGCGTTGCGCGACGGCATGGCCGGCGACGGCATGTGGTCGAAGAAGCCGTCGTTCTCGTCGTAGTTGACCAGCAGCACGGTCTTGCTCCAGACCTCCGGGTTCGCCGTCAGCGCATCGAGCACGGCCTGCACGTACCAGCCGCCCTGCGCGGGGCTCGACGGCCCCGGGTGCTCGCTGTACGCGGACGGCGGGATGATCCACGACACTTCCGGCAGCTTGCCGTCGCGGATGTCGTCGCGCAACGTTTCGAGAAAGCCGTATGGCATCGTGTTGCCGAAGCCCTTCGCGAGCGGGCTCAGCGGATCGTCGATCGCCGGATCGTAGAACGCGCCGGCCGCCGTCACCGGCTGCGTGATGTCGGTCGACGCGACGTACGTGGGCCGGCGCGCGGCCGGCATCTGCTCGATCGCCGCGCGCCAGTGGCGGAAGCTCATCATCTCGTTGCAGCCGAAGTTGTCGATCAGGCTCTGGTAGACCTTCCAGCTCACGCCGGCCTGTTGCAGCCGGTCGGCATAGGTCGTCCAGGTCCAGCCCTGGCTCGACGGGCCGATGTCGTTGCCGCCGTTGAACTGGTTGTTCAGCGCGGCGATCTTCACGCGGCTGCCGTCGGCCGGGCTGATGCCGTTCGGGCCGTTGGTGCCGCTCCAGTAGAACAGGCGGTTCGCGATCGTGCCCGTGTGCATCCCGCAGTGGTAGTGGTCGCACAGCGTGAACGCATCGGCGAGCGCGCGCTGGAACGGCACTTCGGCCGCGTCGTAATAGCCCATCGACAGCGGCGTCTTGGTGTCGGGCCAGCGGTTCATCCGGCCGTGATCCCACGCGGCCTGCGCATCGGCCCATGCGTGCGGCGTGCCGCCCGCGCGCTGCGCGTTGCCCTGGCGCGCGTCGAGGTGATACGGCGTCACGGTCGCGGCGGGCGTCACCTTCGTGTACGACTGGTAGAACACGTCGCGACCGTTCGGCGACGGCACCGCGAAGCGGTCGCCATAGCCGCGCACGCCCTTGAACGTGCCGAAGTAGCTGTCGAACGCGCGGTTCTCCATCATCAGCAGCACGACGTGCTTCACGTCCTGGATGGTTCCCGTTTCGTGGAAGGCGGGAATGGCGAGCGCGCGGCGAATGCTCGGCGGAAACGCGGACAGCGCGGCGGCGGCGAGACCGGAACCGGCGGTCTGCTGAAGGAATTTGCGGCGTGACGTCATGGCGTTCGGATCCTGTGAAGGTGGGAGCGTTCGTGAGTTCGTCTGGCGGTGCGCGCATCGCGGCCGGCGCGGCGCTCAGTCTAGGGAGGCCGCATGACGTCGACGTGATGAAGAAATGACATCGCATGTCGCGAAAGCGACGTTGCATGCACAACGATTCGTTCGAGCGCTTTGCGAGCTTGAAAACGGTAATAAATTACCGATCGCCGAGGGGCGGCCGGTCAGAATTTTCCGGATTCCGCGCGCGCGGCGCGAAGGCGTTTCGTTGCGGATGCAACCTGACGGACACGGCGTGACCCCGTGTTTCAAATGCGTGAAATCGGCTAAGCTCGATGCATTGCCGCGCGCGTGCGCGGTCCGCGCCACCGGCGCGACTTTTCGGACCCGGCCCACCCATGACCGATATCAGGATCCGGCACAGCGAGACGCACGACGTCGACGCGATCCGGCAGATCGCCGCGCACCCCGCGGTGTACATGAATACGTTGCTGCAGCCGTTTCCGTCGCTCGAAAAATGGCAGAAGCGGCTCGACGACATACGCGCGCACGGCGTGAGCCTCGTCGCCGAAATCGACGGCACGGTGGTCGGCCATCTCGGCCTGCGTCCCGAGCCGAATCCCCGCAGGCGGCACGCGGCGGCGCTCGGCATGATGGTCGACGCGGCCCGTCACGGGCATGGCATCGGCGGCCGGCTGCTCGCGGCCGCGATCGATCTCGCGGAGAACTGGCTGAACATCACGCGCGTCGAGCTGACCGTGTTCACCGACAACCGCGCGGCGATCGCGCTCTACGAGAAACACGGTTTCCGCATCGAGGGCGAATCGCCGGATTACGCATTGCGCGACGGCGTGCATGCGTCCGTGTATCACATGGCCCGGATCAGGGCGCGGCAATGAAGGGCCGGCCGTCGCGGACGTGACGGCACGCGCGGCCGTGCAGCCGCGCTGCCGCGCGTCATATTCAATCGAGAATTCGTTCGTTTTCCTTCGGCTGTATCCGTCGTATCGTCGAACGATTTGCCGGCCGATTCGGCCGGCTTCGCTTCTCCGTATCGATGCCTGCGCGGCGCGGCATGTCGGCCGACTTCATCGTCATCGCTTCACGGCCCTCGTTGCCTGCGCGGCATCGCCCTGAAACCGTCTTTTTCAACGGAATCCGCTTCGATGAAAACCGTTCTCCGCAATCTCACCGCCGCCTGCCTGTTCGCCGCCGCCGGTGCGGCGCTTGCCGCTGCCACGCCCGCGGCCGCGCCGGCGGCGAGCGCATCGCCCGACGGTGCGCATCTGCCGCCCGGCATCGCGTGGCAACACGGCGACGTCGATGCCGCATTCGCGCTCGCGAAGCGCGAGGGCAAGCCGCTGCTGCTGTACTGGGGCGCGGTATGGTGCCCGTCGTGCAACCAGGTGAAGTCGACGATCTTCAGCCAGCAGGCATTCAAGACGCGCTCGTCGTTCTTCGTGCCCGTGTATCTCGACGGCGATACCGAAAGCGCGCAGAAGCTCGGCGAGCGTTTCAAGGTGCACGGCTATCCGACGATGATCCTGTTCCGTCCCGACGGCACCGAAGTGACGCGGCTGCCGGGCGAAGCCGATCTCGACCGCTACATGCAGGCGCTGTCGCTCGGGATGACGGCCGCGCATCCGGTGCGGCAGACGTTGGCCATGGCGCTGAAGAACGGCGCGTCGCTGACGCCGGACGAATGGCGCCTGCTGGCCGACTATTCGTGGGATACCGACGGTGCGCTGCCGGTGCCGGCCGATCGTGTCGCCGAGACGCTGCAGTCGCTCGCGCAACACGCACGGGCGGCCGGCGCGAAAGCCGAATCGGCGCGCTTCGCATTGAAGTCGGCGGTGGTCGCCGCGTCGGACGACCCGACGCAGGCCGGTGCGCTCGACAAGGCTGCGCTGGCCGATTCGCTGCGCACGGTGCTGCACGATGCCGCGCTGTCGCGCGCCGATTCGGACGTGCTGGTCGCGGCGCCCGCGCGCGTCGTCGCGTATCTCGGCGGCGACGACGCGCAGCGCACCAAGTTGCGCGGCGCATACGACGCGGCGCTGGCGCGCCTGTCGACCGACACCACGCTATCGTCGATCGACCGGCTGATGGCGCTGCACGGCCGCGTCCTGCTCGCGCGCGGTGGCGCGCGCAGCGGCACGGCGCCCGCCGCACCGGCGGCGCTGGCCGACACCGCACGCAAGCAGATCGCCGCGTCGGTGCAGGGCGCGGCGAACGCGTACGAGCGGCAGGCGCTCGTCAGCGAAGGCGCGGACACGCTGACCGACGCCGGCCTGTACGACGAATCGGATGCGTTGCTGAAGGCCGAGCTGCCGCGTTCGTCCACGCCGTACTACTTCATGTCGGGGCTGGCCGCGAACGCGAAGGCGCGCGGCGACAAGGCGGCCGCGCTCGACTGGTATCGCAAGGCGTACGACGCGGCGAGCGGGCCGGCGACGAAGCTGCGCTGGGGCGCGACTTACTTTGCGAATGCGGTGGAACTGGCGCCGAACGATTCGGCGCGCATCGAAGGGATTGCGGCCAGCGTGCTCGCACAGGCCGACAAGACCCGGGACGCGTTCTACGGCGCGAACCTGCGCGCGCTGACCAAGGTCGTCACGCAGTTGAACCGCTGGCGCGGCAGCGGCGCGCACGATGCGTCGGTCAGATCGGTCGTCAAGCAGTTCGACGGCGTGTGCGGGAAGTTGCCGGCGGGCGATCCGCAGGCAGCGGCGTGCGCGAAGCTGATCCAGCCCGTGAAGGCGTAACGACGCGTCGACGGATCGTCGAGCGGGCGGGGCGAACGATTACCGGCCCGACTCCGACGATGCGCCGCGGTCGCTGCCGTATCCGGCGTCGTGCTCGCGGGCAATTTTTGCTTCGGCCGATACGATGCTGGCCGGATAGAACCAGTCGCTCGACTGGAAGCCGGCCTGCTTGAGCGCCTTGACTTCGGCGTGGACCTGCGCGCGCGTGAGCGGCTGGTTCGACTGGGCCTGTGCGGCGAACGGGGCCGAGACGGCCAGGGCGATGGCAACGGCTTGGAACAGGCGCTTCATGATCGGGACCTCCGCGATTCCGGTAATTCGCGGCGCTTCGTTCGTCGAAGCGCCGCGCGACGTTGGAACCAGTGTAGGCCGCGGCGGGCCCGGGAAAAATGCGATCGCGCCCAACGCAGTGTTTTGCTGCGGGTAACAATGGGCGCGTAAGGGGCGAGGTCGTGCAATGGCCCCGGGTAGCCGCCGCGCGCGGGCAGGCGCGGCGGCGTGAATTTGACCTGATTCGGCGGGCAGGGAAATGAAGTCGGACCGGATGCGCATTCCGGAATTGATTCCGGCGCGCATGCGGTCCGATCTTGAAAGACGGGAAGGCGGCGCACGAAGTGCCGCCCTGATGCCAACGCTTACACGAGCCCCGTCGCGTAGTACACGGCGATCACGAAGAACACGGCGAGCGTCTTGATGACGGTGACCGCGAAGATGTCGCGATACGACTCGCGGTGCGTGAGGCCCGTGACCGCGAGCAGCGTGATGACCGCGCCGTTGTGCGGCAGCGTGTCCATGCCGCCGCTCGCCATCGCGACGACCCGGTGCAGCACGTCCATCGGGATGTTGGCGGCCTGCGCGCCCTTGATGAACAGGTCCGACATCGCGGCGAGCGCGATGCTCATGCCGCCCGACGCAGAGCCCGTGATGCCGGCGAGCGAGCTGACCGACACGGCTGCGTTGACGAGCGGGTTCGGGATGCTCTTCAGCGCATCGCTGACGACGAGGAAGCCCGGCAGCGCGGCGATCACGCCGCCGAAGCCGTATTCCGACGCGGTGTTCATCGCGGCGAGCAGCGCGCCGGCGACGGCGGCCTTCGAGCCGGCCGCGAAGCGGTCGCTGACGCGCTTGAATGCCGTCAGCACCACCAGCACGATACCGAGCAGCAGCGCGGCCTCGACCGACCAGATCGCGACGACGGTCTTGATCGACGTCGTGACCGGCGCGTGCACGCCCGGCAGCACTTGCGGCGCGACCGTGTACGACGCGGCGCCGTACCACTGCGGGATCAGCTTCGTGAACGCGAAGTTCGACACGCCGACGAGGATCAGCGGCAGGATCGCCAGCGCGGGGTGCGGCAGCGCCTTCGCCTCGACGCGTTCCGGCTCGTTGACGAGCGACGTGCCGTAGCCTTCGCCCTTCGCCATTGCCGAACGGCGCCGCCATTCGAGATACGCGAGGCCGACGACGATGATGAACAGCGAGCCGATCGTGCCGAGCGCGGGCGCGGCCCAGGCGGTCGTCTTGAAGAACGTGGTCGGGATGATGTTCTGGATCTGCGGCGTGCCGGGCAGCGAATCCATCGTGAACGAGAACGCGCCGAGGGCGATCGCGCCGGGCATCAGCCGTTTCGGAATGTTGCTCTGGCGATAGAGTTCGGCCGCGAACGGATAGACCGCGAACACCACGACGAACAGCGAGACGCCGCCATAGGTGAGCAGCGCGCATACCGCGACGATCACCGCATTCGCGCGCGAGCGGCCGATGTAGCGGATCGCCGCGTGAACGATCGACTCGGAGAACCCGGACAGCTCGATCACCTTGCCGAACACGGCGCCGAGCATGAAGACCGGGAAATACAGTTTGACGAAGCCGACCATCTTCTCCATGAAGATGCCCGAGAAAACGGGTGCGACGGCGGCGGGTTCGGTCAGGAGCACCGCGCCGAGCGCGGCGATCGGCGCGAACAGGATCACGCTGTAGCCGCGATACGCGGCGAACATCAGGAACGCCAGCGCGGCGAGGACGATCACGAAAGACAAGGGAGTCTCCTAAAAGCTTGGAATGGCTTTGGTTGTTGTTCGATCGCGCGGTGCACCGCGGACCAACTCGGGTTGGTGCAGGTTTCGTGCCATCGGGCGCATTGCGCCGCCGGACATGGGCCCGCCGACGGCCGGCGGGCCCGCGCCGGCGTAAGTCTGACGATTCTACATAAAACGTCTCCATCGGGAGACGTTTCGGCCATCCGGCCGACCCTCGAAATCATGCAGGGCTTTCCCGGACAACGCATTGCGGGGTGTCTCCAGAGTGAGATAATCCGTCTCGTTCCGGAGGCATCTGCCCGACGATACATGGAGACGACGACACGATGATGAACGACTGGGCCCGCCTGCCCGTCAACTACGGCGACGTGCTGCGGCGCGCCGCCGAGTCGCTGTTCCGGACTTTCGAGGATTCGAGTGCGGGCACGGTGGTCGTCGATCGCGAGGCGCGCGTCGTGTGGATGAACGAGCGTTACGCGGCACGCTTCGGTTTCGCCGATCCGCAGCAGGCCGTCGGCCTCGACTGCGAGGCCGTGATTCCGAACAGCCTGATGCGCGAGGTCGTGTCGACCGGGCAGCCGATCCTGCTCGACATCATGGAGACGGGCCGCGAACCGCTCGTCGTCACGCGCCTGCCGTTGAAGAACGAGGCCGGCGAGACGGTGGGTGCGATCGGCTTCGCGCTGTTCGACCAGTTGAAGACGCTCACGCCGATTTTTTCCCGCTACGCGCAGCTTCAGCAGCAACTGATCGCGACGCAGCGCTCGCTCGCGCAGGCGCGCCGCGCGAAATACACGTTCGCGAGCTTCGTCGGCACGAGCGCCGCGAGCCTCGAGACCAAGCGCCAGGCGCGTCGCGCGGCGCAAGTCGATTCGCCGGTGCTGCTGCTCGGCGAGACGGGTACCGGCAAGGAACTGCTCGCCCATGCGATTCACGCGGCGTCGGCGCGTGCGCTCCAGCCGCTCGTGACCGTCAACGTCGCGGCGATTCCCGACACGCTGCTCGAAACCGAATTCTTCGGTGCGGCGCCCGGCGCGTACACCGGCGCCGATCGCAAGGGGCGCGTCGGCAAGTTCGAGCTGGCCGATCGCGGCACGCTGTTTCTCGACGAGATCGGCGACATGCCGCTGCCGTTGCAGGGCAAGCTGCTGCGCGTGCTGCAGGACAAGGAGTTCGAGCCGGTCGGCTCGAACCGGATCGTGCGGGCGGACGTGCGCATCATCGCCGCCACGTCGGCCGACCTGCCGGCGCTCGTGGCAGCCGGGCGTTTTCGCGCGGATCTCTATTACCGGCTGAACGTGCTGACGATCCATGCGCCGCCGCTGCGCGAACGCGCATCCGACATCGCGGCGCTCGTCTATGCGACGCTCGAGGAACTGGCGGCCCAGCACGGGCGCGCCGCGCACTGCGAGCTGACCGACGATGCATTGCGGATGCTGTGCGCGTATCCGTGGCCGGGCAACGTGCGCGAGTTGCGCAATACGCTCGAACGCGCGCTGATGCTGTCGGACCGTTCGGTGATCGATGCGCGCGCGCTCGCGCCGTTTCTCGGGCCGGTGCGCACCTCGCCGGACGGTGCGGCGCCGGCGCAGCGGGTTGCCGCGGTGCCGGCCGAGCAGCGCGCGGGCGACGCGTTGACGACATCCGGTGCGCCGGCCGCTTCGTATGCCGATGCACTGGCGGCGTGGGAGCGCCAGTTCCTGACCGATGCGCTGGCGGCTTGTGACGGGAAGGTCGTTGAAGCGGCCGCGCGCATCGGCATCGGCCGCGCGACGCTGTACAAGAAACTGGCGGCGCTCGGTATCGCCCGGTAAGCCGATCGGCGACGCCGATGCGGCCCGATGTAACGCATCGAACAGGAGTCACGATGAAGCAGATCGGCATCGCGGGGTGGCTGACCATGTTGCTGGCGGGCGCCGCACTCGCGCAGGCCGGCAACACCGACACGCCCGACACGCCCGACGCGCCCGACGCGCGGCGCAACTGGTACAACGATCCGTTCGTCGCGCTGTCGCGGGACGTGGCCGAATGCCCGTTGCCGCTCGGCCCGTGGATGACGCGCGCGGAGATGACGGACGATGCGCACTACCGCGCCGAACGCGGTACGACCTGCTGGCTCGCCCATCGCTGCACGAAGCCGAACTCGTACATGTATGACGCGTCGATCGCCGATGCGGCGAAGGCGCACTTTGCCGGCTCCGATCGTCTGCGCGGCACGAGCCTGTGGATCACCGTGCAGCGACGTTTCATCTACGTCGAAGGATGTGCGGATACGGCATTCGATCGCCAGGCGCTGCAACGCGAGTTCGAGGCGCTTCCGGACGTCGAGCAGGTTTTCATTCGCATCACCGACGATCCGCGCAAGCGCTTGCCGTACAAGGCGCGCGGGCAACCCGACCGCACGCCGGACTGACGGCCGAACGGCTGCCCATGGCATACTCGCGACATTCAAAAAAAGGTTGACGGGAACAACAATGAAACACATGCTTGCGTCGGTCTGTCGGTGGCCTCGGGCGGCCGTGATGCTGGTTCTGGTTGCCGGGCTCGGCGGGTGCGGTGGCGGTGCTCCGCTGTTCACTTCGGACGGGCGTCCGACCACGCAGGTGCAATGCACCGGCAGCGACTGGAGCAATTGCACGGACAATGCCCGGGCCATGTGCAATGGAGATTTCGACGTGATCCAGCAATCGACGGATGACGCCGTACGAAATCTTCTCTTCGCATGCAAGAAGAAAAGCGGTTATTGATCCCGAAATGACCGGCTGAGGAGACCACGATCGGGCGAAGCGCTTTTCTGTTTGCTTGAGTCACTTGTTTTTCACGAATAACACTCACGGAGTCCCATCCATATGGCGACCTACAGGCAATTGACCGCGCAGCTCGAACGGCTTCAGCAAAAGATCGACAAGGAACGTGAAAAGGCGATCGCCGACGCGATCGCGACGATCCGCGCGAAAATCGACGAATACGACATCACGCCGGAAGAGCTCGGTTTTCGCCCGGCAGGAGCGGCGGCCGCCGCTGCCGCCGCGAAGCCCAGGCGCACCTTGCCGCCGAAGTACCTGAACCCGAAGACGGGCGAAACCTGGAGTGGCCGCGGGCGGGCGCCGGCATGGCTCGGCAAGAATCGCGGACGTTTCCTGATCAAGGACTGACTCCCGAAAATCCTCACCTTTCGCGTGTCGACCGACGGTGCGAATGGCCATGCGGCCTTCGCACCGTTTTGTTTTTGCGCGCGCGTCATGCGATTTTCCCCGACGGATTGAAGTGCGCCGCCGCGCAATTAACGGATACCGTTTTGCGAATTTGCCGCGATCCGACTGCATATCGCGGGGAATTTCCGTAAACAACCGCGTAATGGCGCAGCGCACGCGCATGGGCATTCGCCATTTTCGCGGTGCATGCATGACGCGGATTTTCATCACCGTTCGCGTGGTGGCGCGGTATGTCGTGCGATTCCCGAAGATACTCACCATGGCTCCTGTAAATCCTCACCTTTGAGAGAGCGGCTGCAGCGTCGTGCCGCGTTGCGTGCATCGTGCGAGCGGCGCTGCGATGCCGGGCCGCATGTGGTGCAGGCCCATGGTGCGGGCATTGACGTCCGTCGAATAGTCGGCCGTTCGGCATATAGGCAGTCGCGGGCGCTTCGCCTATGCTTGGAGTTCGCGTCGATCGGCGCATGGCCTGCCCGGCCGCATGCCGATCGTGTCGTCTTTCGTCACCGCAGGGAGCCGATGTGACCGTTCGCCATCTCGATGCATTGTTCCAGCCCAGGTCCGTTGCGGTCGTCGGCGCGTCATCGCGCGCGGGCAGTATCGGCGCGATGGTGTGGTCGCGCGTGCTCGACGGCGCGTTCCAGGGGCCCGTGTGGCCGGTCAACCCGAAATATCGCGAGCTGGACGGGCATGCGGTCGTCTCCGATGTCGACCGGTTGCCCGCGCCGCCGTCGGTTGCCGTGATCTGCACGCCGCCCGCGACCTGGGCCGGCATCGTGCGCAAGCTCGGCGAGCTCGGCACGCGCGTCGCGGTGATCGTCGGCGAGGCGCGCACCGATGCCGATCGCGCCGCGGTCGATCGTACGCTGAAGGCGGCGAAGCCGTTCGTGCTCCGTATCGTCGGGCCCGGCAGCCTGGGCGTGTTGTCGCCCGCTCGGCATGCGCATTTCGGCGCGCCTGCGTATACGGCGCGATCAGGCGGCGTCGCGTGGGTGTCGCAATCGAATGCGTTGACGAACGCGGTGCTTGGCTGGGCCGATGCGCGCGGCCTCGGCTTTTCGCATGTCGTCGCGCTCGGCAGCGAATCCGACGTCGATGCGGGCGACGTACTCGACTATCTGGCAAGCGACCCCGGCACGCGCGCGATCCTGCTCGAACTCGATACCGTGCGCGCGGCGCGCAAGTTCATGTCGGCCGCGCGCGCGGCCGCACGCAACAAGCCGGTGCTCGCGTTGCGCACCGGCCGGGCCGACCCTGGCGACGCGCTGTACACGGCGGCGTTCCAGCGCGCGGGCATGGTGCGTGTCGATGCGCTCGACGATCTGCTCGACGAAATCGAGACGCTCGGCGTCGGCCGTGTCACCGCGCGTGGGGCGGCGACGCTCGTGACGAGCGACGCGGGCGTGGCGAAACTCGCGGTCGATGCGGTGGCCGAGGTGCGCGACGTACTGACAAACTGGTCGCCCGCGGCAACGTCGGCCGTTGCTGCCGCGCTGCCGCATCTCGCGGCACCCGGCAACCCGCTCACGTTGGGCGACGATGCGCGCCCCGAGCATTTTGCCGAGGCGATCAAGGCGCTCGCCCCGTTTCCGCAGACGGGCACGCTGTTCGTCGTTCATTCGACTTCGCACAGCGCGCCGGCCGATCGGGTCGCGCGCACGCTGATCGACTCGCGGCAATACGCGCATCGCGGCATCCTCGCGTGTTTCTTCGGCGCGGTCGACGCGGCGACGCGCGACGCGCTGCACGCGAACGGCATTCCGGTGCATACGACGCCGCAGCGGCTCGCACGCGCGTATGCGCGTCTCGTCGACTACAACCTCGGGCGCCAACTGCTGATGCAGACGCCGGAAGGCGCGCCGCTGCAGCCGGCCGAGTGCGTGGCATCGGCCCAGGCCGATGCGCGCCGCATGGTCGAAGCCGGCCAGCATGAACTGGCCGGCGAAGCCGCGCTGGCCTGGCTGTCCCGTTTCGGTCTGCAGGGCGAGCAGCCCGACGAGCCGGCCGGCAAGAAAATCGTCGATATCACGGTCGACATGTACGACGATTCGAACTTCGGTCCGGTGTTTCGCTATGCCGTGCCGCCGGCGGACGGCGTATCGGCGCCGTTCGTCGTCTACGGCCTGCCGCCGCTGAATACCGTGCTCGCCCGCGCGGTGATGGAGCGCTCGCCGTATGCGCGCAGCACGCCCGTCGAGCCCACGCTCGATGCGCTGACTGCGCTGTCGCAGGCCGTTTGCGACGTGCGTGAAGTCGTGGCGATGTCGGTCACGCTGCGCGTGCTGTCCGACCGCGCATGGGTAATCGCGCCGCGCATCACGCTGGCTTCGGGGCGCAGCCGGCTCGCGATCATGCCGTATCCGCGGCACCTCGAGCAGACGCTCGAGTGGCACGGCGAGACGGTGACGATCCGCCCGATCCGTCCGGAGGACGAAGCCGCGCACAACGAACTGCTCGGTGCGATGACGCCGGAAGATCTGCGGATGCGTTTCTTCGGCGCGGTGCGCAGCTTCGATCATTCGCAGGTGGCGCGCATGACGCAGATCGACTACGACCGCGAGATGGCTTTCATCGTGTCGTTTACCGATGTGTCCGGGCGCGACCACACGCTCGCGGTGGTGCGCGCGGTGGCCGATCCCGACAACGAGACGGCGGAGTTCGCGATCGCGGTGCGGCCCGACCAGAAGGGCAAGGGGCTCGGCCGGCTGATGATGACCCGCATCATCGACTACGCACGCTCGCGCGGCACCGCCTGGATGGTCGGCGAGGCGCTACGCGAGAATTCGGCGATGATTTCGCTCGCGAAATCGTGCGGTTTCGAGGTGTCGACGACGGAGGAGCCCGGTGTCGTGGGTTTCAGGATGAAGTTGCAGCCGTAGGCGTCGGTCCGCGCCCCGACGCTGAAGGGTGAGCGCATGGCGTCGAGGCAGCGATGTTTCGCCATGCCGGAATTTCGATCAGGAATGCAAAGAAGTCGAAAAATCATCCCGGATGAAGCGCTTGCCAACGTGTCGAGCCTGTCGATCGCGGCGATATCGTGAGGCACGGATGAGGTCGGGAGATGCGCACCAGCGTGCTGCGATATTCGTCTTGCGCCGCCGTTTCAAGCGATGTGCTCGCAAATATTCGCGGCCATATGCCGGCCTCGCGGATTCAAAGCCATCACGAAGGTGAGACAGGTGAGATTTTTCGGGAGCAGTGAGGGAGCTTTTCCGGGACAGCGTGGTGAGCCGATACGGGAGCATTCGGTGAGCTTTCCCGGGAACGGCCGGTGAGCACCTGCGGGAGGTGCCGGTGAGCCTTTCCGGGGCGCTTCGGTGAGCACTTGCGGGAGCAATCGGTGAGGATGTTCGGGAGGTGTCAGTCAGCGTCTCGGGGCGCCTTGGGTGAGGTTTTCCGGGAGGCGGTGGTGAGGGCTTGCAGGATGCCGAGGTGAGCTTTTTCGGGAGCATGCGAATGCACGGCTCCCGCGGGCGCGGCGCCGGCCAATGCCGGCGTCACGCGCGGGTGCAGGCACGCAGGAAGCGTGCCCGTGATGACATTCACGCGGTGAGTTTCGACGCCGCGTCGTTCACCTGATCGCGCGAAATCGCGAGTTCCTCGAGGTGCGGATCGGCATAGACGGCGCCGGTTTCGCGCTCGAGGCGGGCGATCGTCAGCGCACAGCGCGCGGTGTCTTTCGGCATCGCGATGAAGCGCTTGACCGATTCGCCGGACGTGAACGCATCGAAGAGTGCGCCGCGCACGTCGTCCGGAAGTGTCTTGGTCCACTGGTACGGCTTGCCGTTGAACGTGATCGACGGCGGCAGCGTGCGTTCCTTCTTGGTCGCCGTGATGAGCCCGTAGGTGCGGGCCGCGTCGCCGATCTGCTCGGGCGAGAAGAGTTCGTCAGGCGTGATGTCGAACTGCTCGATGTAGTTCTCGATCGCCTGCATCGCGGCGGCGCGATCGTCGCGCTTCTTCTGTGCGCGCGCGACGATATCGCGCAGCTCGTCCGCTTCCTCGGGCGTGATCGTGAAGCTTGCCTGCTTCTGCTGAAGTTCGGAGAAACGCTGGAATTCTTGATCGTTCAGAAGTTTGGCCATGACATCCATCGGACACGACGGCCGCGACAACCGGCCGCCGTAGTTTTTGAGAGGGCCGCTATTCTAGCGTAGCGCCGCGGGCGCCCGATGCGACATCGCGCATCGGCCACCGCACGGGCGCCGCGCGCAACCGGAGCCGGCGCCGCTTCGCGTTGCCCGGTGCGCGTGGCCGGCTATCCCGCGCGTCAGCAGGTCTCGGTGCGGCACATCGACAGATGGGCGGCCGTGTCGCGCAGTGCGCCGACGACCACGTCGACGGACGGCGCCATGTGCGCATCGATCCGGCGCATGTACGGGCAGGTCAGCACCGCGATTGCATGGCCGGCCGGCCCGAGGATCGGCACGGTCAGGTCGGTCACGCCGTACGCCTGGCGGCTGTCCTGGCGCAGATAGCCGGACTGCCGGATCGACTGGCACGCAGTCGCGAGCTCCTGTTCGTTCAGCGGCGCCTCGCCCTTGACCTTGCGGTGCTCGGCCAGCATGTGCGCGCGTTGCTCGGCGCCCTGGAACGCCAGCATCATGCGCCCCGACGCCGTATCGGCGAGCCCGACGCGCGAGCCGAGCCGGACCGACACGCCCCACGGCCCGGGCCCGTCCACCTGGGCGATCACGAGCAGGTTGCCGCGATCGTAGACGGACAGGTGGCACGACTGCTCCGCGGCATCGGCGAAGCGCTGCATCGGCGGCAGCGCCTCGGCGATCAGCCGGTTCATCGGCGGATGCCGGTGTGCAAGCGCGAACAGCTTGAGGCTGAGCGTGTAGCGATCGCCGCCGGTCGAACGCATCACGTAGCGGCGCGCGACGAGGCGTTCGAGCATCCGGTAGATTTCGCTCGCGTTACGGCCGAGCTCCTTCGTGATTTCGGTGCGGGTGAGTCCTTCCTTCTGCTCGGACAGGAGTTCGAGAATGTCGAGGCCCTTGTCGAGCGCGGGGGCGCGATAGCGTTCGATAGCGGCCATCGATTCCCGTGCGTCGCAGCCGGGAAGCGGGTCGTTGGTTGTCTGCATTGTCGGTGTGAGGTTGGGGGATTACTCGATCGATTGGCGACGCACGCTGGCCGGTTCTGCACGTGTAGAGGGCGGCCCCGCGGATGGCGATGAAAGCCATCCGTACGAGCTTAGCAATAAACATACAGTGTGCAATGCAGCGTCTTTTTACTGATCATTACCGGAAAAGAACGGATGGGCAAACGTTTCCGATGACAGGGCACCCCGAATAGCCAGTATTCACGCACCGATGGCCGGCGCCATTGCGAATGGCGGCCGAGCCACCGACGCCGGTGCAGCGCGTGCTGCGTCGCAGCGTCTGCGGGTGCACCAATAGTCGGTATCCGTCGCGCGTCATTTCACGGCGCGCGGCCGATGGTACAAAGGGTTGCGGGCCGGCGACGGCGCGGCCGCGCATGCAGCCGGCCGCATGGGGCGGCGTGCGTCGCAAGTGCCGGGCCGTCGTCGCCGATGCACGGACCGGCGGCTGCCCGTTCGATGCGCGCCGTCCTTCCGTATGGCGCCGCGATCGCTGCGCCCGCGCGACCCCCGCGCGTCGACGGCATGCCGCATGCGGCGCCGACGCGCGCAATCGACGATCGACCATCAGTCCGGTGCGCGGCTGCGGAAGGCCGCGCTGGCCGGTATGCTGTCTCATTCGACAACAGAGGTTAAGCACGATGAAACTGCTTCGCTATGGCCCGTCCGGCCAGGAAAAGCCCGGCATCCTCGACGCGGCCGGCCGGATTCGCGACCTGTCCGCACATGTACCGGATCTTGCCGGCGACGTGCTGTCCGACACCGGCCTCGCGCGGCTACGCGCGATCGATCCGGCCACGCTGCCGCTCGTGTCGGGCGAGCCGCGCATCGGCGCGTGCGTCGGGCGCGTCGGCAAGTTCATCGGCATCGGCCTGAACTATGCCGATCACGCGGCCGAAGCCGGGATGCCGGTGCCGAAGGAGCCGGTCGTGTTCGGCAAATGGACGAGTTCGATCTGCGGCCCGAACGACGGCATCGATATCCCGAAGGGCTCGGTGAAGACCGACTGGGAAGTCGAACTCGGCGTCGTGATCGGCGCGACATGCAAGGACGTCGACGAAGCGCGCGCGCTCGATTACGTCGCGGGCTACTGCGTCGTCAACGACGTGTCCGAGCGCGAATGGCAGATCGAACGCGGCGGCCAGTGGGACAAGGGCAAGGGTTTCGACACCTTCGGCCCGATCGGCCCGTGGCTCGTCACGCGCGACGAAGTGCCCGATCCGCAGCGTCTCGACCTGTGGCTCGACGTCGACGGCCATCGTTATCAGAACGGCAACACGCGCACGATGGTATTCACCGTCGCGCAACTGGTCGCCTATCTGTCGGCGTGCATGACGCTGCAGCCGGGCGACGTGATCACGACCGGTACGCCGCCGGGCGTCGGCATGGGCGTCAAGCCGTCGCCGGTGTTCCTGAAGGCCGGCCAGACGGTGCGCCTCGGGATCGAAGGGCTCGGCGAACAGTTGCAGCGCACACGCAACGCGCAATAAGCGCGTGCGCGGCGGGCGCTGGCCGGAGGGCGCAACCCGCCCGCGCGTGCCGGTCAGTCGCTCCGACATGTCGGCCCAGCCGCCGTCGGTGGCGGCCGCGAACCGAACGACGATGCAGCCAGCGCAAGCCCGTTATTAGCGTGAACAGCCCTAAACCAACGGCCCGATTCCGCGCGATGCGGAATCGGGCCGTTGTCGCTCGTCGGCGTCCGCACGAAGCGGATCAAACGACGTTGTCCAGCTCGCAATGCGCTTCGAGCCGATATCCGTCGGGATCGACGACGAACGCCGCGTAATAGCCGGGGCCGTAGTGCTCGCGCTTGCCGGGCCCGCCGTTGTCCTTGCCACCGTGCTCGAGCGCGGCGCGGTAGAACGCATCGACCTCGGCCGGCGACGCGGCCTTGAACGACAGGTGCATCCCCGACTCGGGATCGGCGGCGACAGGGCGAGCCGCGTGCTGCAACCACAGCTCGGGCTCGGTCGCGCCGTACCCGATGGCGCTGTCGTCGCTATACAGACGCTTGTAGCCGAGTGCGCCGAGCGCGTTGTCGTAGAAGGTGCGGCTGCGGTCGACGTGGGCAACGCCGAATGAAAGGTGATCGATCATCTGTGGCTCCTTGAACGGAAGGGGACGTCAGTGCGGCAAACCTGCTCAAAGGCACCATGCCAGCCGCTTGTAGCGAAGCGCGCCGAGCGTGCTGTCGTCGTACGCGCGGCCGGCCGCGGTGTGGATAACGCTGAACGAAAGGCAATCGATCATCTGTGTCTCCTTGGATTGAAGAGGCGTCAGTGCAATCAACCTGTTTTTAACCACCATGCAGGTTATGTTAGAAATCGCTCGGGCGCTTGTCAACCGGCATGGTGGTTAGATACGATCGCGTCATGAACAAAATGCAACCTTCTGTCGCGACCGACTGCCTGGTCCCGGCGCCGCCCGATACGCTGAGCGTCGATTTCGCGAACACGCTGTACTGGCGCGGCAGCGATCCGCCGACGGAAACCTTCGCCACGATGGACGACCTCCTGGTGTGGTGCCGCGAGCGGGCCGGCGTGCCGGCCTGCCTGACCGACGCATGCCGCGTGCCCGACAAGGAGAAAGACAAGAGCGACGCGCCGCCGATGCTTGCGCGGGCGCTCGCATTGCGCGAGGCGCTGTACCGGCTGTTTCTTGCACAGGCGGAGCAACGCGAGCCGCAGCCCGACGATCTCGCGCTGCTCGGCGGCTTTCTGGCGCAAGCGTCGCCGCGCGTTGCGCTGGCGCGCGTCGATGGCCGCTATGCGTGGCGGGTCGACGCGTCGAGCGCGACGCTCGCGGGGTTGTTGAGCCCGGTGCTGTGGTCGGCGATCGACCTGCTCGGCGGCGCGCGGCTCGCGAAGGTCAAGCGCTGCGCGAACGATGCATGCCAGTGGCTGTTCATCGACGACAGCAAGAACGGCAGCCGCCGCTGGTGCTCGATGTCGTCGTGCGGCAATCGCGCGAAGGCGTATCGCCACTACCACAAGGCCGAATGACGGCGCGGCCGGCGCTGCCCGAACCTATTTCGCCGACAACTTGCGCCACAGCGTCGTCTTGCTGATGCCGAGCATCGCGCAGGCGCGGTCGCGGTCGCCGCCGCACGCGTCGAGCACCGCGCGGATCTCGTCGGCCTCCGCTCGACGACGGCGCGCTTGCAGGGTTTGCGCGTCGTCGGCGTCGGCCGCATCGGGCCGCGCGGCGAACAGCTCGGGCGCGATCACTTGCAGCGCGCCGGGTGCGAGCGCCGCGCACGGGGCGGCCGGATCGCTTTCGTCGACTTCCTCGGCCAGCTCGACCGCGATCCGCTCGACCACGTTCTGCAGTTCGCGCACGTTGCCCGGCCAGCGGTAGCGCGCGAGCGTCGCCTGCGTCGCGTCGAGCACGCGCAGCGCGTCGTCGGTGTCGCGCACGCGTTCGGCGAGACGCGGCTCGCGCCGCGCGGCCTGCACGAGCAGCGTCGCCGCGAGCGCGGGAATGTCGGCCGCGCGCTCGCGCAGCGGCGGCAGGCCGATGTTCAGGATGTTGAGCCGGTAATAGAGATCCGCGCGGAACGTGCCGGCCTCGACGGCCGCGAGCAGCGGCCGGTGCGTCGCGGCGATCACGCGCACGTCGATGCGGATCGGCTCGGTCGAGCCGAGGCGGATCACCTCGCGCTCCTGCAGCACGCGCAGCAGCCGGCTCTGCAACGACGGCGGCATCTCGCCGATCTCGTCGAGAAACAGCGTGCCGCGGTGCGCGGCCTCGAACAGGCCGGTCTTGCCGCCGCGCCGCGCGCCGGTGAACGCGCCCTCCTCATAGCCGAACAGCTCGCTCTCGAGCAGCGCTTCCGGAAACGCGCCGCAGTTGACCGCGACGAACGGGTAGCTGCGCCGCGCGGACAGCGCATGCAGGCTCTGCGCGATCATTTCCTTGCCGGTGCCGCTTTCGCCGAGCACGAGCACGGTCGCGTCGGATTTCGCGTAGCGGCGCACGAGGTCGCGCACGCGCGTCATCGGCGCCGAGGCGCCGACCACGTCGTCGAGCGCATAGCGTGCGGCGAACTGCTGCGTGGTCGGTTGCGAGCGCAACGCGCGATCGAGCCGTTCGACCGCGCGCGATTCCTGGAACGTCAGCACGCTGCCCGACGTGACGCCGCGATCGACGAGCGGCCCGCGATGCACGACGTAGCGCACGCCGCGCACGGTCGCGAGCGCGTCGCCGTCCTCGCCGCGCAGCGTGCGCAGCTCGGGCCGCAGGTCGACGAGCGCGCGGCCGACGGCCGCCGCCGGTTCGACCCCGAGCGCCGACGCGAGCCGCTCGTTGATCGCCTCGACGCGGCCGTGCGCGTCGAGCGCGACCACGCCGTCGCGCAGATGCTGCAGCAGCGTATCGAGCCGCTGGCGGCGGAATGCCTCGGCGTGCGTCGCGTACGCGACCTCGAGCGCCGTCTCGACGGCCTTGCGCACCGACGCATGCGAATACAGGAACACCGCGCCCATGCCGGCGCTGGCCGCGAGATCGGTGACGAGGCCGGGGCCGACGATCGTCTCGATGCCGCGGTCGCGCAGGTCGTGCACGCAGGCTTCCGCTTCCTGCGCGGACTGATATGACGCAAACTGCACGTCGAGGCCGTATGCGGCGACGAAGCGGCGCACTTCGGGCGGCGTTTCGCCGGCGCTGACGAGCGCGATCCGCGCGGCGTCGCGCCGCGCGCGGGCGAGCGCCTGCATCACGTCGAAGCCGGTCGGCGACACGACCACCACCGGCACCTGCGCGCGCGTTTTCAGGAAGCCGCCGTTCGAGCCGGCCGCGACGATCACGTCGGGCCGCGCGGTGCCGGCTTCCGCGATCGCGCTCAGCGCATCTTCATAGGCACGCGTGACGATGCGCACGTCGGCGCGTTCGTCGAATTCGCCGGCGATCTCGCGAAACAGCTCGCGCAGCCGGCTGATGCCCATCGCCCAGATGCGCGGGCGCACCGTGCGGTCGGCCGGGCCGACGGGCTTGGTCGAAGAGAGGTCCATGACGACCGATTATGCGCGTGCGATTTCATTTTTGAAACACCAAATTGCCGAATTGAAATCGACGGCCGATGCAACGCCTATGGCCGTTGCTTAAGAATCAGTGGGTTAGCGACATTCCGCAAGCTGGCCCGGTCCTTGCTGTTATCAGGCATTCCATCAGGAGGCCGTTCATGAGCAATACGCATCTTCAGAGCGCCGGCGCGAAGTTCCGCGCGGCAGTCGCGGCCGAGCAGCCGCTGCAGGTGGTCGGCGCGATCACCGCGTACGCGGCCAAGATGGCGCAGGCCGTCGGCTTCAAGGCCGTGTACCTGTCGGGCGGCGGCGTCGCCGCGAACTCGCTCGGCATCCCCGACCTCGGCATCAGCACGATGGAAGACGTGCTGATCGACGCGACCCGGATCACCAACGCGACCGACCTGCCGCTGCTGGTCGACATCGACACGGGCTGGGGCGGCGCATTCAACATCGCGCGCACGGTCCGCTCGTTCATCAACGCCGGCGTCGCGGCCGTGCACCTCGAGGACCAGGTCGGCCAGAAGCGTTGCGGCCATCGCCCGGGCAAGGAAGTCGTGCCGACCGAGGAAATGGTCGATCGCGTGAAGGCCGCGGTCGATGCGCGTACCGACGACCAGTTCGTGATCATGGCGCGCACCGACGCGGCCGCCGCGGAAGGGATCGACTCGGCGATCGAGCGCGCGGTCGCGTACGTCGAGGCCGGCGCGGACATGATCTTCCCGGAAGCGATGAAGACGCTCGACGACTACCGCCGTTTCAAGGCCGCGGTGAAGGTGCCGATCCTCGCGAACCTGACCGAATTCGGCTCGACGCCGCTGTTCACGCTGGACGAGCTGCGCGAGGCGAACGTCGACATCGCGCTGTACTGCTGCGGCGCGTATCGCGCGATGAACAAGGCCGCGCTGAACTTCTACGAAACGCTGCGCCGCGACGGCACGCAGAAGGCGGTCGTGCCGACGATGCAGACGCGCGCCGAGCTGTACGACTTCCTCGGCTATCACGAATACGAACGCAAGCTCGACGAACTGTTCGCGCAGGGCAGGAAGTAACGCGGCCCGCACCCCCGATACCCATTGGAGAAGGAAAACATGAGCGAGACGAAAGACGCAGCAGCACCGGCCGCCGCAGGCGCATTCAAGCCGAAGAAGTCGGTGGCGCTGTCGGGCGTGACGGCCGGCAACACCGCGCTGTGCACGGTCGGCAAGACCGGCAACGATCTGCACTACCGCGGCTACGACATTCTCGACGTCGCCGAATCGTGCGAATTCGAGGAAATCGCGCACCTGCTCGTGCACGGCACGCTGCCGAATTTGACCGAACTGGCCGCGTACAAGACCAAGCTGCGCGCGCTGCGCGGCTTGCCGAGCGCACTGAAGGCCGCGCTCGAACAGATCCCGGCGTCGGCTCACCCGATGGACGTGATGCGCACCGGCGTATCGGTGCTCGGCACCGTGCTGCCGGAGAAGGACGACCACAACCTGCCGGGCGCGCGCGACATCGCCGATCGCCTGATGGCGTCGCTCGGCTCGATGCTGCTGTACTGGTATCACTTCTCGCACAACGGCAAGCGCATCGAGACGGAAACCGACGACGACTCGATCGGCGGCCACTTCCTGCACCTGCTGCACGGCAAGGCGCCGTCGAAGTCGTGGGTCGAGGCGATGCACACGTCGCTGATCCTGTACGCGGAGCACGAATTCAACGCGTCGACGTTCACGGGCCGCGTGATCGCGGGCACGGGATCGGACATCTACTCGGCGATCACCGGCGCGATCGGCGCGCTGCGCGGGCCGAAGCACGGCGGCGCGAACGAAGTCGCGTACGAGATCCAGAGCCGCTACAGCTCGCCGGACGACGCCGAAGCCGACATCCGCCGCCGCGTCGAGAACAAGGAAGTCGTGATCGGCTTCGGCCACCCCGTCTACACGATCTCCGATCCGCGCAACAAGGTGATCAAGGGCGTCGCGCACAAGCTGTCGAAGGAAGCCGGTGACCTGAAGCTGTACGACATCGCCGAGCGCCTCGAATCGGTGATGTGGGACGCGAAGAAGATGTTCCCGAACCTCGACTGGTTCAGCGCGGTGTCGTATCACATGATGGGCGTGCCGACCGCGATGTTCACGCCGCTGTTCGTGATCTCGCGCACGTCGGGCTGGAGCGCGCACATCATCGAGCAGCGCATCGACAACAAGATCATCCGCCCGAGCGCGAACTACACGGGCCCGGAAGACCTGCAGTTCGTGCCGATCGAGAAGCGCTGAAACGCCCGCCGCGCGCGCCGGCGCCCGTGATGCGGGCGGCCCGCGCGTGCGGCGCGTCATTCCCCGAATTCCGCCCCACATCATGAATACCGCCAACCGCAAACCCCTGCCCGGCACGTCGCTGGACTATTTCGACGCGCGTGCCGCGGTCGATGCGATCGCGCCCGGCGCGTACGACACGCTGCCGTACACGTCGCGCGTGCTCGCCGAAAACCTCGTGCGCCGCTGCGATCCGGCGATCCTCGCCGATTCGCTGAAGCAGATCGTCGAGCGCAAGCGCGAACGCGATTTCCCGTGGTTTCCGGCGCGCGTGGTGTGTCACGACATCCTCGGGCAGACCGCGCTCGTCGATCTCGCCGGCCTGCGCGACGCGATCGCGGACGGCGGCGGCGATCCGGCGAAGGTGAACCCGGTCGTGCCCGTGCAGCTGATCGTCGACCACTCGCTCGCCGTCGAATGCGGCGGCTTCGACCCGGACGCGTTCGCGAAGAACCGTGCGATCGAGGATCGTCGCAACGAGGATCGCTTCCACTTCATCGAGTGGACGAAGAAGGCGTTCGAGAACGTCGACGTGATCCCGCCGGGCAACGGCATCATGCACCAGATCAACCTCGAGAAGATGTCGCCGGTGATCCAGGCGCAGGACGGCGTCGCGTACCCGGACACCTGCGTCGGCACCGACAGCCACACGCCGCACGTCGATGCGCTCGGCGTGATCGCGATCGGCGTCGGCGGGCTGGAGGCCGAGAACGTGATGCTCGGCCGCGCGTCGTGGATGCGCTTGCCCGACATCGTCGGTGTCGAGCTGACCGGCAAGCGCCAGCCCGGCATCACCGCGACCGACGTCGTGCTCGCGCTGACCGAGTTCCTGCGCAAGGAGAAGGTGGTCGGCGCGTATCTGGAATTCCGCGGCGAAGGCGCCGCGAGCCTCACGCTCGGCGATCGCGCGACGATCTCCAACATGGCGCCCGAATACGGCGCGACGGCCGCGATGTTCTTCATCGACGGCCAGACGATCGACTACCTGCGCCTCACCGGTCGCAGCGACGAGCAGGTGAAGCTGGTCGAGACGTATGCGAAGACGGCGGGCTTGTGGGCCGATACACTCGCGAACGCGCAATACGAGCGCACGCTGACGTTCGACCTGTCGAGCGTCGTGCGCAACATGGCCGGCCCGTCGAACCCGCACAAGCGGCTGCCGACGTCCGATCTCGCCGCGCGCGGCATTGCCGGCCAGTGGGAAGAGAAGCCGGGCGAGATGCCCGACGGCGCGGTGATCATCGCCGCGATCACGAGCTGCACGAACACCAGCAACCCGCGCAACGTGATCGCCGCGGCCTTGCTCGCGCGCAACGCGAACGCGAAGGGCCTCACGCGCAAGCCTTGGGTGAAGAGTTCGCTCGCGCCCGGGTCGAAGGCGGTCGAGCTGTATCTGCGGGAAGCGAACCTGCTGCCGGAACTCGAAAAGCTCGGCTTCGGCATCGTCGCGTTCGCGTGCACGACCTGCAACGGGATGTCGGGCGCGCTCGACCCGAAGATCCAGCAGGAGATCGTCGAGCGCGACCTGTACGCGACGGCCGTGCTGTCCGGCAACCGCAACTTCGACGGCCGTATCCACCCGTATGCGAAGCAGGCGTTCCTCGCGTCGCCGCCGCTCGTCGTCGCGTACGCGATCGCCGGCACGATCCGCTTCGACATCGAGAAGGACGTGCTCGGTCACGACCGGGACGGCCACCCCGTCGCGCTGAAGGACATCTGGCCCACCGACGAGGAGATCGATGCGATCGTCGCGTCGAGCGTGAAGCCCGAGCAGTTCCGCAAGGTCTACGAGCCGATGTTCGCGCGCAGCGCCGACGCCGGCGAGCGCGCGGCGCCGCTGTACGACTGGCGCGCGCAGAGCACGTACATCCGCCGCCCGCCGTACTGGGAAGGCGCGCTTGCCGGCGAGCGCACGTTGAAGGGCATGCGCCCTCTCGCGGTGCTCGGCGACAACATCACGACCGACCACCTGTCGCCGTCGAACGCGATCCTGCCGGACAGCGCGGCCGGCGAATACCTCGCGAAGATGGGCCTGCCGGAAGAAGACTTCAACTCGTACGCGACGCACCGCGGCGACCACCTGACCGCGCAGCGCGCGACCTTCGCGAACCCGACGCTCGTCAACGAGATGGCCGTCGTCGACGGCGTGGTGAAGAAGGGCTCGCTCGCGCGCGTCGAGCCGGACGGCAAGGTCATGCGGATGTGGGAAGCGATCGAGACGTACATGAATCGCAAGCAGCCGCTGATCGTGATCGCCGGCGCCGACTACGGCCAGGGCTCGTCGCGCGACTGGGCCGCGAAGGGCGTGCGGCTCGCGGGCGTCGAGGCGATCGCCGCCGAAGGCTTCGAGCGGATCCACCGCACGAACCTGATCGGGATGGGCGTGCTGCCGCTCGAGTTCAAGCCGGGCACCAACCGGACGACGCTCGGCATCGACGGCACCGAGACCTTCGACGTGATCGGCGAACGCACGCCGCGCACCGACCTGACGCTCGTGATTCACCGCAGGAACGGCGAACGTGTCGAGGTGCCGATGACGTGCCGGCTCGATACGGCCGAGGAAGTGTCGATCTACGAAGCGGGCGGCGTGCTGCAGCGTTTCGCGCAGGACTTCCTCGAATCGTCGCAGGCCGCCTGACCGGCGCACACAGGGATAACGCAAACATGGCTCACATTCCTCAAATCAGGATTCCCGCGACCTATATGCGCGGCGGCACCAGCAAGGGCGTGTTCTTCCGGCTGCAGGATTTGCCGGATGCCGCGCAGGCGCCGGGCGCCGCGCGCGACGCGCTGCTCTTGCGCGTGATCGGCAGCCCCGATCCGTACGGCAAGCAGATCGACGGGATGGGCGGCGCGACGTCGTCCACCAGCAAGACGGTGATCGTGTCGAAGAGCACGCGGCCGGGCCACGACGTCGACTACCTGTTCGGTCAGGTCGCGATCGACCGTGCATTCGTCGACTGGACCGGCAACTGCGGCAACCTGTCGGCGGCGGTCGGCCCGTTTGCGATCGCCGGCGGGCTGGTCGACCCGGCGCGCGTGCCGCGCGACGGCGTCGCGACCGTGCGGATCTGGCAGGCGAACATCGGCAAGACGATCGTCGCGCACGTGCCGATCGTGAACGGCGCGGTGCAGGAGACGGGCGACTTCGAGCTGGACGGCGTCACGTTCCCGGCCGCCGAAGTGCAGCTCGAGTTCATGGACCCGGCCGCCGAGGAAGAAGGCGCGGGCGGCTCGATGTTCCCGACCGGCAACCTCGTAGACGATCTGGCCGTGCCGGGCATCGGCACGCTGAAGGCGACGATGATCAACGCGGGCATCCCGACGATCTTCGTCGACGCGGAAGCGATCGGCTATACGGGCACCGAGTTGCAGGACGCGATCAACGGCGACGCGAAGGCGCTCTCGAAGTTCGAGACGATCCGCGCGCACGGCGCGTTGCGGATGGGTCTGATCGACACGCTCGACGAAATCGCGACGCGGCAGCACACGCCGAAGATCGCGTTCGTTGCGAAGCCGGCCGACTACGTCGCGTCGAGCGGCAAGCGCGTGAACGCGGGCGATGTCGACCTGCTCGTGCGTGCGATGTCGATGGGCAAGCTGCACCACGCGATGATGGGCACGGCGGCGGTCGCGATCGGCACGGCCGCGGCGATCCCGGGCACGCTCGTCAATCTCGCGGCGGGCGGCGGCGAACGCAATGCGGTGCGCTTCGGCCATCCGTCGGGCACGCTGCGCGTCGGCGCGGAAGCGCGGTTCGAGAACGGGGAGTGGACCGTCACGAAAGCGATCATGAGCCGCAGCGCGCGCGTGCTGATGGAAGGCTGGGTGCGCGTGCCGGGGGATGCGTTCTGATCGTTGCCGTCGGGATCGGCGCGGATGCGGGCGGCTTCGGCCGCCCGCGTCGTCTGGGTCAGCCGTGCAGGAAGCGGCGCAGCGCGTCGTGGCTCAGGCGGCGCGCCGTTTCCGAGATCCGCGCGCCGGGCACGATGTCGAATCCGTGTACGCCGCCGGGCAGCACGTGCAGTTCGGTCGGCACGCCCGCGCGGAGCAGGCGCTGCGCATAGTCGAGGTTTTCGTCGAGGAACAGGTCGAGCGAGCCGACCGACAGGAAGGTGGGCGGCAGGCCGTCGAGCCGCGTGGCGCGCGCGGCCGCCGCGTACGGCGACACGCCATCGATGCCCGGCGCGTGGCCGAGCAGCGCGGTCCAGCCGAACCGGTTGTTGGCCGCATGCCAGATGAATTCGCCGGCATGCGGATGCGGCGTGCGCGTGCAGGTGCGATCGTCGAGCATCGGATAGATCAGGTGCTGGAACGCGAGCCGGAATTCGCCGCGGTCGCGGGCCAGCAGCGCCAGCGCGGCGGCGAGCCCGCCGCCCGCGCTTTCGCCCGCCACGCCGATCCGCGTGGCGTCGATGCCGAGCGTATCGGCGTGACGGAACACCCACGCGAGCGCCGCGTAGCAGTCCTCGATCGCGCCGGGAAACACGGTTTCCGGCGCGAGCCGATAGTCGACCGAGATCAGCGCGCAGCCGAGCTGCGTCACGAGCGACCGGTGCACCGCTTCGAGCTCCTTTGCCGCGCCGCGCACGAAGCCGCCGCCGTGCAGGTGGACGATCGCCGGCAGCGGGCGCACGTGGCCGTCGGGCAGATAGACGAGGACCGGGACGTCCGGGGCGCCGGCGGGGCCGGGCACCGTGCGGCGTTCGAGCGTGCTGCCGGCCGGGTCGGGCGGCGGCAGCGGCAGTACGCGCTGGCGCGACTGCGCGAGGTTGTCGGCGTCGAGCGTGACGGTCGGCCAGGTCTCGAGCAGCGGGCGGATTTCGGGATCGACGAGATGCAGGGTGTTCAACGCAGGGCTCCATCGTGGAAGTGGGCGGCGCACCGCGGTCAGAGCACGCTGCGCGCGACGACCCAGCGGTGCACCTCGGTCGGGCCTTCGAAGATGCGCATCAGCCGCGCTTCGCTGGCCATCTGCTGCAACGGCATTTCCTTCGTCATGCCCATCGCGCCGAGCGTCTGCATCGCATGATCGATGACGGTCGACGCCATTTCGGTCGCGAACACCTTGACCATCGAGATCTGCGTGCGGGCATCCTGCCCGGCATCCACGCGCGCGGCCGCTTCGTAGGTCATCAGGCGGCATGCGTGGATCTGCGTGAGCGCATCGGCGACCCACCACTGGACCGCCTGGCGCTCCTTGAGCGGCACGCCGAAGGTCGTGCGCTGTTTCGCATGGTCGCACAGGAGCGCGACCGCGCGTTCGGCGCGGCCGATGCACCATGCGGCCATCTCCAGCCGCCGGTTCGCGAGCCGGGCCTGCATCGGCGCGAAGCCGGCGCCTTCCCGGCCCAGCAGTTGCGCGGCGGGAATGCGGCAGTCTTCCAGCACGATTTCGTAGGTCGACAGTCCGCCGATCATCGGGATCCGGCGCTCGATGACGAAACCCGGCGTGTCGCGCTCGACGATGAACGCCGACATGCCGCCGCGCTTGCCCTTGCTGCGGTCGGTCAGCGCCATCACGATCGTCCAGTCCGCTTCGGCCGCGTGGCTGATCCAGATCTTCCGGCCGTTCAGCACCCAGCCGTCGCCGTCGCGCACGGCGGTCGTCGACAGCGCGCCCGGATCGGAGCCGGCGCCGGGCTCGGAGATCGCCATCGCGGCACGCGTGGCGCCGCGTGCGTACGGTTCGAGATAGCGCGCGCGTTGCGCATCGTCGGCCGCGTCGCACAGCATCCGCAGGTTCGGCGAATCGGGCGGCAGGATGTACGGGGTGACGGTCGTGCCGATCGCCTCGTTCACGCCGACCATCGCGACGGCCGGCAGGTCCGAGCCGCCCGCGTCGAGCGGCGCGTCGAGTCCCCACAGGCCGAGTTGCCGGGAGCGCTCGTCGAGATGCGCCCGCTCGTCGGCGAGCAGCCCGAAGCGCTGGCCGTCGGCCTCGCGCGCCATCACCGCCGCTTCGAGCGGAATCAGTTCGTCCTTCACGAAACGCGCGACGAGGTCGCGGATCATCCGGTGTTCGAGTTCAAGGTCGAAATTCATGAGGGTGGGGTCCGTACAGAGGAGGAAGAAATCGCACCGTCAGCCGGCGTTCGCGCACGCCGCCGCACGGGCGCGCAGCGTGCCGAGCAACGCGAGCGCGCCGGCCGCCAGCAGCGCGGCATTGAAATAGAGGCCGCCGCGCATCGACCCGGTGGCCGTGTTGAGTACGCCCATCAGGAACGGGCTTGCGAACCCGCCGATCGCGCCGGTCATCGTGATCGCCGCGATCGCGACCGCCATCGAGCGCTTCGGCAGCGCGAGCCCCGGCAGCACCCAGAACGCGGGCAGCGCCGCGGCGTGCGCGGCGACCGCGATGCACAGCGCGATCATCAGGTGCAACGTGCCGGCGCTGCTCGCGAGGCCGGCGAGCGCCGCCGCGCACGCGAGCATCGCGACGGCGCCGTGCTTGCGCCATTCGCGCCGGCGCTCGGTGCGCCAGCCCATCGCGAGCATGCCGACGATGCCGCACAGGTACGGCAGCGCGGACAGCAGCCCGATCTGCATCGCGCCATGGAGGCCGCCGCGATGCAGGATCACGGGCATCCAGAACACGAGCGCGTAGCCTGCGGCCGCGATCGCGAAATTGGCCGCGCACAGCAGCCAGAAATCGCGATGCGCGAGCAACGGCCGCGCCGCGTTCGCGTACGGCGTACCGGCTTCGGCCCGCGCGTGCGCGGCGCGCAGCGCGGCCTTGTCGGCGTCGGACAACCAGTGTGCGTCGTCCGGTCGGTCGTCGAGAAAGCGCAGCGCGACGAGGCCGAGCGCGCTGCTCGGCAACCCTTCCACGACGAACAGCCATTGCCAGCCGCTCAGGCCGGCCACGCCGTCGAAGTACGACAGGATCGCGCCCGACACCGGGCCGGCGATCAGCCCCGCGAGATACAGCGCGGTCATGAACAGCGCGAACGCCTTGGCGCGCTGCCGCGGCGGATACCACGCGCCGAGATAGAAGAGGATGCCGGGGAAGAAACCGGCCTCGAACACGCCCAGCAGGAAGCGGCACGCGTAGAACTGCGCGGGCGTCGTGACGAACATCGTCGCGGCCGAGCCGAGGCCCCACAGCACCATGATCCGGGCAATCGTCCGGCGCGCGCCGATCCGCGCGAGCCACGCGTTGCTGGGAATCTCGAACGCCATGTAGCCGATGAAGAAGATGCCGGCGCCGAGCCCGTAGACGGCGTCGGAGAAGTGCAGGTCGGCGGCCATCTGTGCGTGCGCGAAGCCGATGTTGATCCGGTCGATGAACGACAGCGTGTAGCAGAGGATCAGGAACGGCAGCAGCCGGCGCGAGATCCGGCGGTAGAGCGCCTGCGTCGCGCCGTCGTCGACGGCGGCCGGACGGGTCGAAAGGGTCGGGGGCATGGGCACTCCGTCAGAAGCGGTGAACGATGCCGAGCGCGAACACCTGCTCGGTGCCGCCTGGTTGCGGTTGCAGGCCGGCGACGACGGTATTGCGGGCGTCGCCGCCGTTCTTCATGTAGAGATAGCGTGCGTAGAGCGAGGTCCGCTTCGACAGAGGATGGTCGTAGCCGACGCCGAGCGCGGTCGCGTCGTTCGCCGAGCCCTTCACGTCGCGGCGCACCACCGACACGAGCACGCGATCGAGCGCGCCGACGTTGATCGACGCGCCGACGCTCGCGGTCGAGAACGCGGGCAGGCGCGCCGCCGTGCCGACGCCGTACAGGAACGCGGCGTACAGCTTGACCCGCGCGAACGCGTAGTTGGTCGCGAACACGTAGTGGCGGGTCGTCGACGGGGCGACGGCCGGCGCGAGGTTGCCGGCCGACGTATCGCCCTGGAAGCCGGCGCCGACGTAGAGGCCGCCGATCCGGTACTGCAGCCCGGCGCCGTAGTTGCGTCCGGCCTGCGTCGACAGTGCGTTCGGCGTCGGAAAGCCGTACGTGGCCATCACACGCAGGCCGTTCCAGTCGGGGCTCAGATACGACGCCGCCTGGTTGAAGCGCGGAATCGGCGGTGTCGTGTTGCTAGTGATCGTGTCCGTCGACGTCGCGAGCAGCGCGAGCGGCGACATCCGTTCGTTGAGTCCGAACGGATCGCCGTCGTACACGACGTAGAACGCGGGCGTGTATTGCCGGCCGAGCCGCAGGTCGCCGTAGCGCGTGTTCTGCAGCGACACGTACGCCTGCCGGTAGAACAGCGTGCCGCCCTGGAACGATCCGTCGGCCGGCGAGAAGCCGCTTTCCAGCACGAATTTCGTCGACGTGCCGCCGCCGAGATCCTCGACGCCCGTCAGTCCGAAGCGGCTCGTCGACGATCCGCCGCCGCTTTGCCGCATGCTCGACAGGCTGCCGATGCGATCGAATTCGACGTAGCTGTCGACGATCCCATAGAGCGTGACCGACGACGCGTGCGCTGGCGTGGCGCACAGCACGCACGCGCCGACCAGGAATGCTTTCCGTTGCATGAAGGTGTCTCCGTCCATGTTTTATTCGCGCCCGCGTTCTGGGAGCGGTGCGCGCGGGGTGTCACGGTGCGGCGCCGGGCTCAGCGTCCCTTGAACACCGGCTTGCGCTTCTCGAGAAACGCGCGGGCGCCCTCGATCCGGTCCTCGCTCGCATAGACGTCGGGGCCGACGTCCAGCCGCAGTGCGGCGGCTACCGGCAGCCCCTGGCTGCGCGTCGCGGTTTCCTTGATGCGGCGGATCGTGAGCGGCGCGTTCGCGGCGATCGTCCGCGCGAGTTCGCGCACGCTGTCGTCGAGCGCGGCGCCGGGCACGACGCGGTTCAGCAGGCCGACGTGCCGCGCTTCGTCCGCGTCGAAGCGGCGGCCCGTGAACAGCAACTCCATCGCGATCGCGTGCGGCAACATGCGCGGCAGCAGCACGCTCGCGAAGTTCGCGCCCATGCCGACCCGTGCTTCGGGCAGCGCGAAGGTCGCGTGATCGGCGGCGATGCGCAGGTCGCACGCGAGGGCGATTTCGCAGCCGCCGCCGATGGCGTGGCCGTTGATGGCCGCGATGGTCGGCTTGCGCAGCTCCAGGATCAGCTCGTGCACGTTGCGCGCGAGCCCGCGCATCGGCTGCATCCCGCGTATTTCGGGGTCGCCGAGATCGACGCCGGCGCTGAACGCGCGTTCGCCCGCGCCGCGGATCACGATGACGCGAATCGACGGGTTGTCGTCGAGCGTGACGAGTTCGTCGCACAGGCGGCGGATCGCTTCGGCGGACAGCGCGTTGGCGACGTGCGGACGATGGATCGTCAGCCACGCGATGCCGTCGGCGTCGTCGCGCAGGATCGACGGGGCATCGTCGCCCGTCGGCGAAGAAACGGGCGGGGCGATCATGACGCGCTCCCGGCGGCGTCCGCCCGCGTGTCGTGCAGCACGCCCGCTTGCCGCAACGCGTCGCGGCGCGCCGCGTCGATCCCGAATGCGTCGAGCACGGCGTCGGTATCGGCGGCGAACGGCCGGGGCGGCCGGCGTATCGATCCCGGCGTGCGGGACAGCTTGGCGGGGATGCCCGCGCCGGTGTACGTATCGGTGTCGACGAACATCGCGTTGCGCGTCGCCTGCGGATGGCCGAACGCATCGGCCACGGTGTTCACCGGCCCCGTCGCGACGCCGGCTTGCATCAGCCGTTCGACGACGTCGTCGGCCTGCAGTTCGGCGGTCAGCTGGCCGAGCAGCGTGTCGAGCGCCTCGCGATGCTCGACGCGCTGCGCATTGGTCGCGAAGCGCGGATCGCGCGCCAGCTCGGGCACGCCGAGCGCGTCGACGAGCCGCGCGAACGTGCGGTTGTTGCCGGCGCCGGTCGCGACCGGCTTGTCCTTGCACGGATAGACGCCGTACGGCGCGATCGCGCCGTACACGTTGCCGGTCGCGACGGGCACGTCGCCGGTCGCCATCCAGCTCGTGCTGACCGGATGCAGCATCGACAGCGCGGTGCTGAACAGGTCGATGTCGACGTGCTGCCCGAGGCCGGAGCGCGTCCGCTCGACGAGCGCGATCAGGATGGTGGAGACGGCGCTCAGGCCGGCCGCGTAATCGACGACGGGAAACGGCACCTTGAGCGGCATGCCGCCCGGCTCGCCGTTGATCGACATGAAGCCGGCGAGGCCTTGCGCGACGGCGTCGTAGCCCGGAAACCGCGCGAGCGGGCCGTCGGTGCCGTATCCGGAAATCGAGCAGTGGACGAGGCGCGGGAAGCGCGCGCGCAGGCAGTCTTCGTAGCCGATGCCCCAGCGTTCGAGCGTCCCCTGCTTGAAGTTGTCGATCAGCACGTCGGCCGTTTCGAGCACGCGGAACAGCACGTCGCGTCCGTCGGGATGCGACAGGTCGAGCGCGAGATTGCGCTTGTTGCGGTTGAGCCCCCAGTAGTAGCTGGAGATGCCGTTCGGCATCACGGGCCCCCAGTCGCGCGTCTCGTCGCCCTGCGGCGGTTCGATCTTGATGACGTCCGCGCCGTGGTCGGCGAGCGTCTGCGCGCAGAACGGCCCCGCATAGACGCGGCTCAGATCCACCACGCGCACGCCTGCGAGCGCGCCTTCGTTGCTTCTGGTCATGACGATGTCTCCTTCGATGTGGATTCGACGGGCCGGCAGGCCGGCATGCGCCGGCTGCACGGCCGCGATGCGTCGCGGGTTCAGCCGCGCGCGGCGAACAGCGCGGTGACGGCCGCGCGATGTTCGGGGCTGGCATGCGCGAACGCCTGGTACGACGCCGACAGGTCGAGCAGCGTGTCGAGGCTCGCGTGGCGGCCTTCGCGCAGCAGCCGCTTGGTCAGACGCAGCGCGGTGCCCGAGTGACGCGCGATGCGGCCGGCCAGTTCGTGCGCATGCGCGAGGAGGTCGCCCTCGGGCACGACGCGCGACACGAGCCCGCAGCGCAGCGCGGCCTGCGCGTCCAGCGCATCGCCGGTGAACGACATTTCGGCGGCGACCGCGGCGCCGACGATCCGTGGCAGGAACCACGCGCCGCCGTCGCCGGGCACGAGACCTAGCGCGATGAAGCTCTCCGCGAAGCGCGCGCGTTCGGCGGCGATGCGGATGTCGCACATGCACGCGAGATCGGTGCCGGCACCGATGGCCGGGCCGTTGACCGCCGCGATGGCCGGTACTTCGAGGTGCTGGAACGCGTGCGCGAGCCGCTGGATGCCGCGGCGATAGCTGGTCCGGATCGCGGCAGGGTCGTGCGGGCCCGCTTCGACGAACGCGCGCATCGCCTTCACGTTGCCGCCCGACGAGAACGTCGTGCCGGCGCCGGTCAGGATCAGCACGCGGATCGATTCGTCGCGGTTCGCTTCGTCGCAGCATGCGGTCAGCGCGTCGATTGCATCGTTATCCGAAATGGCGTTTCGGGTGTCGGGACGGTTCATCGTGACGGTCAGAATCGCGCCCTGCCGTTCACGGATCAAAAAGGCTGCCATGGTGTCTCCGTGTGTTCTGTGCCGCGGGACTTCACGCCGCGGGCCGAAGCCTAGTATCGTCACGACGGTCGGCGGCGGGAAATTCCGTTCCACATACGTGGAAGGCCCGTGCCGGTCGCTGTGGAGAGGGCGGGATGAGCGGAAACGTGGTCAAGAGCGCGGCACGCGTGTTCGAGGTGCTGGAACTCTTCAGCACCTTGCAGCGGCCGCTGAGCGTGCGCGAGATCGCGACGCGCTGCGGGTATCCGGGGTCGAGCGCGGCGGCGCTGCTGACCAGCATGAAGACGCTCGGCTACCTCGCCTACGACGATGCAACCCATGCGTATGCGCCCACCGCGCGGCTCGTCAATCTCGGCGAAGCGCTGGTCGATTCGGCGGCCGGCAGCCGGCGGCACTGGCATGCGGTCGCGAAGCGGCTGGCGGCGCGCACGCACGAGGCAGTCGTGATCGCGGTGCAGAGCGACCTGTACGTGCAGTACATCGACGCGGTCGAGGGTTCGCACGCGATTCCGGTGCAGTTCTACGCGCCGATCGGCACGCGTCGCGAGATCTGCATGTCGGGCCTCGGCTGGGCGCTGCTGAGCATCCAGCCGGACAGCACGATCCGCCGGCTCGTGTCGCGCAGCATCCGCCGGATCGGGAAGTCGGGCAGGACGATCGACGAGGACGTCGTGCTCGACAAGGTCGAACAGACCCGCCGGCTCGGCTATTCGTATTCGGCGCACACCGTGACGCAGGGTGCCGCGATGATCTCGATGGTGATCGCGGATGGCTGGAACGGGCTGCCGCTGGCGATGGGCGTGGCCGGGCCGGTCGAGCGGATCGACCCGCATCGGGACGCGATCGTGCGCGCGATGCGGGCGGCGCTCGCCGAGCGTGCGGGCGACGGGGTCCGCTAGGGCGAGCGCAAGCCCGTTATTGGCGTGAACAGGCTCTAGCCGCGCGATGCCGACGCGCGCAGGCATTCGCATAGAATCGGAAAATCCCGTCGCCCCTGTCCCGACTGCATTTCAGCGAGGTCGCCATGTCATTGCACGCACCGCTTTCCGGCATCCACGTCGTCGAATTCGAAGGTCTCGGCCCCGGCCCGCTCGCAGGCTGGATGCTCGCCGGAATGGGCGCGCGCATCACGCTTGTCGCGCGTCCGTCCGGCCGCACGAGCGCGCCGGACGCGCTGCGGGCCCGCGACGGCGACCTGCTGCGTGAAGGCAAGACGATCGTCGAACTCGACCTGAAGGCGCCGGCCGGGTGTGACGCCGCGCTCGATCTGATCGCGCAGGCCGATGCGCTGATCGAGGGCTTGCGGCCCGGCGTGATGGAGCGGCTCGGCCTCGGGCCCGACGCTTGCGCGCGCCGCAATCCGACGTTGGTCTACGGGCGCATGACCGGCTGGGGCCAGGATGGACCGCTCGCGGCCGCGGCCGGGCACGACCTGAACTACGTCGCGCTGACCGGGCTGCTGTCGCTGTCCGCGCCGCGCGACGGCCGGCCGGGCGTGCCGCCGACGGTCGTCGGCGATGCGGGCGGCGCGCTCGGGCTTGCTTTCGGGATCGTCTGCGCATTGCTCGACGTGCGCGGCGGCGGGCCGGGCCGCGTGGTCGACGGCGCGATCGTCGACATCGTGTCGATGCTTGGTTCGCTCGCGCTGTGGGCACGCGCGAACGGGCAGCTCGACGGCGCGCAGCCGAGCCTGTTCCACGACGCGCCGTTCTACGACGTGTATCGCTGCGCGGACGGCGAATGCGTGACGATCGGCGCGCTCGAGCCGCCGTTCTATGCGCTGCTGGTCGAACGGCTCGGGCTGACCGACGTCGATCCCGCCTCGCAGTACGACCGGGCGCGCTGGCCCGCGCTGAAGGCGCGTTTCGCGGAGGTGTTCGCGCAGCGGCCGTCCGCGCACTGGCGCGCTTTGCTCGAAGGCACCGACGCGTGTTTCGCGCCGGTGCTGAGCGTGGCCGACGCGGCCGTGCATCCGCACAACGCGGCGCGCGGGATCTATCGGACGGATGAGCGCGGGAACGTGCGGGCGAGGGTGGCGCCGCGGTTTTTGCCGTTGGCGGGGGATGACGCGGCCTAGCGGCGCGACTCAGGGGCCAGCCGGCCGCGATATTGCGCGCCGGTTGCTCAGGCCGTTCTCACGCCGTTTCCACCGGCGCATCCGGCATCTTGCCGTCGCCGACCCGATTGATCGTGCCTTGCGCGATCGCGACGAGCCGTTCGTGATCGCCGTCGATGACGAACACGTGGCACTGGCAGGTCGCCTGGTGCCGGCCCGCGTACACGAGCTTCGCGCGGGCGACGAGCGTACCGTTCACGGCCGGCCGCAGGTAGTTGATCTTGTATTCGGCGGTGATCACGCGCGGGCCGAGCACGAGCGCGCCGGCGAAGGTGAGCGCGTTGTCCGCGAGATAGCTGATCACGCCGCCGTGCACGAAACCGTGCTGCTGCCGCAGTTCTTCGCGCACGGGCAGACACAGCGACACTTCGTTGTCGCCGATATGCATCAGCTCCGTGCCCAGCAGCATGCTGAACGGCTGCGCGCGCAATGCGCCGCGCGCGTGGTCCGTGATGTCGGTCATCGAATTTCCTTCGAAATGAGTGCCCGCTTGCGCTGAACTCTAGGAAGGGGGTTCCGGATAAGCAAGGAAATTCGTCCGCATTTCGTGCAAATCCCGGTGCGATGCGACGCGATTATTGCGCCGAATACCGAAGATCTCCGCGTTTGCGGGCGATTCGACGCGAATGCGCGAGCGAAGCGGGCGATTGGCCCGCGTTTCCGGCCGTTCCGCCTAAAGTCCGACGAAGAAATGCCGCTAATGCCGGGGCATTGCCTCATCGTCCGCTTTCCAGGAATCCCCCCATGTTCGGAAAAATCAAGCTCGCGTCGGGTCTGCTCGGCGTGTTGACCGTGTTCTGTCTCTTCCTGTTCGCGATCGAAGCGCTCGGTTTCTGGACGCTCGCGTCGACGCGCGGCGGCGTCGACGATCTGTCGAACGTCGCGATCGCGCAGGCCGACGCGGCCAGCCGCGCGACCGAGCAGCTGCTCGACGCGCGCATCAACCTGTCGCGCGCCGGCACGCGGATGGTGCGCGGCGGGCCGAAGCCCGAAGACATCATCCGCCACGCCGGCGCATCGCTCGCGGAAGCGGACAAGGCGTTCGCCGTGCTGACGGCCGCGCAGCCGGTCGACGAGACCAACCGTACGCGCGTCGCGGCGCTCACCGAGCGTTATCGCGCGCTGCGCGGCGCGTTGGGCGAACTCGTGCAGTTCCTCGACGCCGACAACATCCAGGCGTTCCTCGACCAGCCGACCCAGGGCTTCCAGGACGCGTACATCGCCGAACTGCATCGCTTCACCGACTATGGCGGCACGTCGAGCCGCGCGGCGCTCGATACCATTGACGGCGGCATGCTGTGGTTCAAGTCGGTCGGCATCGTGCTGCTGGTGGCGATGCTCGCGGCGAGCGCGGCGATCTACGCGGCCGCGCGGCGCGCGGTCGTCGCGCCGCTGGAGCAGGCCGGCCGCCATTTCGAGCGGATCGCGCAGGGCCGTCTCGACGAAGCTGTGCAAGCGGGCGGCGTGTTCGAGATCGACCGAATGCTGCGCGGCCTCGCCGCGATGCAGACGAGCATCGCGGGCACCGTGCGCACGGTGCGCCACGCGTCCGACGCGATTCACCTCGGCGCGGGCGAGATCGCCGGGGGCAACGCCGACCTGTCGGCGCGCACGGGCACGCAGGCCGCGTCGCTCGAGGAAACCGCCGCGAGCATGGAGGAACTGACCGCGACCGTCCGGCAGAACACCGACAGCGCCCGCGCCGCGAGTGCGCTGGCCGACGCGGCGCTCGAAGCGACGAGCCACGGCGGCGGCGTGGTCGACAGCGTGATCGACCGGATGCGCGGCATCGCGCAGAGCTCGGGGCGCATCGCGGAGATCATCTCGGTGATCGACGGCATCGCATTCCAGACCAACATCCTCGCGCTGAACGCGGCGGTCGAGGCCGCGCGGGCCGGCGAACAGGGGCGCGGCTTCGCGGTGGTCGCGGGCGAAGTGCGCTCGCTCGCGCAGCGCAGCGCGCAATCGGCGAAGGAGATCAAGGCGCTGATCGAGGATTCGGTCGCGCAGATCAATGGCGGCGCGGAGCTCGTCGAGCGCGCCGGTGACGCGATGCGCACGGTGTCGGCGTCGATCACGCGGGTCGTGCAGACGATGTCGGAGATCACTGCGGCGTCGGTCGAGCAGAGCGTCGGGATCGAGCAGGTGAACCAGGCCGTCACGCAGATGGATCAGCTCACGCAGCAGAACGCCGCGCTGGTCGAGGAAGTCGCGGCGGCGGCCGCGTCGCTGAACGACCAGACCGCGCACCTGATGCAGGCGGTGTCGGTGTTCGAACTGGGCGACGGATGCGCCGCACGCGGCGATCGCGCGGCGCCGTCGTTCGCCGCGACCGGTTACGAACCGGCCGGCAGCGCCGCGTAGGCGGTCGCGAGGTGGTAGGGCGTGGTCGACGGCATGTCGGCGCGCGATACCTGCCCGTCCGCCGTCTTGCACTCGAACCAGCCGCGCGGATGCAGGAAGCGCGCGGCGAACCGCTCGATCTGACGTGCGAGCGGCGCCGACGCCGGCGTGCCGCCGTGCGTCGCGAGCGCGCGCAGGTATTCGGTCTGCGCCCAGATCCGCTGCGTGCCGTCGATGCACGCGCCTTGCGCGTCGAGCGCCGCGCACACGCCGCCCGTCTGCGGATCGACGCCGTGTTGCTCGGCGAACGCGAACGCGCGCGACAGCGCGGCGGGGAGCCCGGTCTGCGCGAGCCGCGCACCGGCCGCATCGACCAGATAGAACCACTCGAACTGATGGCCGGGCTCGAAACGGTTGTCGGCCGCCCCGAGCGGCAGCTCGGCCACGCAGCCCGTTGCCGGATCGACGAACGTGCGCTCGACGGCCTGCGCGGTGCGCGCGAGCGCATCGTCGAACGCGGTGTCGCCGAACGCATCGGCGGCCGCAAGCCACGCTTCGGTCAGGTGCATCAGCGGATTCTGCAGCGCGCCGCTGCCGGATGACGAGAAATCGGCGTGCCGTGCGGCATCGAGCAACGCGTCGCCGTGGCGCGGCGCGAAGCGGTCCTGGATCAGTGCGGCCGTTTCTTCTGCGACCGTACGCGCGGCGGCGTCGCCCGACGCCGCATGCCACGCGGCGCACGCAAATACGATGAATGCGTGCGTATAGAGGTCCTTGGTCGTATCGAGCGGCGCGCCGTGCGCATCGACGCTGTAGATCCAGCCGCCGTGGCGCGGGTCGCGAAAGTGCCGGCACAGCGCGTCGAACAGCGTGGCCGCGTGTGCGGTATCGCCGGCTTGCGCGAACACGAACAGTTGCCTCGCGCACGCCATTGCGCGATAACGGGTCACGGGCAGCGGCGCGTGGGTGGCCGGATCGACGGCCTCGAACGGCAGTTGCAATGCCGAGTCGAACCCTGAACCTCGCCAGATCGGCAAGACGACGTGCGCGAAATGGTGGCGCAGTTGGGCGGCCTGGGCGGAAGCGAAGTCGGAAACGGACATGGCGGGGTTTTGAGCGCTTGGATCGAAACGTGTCGGCGCGGCCCGGAGAATCGGCGCGGCCGGGGCCAAGGATAAAACATTCCGCGCGGCCGGCACCAAAAAAAGGAGATAAATCGAATGCTCAGCAACCTGGAACTCGTGATGCGGCTCGTTCTCGCGGCGGCGCTCGGCAGCGTCATCGGCTTCGAGCGCGAGCGCCTGTCGTGGGCCGCCGGCCTGCGCACGCACATGCTGGTGTGCGTCGGCTCGACGCTGATCATGATCGTGTCGGCGTTCGGTTTCGCCGACGTGCTCGGCACCAGCGACCACATCGTGCTCGATCCGTCGCGGATCGCCGCGCAGGTCGTGTCGGGCATCGGCTTCCTCGGCGCGGGCTCGATCCTGCTGCGCGGCGAGATCGTGCGCGGGCTGACGACGGCCGCGAGCCTGTGGTCGGTTGCCGCGATCGGGCTCGCCGTGGGCGGCGGGCTCTATGTCGCGGCGATTTCGGCGACGATCATCATTTTGATCATCCTGGCCGGCATCAAGCCGCTGGAACGGCGTTATTTCACGGTGCGGCAGCGGCGCCAGCTCGCGTTGACGGTGGCGAGCGGCACGCTGACGTTCGATTCGCTGCACGCGGCGCTCGGCCCCGACAGTGCGCGCGTGAAGCAGTTCATCGTGCAGCGTGTCGACGACACGGGCGAGCAGGACGAAGTGCGCATCGCGCTCGCGCGGGTGTCGGAACTCGAATACAAGGCGATCTGCGACAAGCTGCGCGCACTGCCGGGCGTCACGCGGTTCGACGGCGGGAATGGGTTGTCGAGTGACGAATAGCGGCCTATCGGCACGAATGCGCTGGGCGGAGGGAGTCGTCGGTCCGGGGCGTTGGTTGATGCCGCATGGTGTTACGTGGTGCCGTCGGGTGCGGCGGCAACCTCAACGTGGTGGAATGTCGTTGGCGTAATCGCAACCGTCAATCGGTAGTGGAGGCGCGATGATATCGGGCGACGTACTTTGCCTGAGCGATGATTTTCCCGTGCATCTGATAAGCGACGACTGCGGGACTTGCCGCCGGCGCCACGTCGATTTTTTCCACGTTCAGGGCGGACGCCGTCACGACATATCGATGCGATGCACCCTGAGGCGGGCAGGGCCCACCGTATCTGGATTCGCCAAAATCCGTCAATGTCTCGACAGCGCCGCTCGGCATGAGCTTCGGATTGCCGGACGCGCCTTTTTCGATCGACGACTCCGAAGGTGGAATATTGACGATCTCCCAGTGGGTCCAGCCAAGCCCCCCGGTCGGCGCATCGGGGTCGAAGATCGTCACGACGATGCTCTTCGTGCCGCGCGGAACGTGAGCCCACGAAATGCGCGGCGAAACGTTCTGACCGTGACAGCCGAAACCTCCGTACACGTGTTCGTTCGTAAAGTGCCCGCGATGGAGGCCATCGACCGTGATCGTGAACGGCTCCGCGCTGGCTGTCGCCGGGATGAACGCCAATGCCGTTGAGGTGAATAGAATCGCGGACAAAAAAATCCTCGGTCGCATGACGTTGCTCCGTTGAAGGGTGAGAGTTCAGTACAACGGTATCCACGGTATCTTGTGGCGATTCGCGCCGGAAGGCGCATTCGCGAACCACGGTGTTGCCTTGGCTGAAACGTCGTTGGCAGGACTTTCGGTCGATTCGATCGTCGCTCGTGCCTTCGAACGAATGGCCACTGCACGTACAAGCGATCGTTTACAAAAAGCCGCCGCAAGTCATGTGAACTCGCGGCGGTTCTCCGACAATCGTCAATGCGTACTTGCTGCAAGGCATGAAGATCAAGCGGGCCGACCAGGCGTGGATACTCGACACGACTTACATTCCAATGGCGCGCGGTTTCGTGTATCTCACGGCGGTGGTGGACTGGGCGATACGCCAGACGGGTTTGTCGCTTGGTTTGAGCGCTTTGGCTTGTTTGTCGGTTAGCATCGGTTTTTGGCCCATCGCGTAGCCCATCGGGGATGACTGGACAGGCTGGATGGAGTCAGAGCAAATTGGATGGGTTGAAGACGCAAGTTATTGATTTGTTGAAGAACAATAGGATTTCACTGGATGTCCCTGGACGATAATCTGGCAGACGTGACCGAATCCGTTTCCACGCCTCGCTCCCGTTCCGCCCGTTCGTCGGCCCGTTCGTCGGCCCGTTCCCGCCCGCGCTCGGCCGCTGCCGCAGGCAGCACGTCCGCCAGGGCGACGGCGCGATCCGGCAGCGCAGCGGCCGGCGACGCGCCGCGCGACGAACGGACGCTCGACCTGTTCGGCGATCCGGTGCTCGAGCCCGGCGAGCGCATGCCGGTTGCGGCGCGCGATGAAGCGATCGTGGAAGCCGATGAGTCGGCCAGCGCCGACGACGGGCGACAGGCCACGCTGGATGGATTCAACCCGCCGGCGGATGCGGCTGCCGCGGGGCTCGGGGAAGCGGATAGTGCGGCGGCGCCCGATGTGGCGATCGCGGTTGTTTCGACGCCTGAAGGCGGTTTGGCCGCGAACGTCAACGGTACATCTGCAGAGGATCGTGCAACGGAGGCAGTGGATTTGCCTGCCGGCGATCGCGTCGTCACGCAGGTCGACGTGCCGGTGATCGATGGCGCCGCGAAGGCGGAGACGACACTGCAAGCCGCCGATGGCGAGGCGGCGCAGGCGGCGGACTCGCAGGCGACAGACGGCGAAGTCGCGAAGCCTGCGGTCGAGGCGGCAGTCGTCAAATCCCGCGAAGGGAAATCTTCCGGTGATGCCGCGAAGGAACGCCGTGCGTCGTCGGGCGGCAAGCGCCGAGCGGCTACCGGGGCCAACGAAGCGGCGGCAACGCAAACCGTAGCGGTTGCAACGAGCGTCGGCTCGAAGCCGGAAGCGCTTGAATCGAACCTGCCGCCGCTCGTCGCCGCGCCGGTCGAGCCGCAGACACCGGCACAACCGGCACAACCGGCACGACCGCCCGAACCGGCCATCGCCGCGCATGCTCCGAAGCCCCGCGACATAGCCGCGCAGCCGGACGCTTCGTCGCCGCCGGTCACGCAGCCGGTGGCCTCCGCCGCATCGTTCGTGACCAAGCCATCGTCGGAGCGTGCACAACCGGCCGCGCCGGCCTTCGACCCGGACACGCACCTGCGCCCGCTGACCGACCGGCTCGCCGCGCTGCAGTCCGACGTGGATGGCCTGACGGGCGCGGCCGATCGCGAGATGCGCCGCGTCAACCGGCTGCTGCTCGCGCTGGCCGTCGTCGTGCTGGCCGCGCTCGTCGCGCTGGTGCTGCAAACCCGGCAGATCGCGCACCTGAAGCAGGACGCGGCCACCAAGCAGCAGCGGATCGATCGCCTCGCGGCGGATCTGTCGACGCAGCAGGCCACGCTGATGACGCTCGAGGAGCATCACGAAGCGCTCCTGTCGCAAGTCGACCGGCTTCAGCGCAACGCAAATCGCGAGGCGGCCGTCGCGAAGCGAATCCGTCGCACGCGTTAATCCTTCCGACCCTATCCTGTAACCCCGACGGAGCAAGGGTCGCCATTCCGCGACGGCAATCGGCTGTCGTCCACGTGCGGCAAACCGATGCACTCGCTGGCAGAGTTCAGGGAAAACCCTTAGAATGGAGTTCATCTAAGGGAAAACCCTAGCCACATCTGTCAGGAGTCTCACATGAGCTTCATCCTCGCCCTGCTGCAAAAGATCGACGACCTGTTCGTGTCCCCGCACCTGCCGCTCGACGCCGACTACTCGTACGCCGCGCGTCACGCGGAAGCCGAGCGCGTGCGCCGTGCGCACCTCGTGCCGATCGTCGTGTACCGTCGCTGATTCGCTGATTCGCTGATTCGCTGATTCGCTGATTCGCTGATTCGCTGATTCGCTGATTCGCTGATTCGCTGATTCGCTGATTCGCTGATTCGGCGCGGCGCCCCTGCCTGCCCGTTTCCACCGCCGCGTCGCGCGCCGGTGCGAGTGTCCCGCTACACTGGAAGTCCGATTCCGTTCACGGCGACGGGGCCATGCTGCAGATGCGGCCGATGACGGCCGGCGAATTCCACGCGTACCGCACGCGAGCCATCGACGGCTACGCGCGCGATCTCGTTTCTTCCGGGCAAAATGCTGTCGAAGACGCGGCCGACCGTGCGCGCGCCTGTTTCGACACGCTGCTGCCGGACGGCCTGTTGACTGCCGGCCAGACCCTCGTCACGCTCATCGACGCCGCCACCGGCGACACGGTGGGCGACCTCTGGTACGCGATCGTGCCCGAAGGGCCGAACCGTACGCTGTTCATCTACGACCTCGACATCGTTCCGTCCCGGCGCCGCCAGGGCTGGGCCACGCGCGCGCTCGACGCGCTCGACGCCGAGGCACGCCGGTACGGCGTCACCGAGATCGGGCTGTCGGTGTTCAATCACAACGCGGCGGCGCGTGCGCTGTATCGCGCGTGTGGGTTCGTGCCGATTACCACGACGTTGATCAAGCCGGTCGTGTCGGGCTGAATCCGTCGGCCCGGGTGCGTCCTCACGTGCTGCCGGTTCGGCGCGCCGCATAGCCGGCCAACGCCGGCCCGCTTCCTTATCCTTCCTGTTGGCCGACCGCCCCGTTTGGCCATCCGGCAATCACCGCCTGCCGCCTCAACGCGCGCGGCCTTTCCATCTCCGCAACAGCAACGCGTTGGTCACGACGCTGACGCTGGAAAACGCCATCGCTGCGCCAGCGATCACCGGGTTCAGCAACCCGAGCGCCGCGAGCGGCACGCCGACCAGGTTGTAGACGAACGCCCAGAACAGGTTCTGCTGGATCTTGCGATACGTGCGTTTGGAGATGTCGATCGCGTCGGCGACGAGCGCCGGGTCGCCGCGCATCAGCGTGATGCCGGCCGTGTGCATCGCGACGTCGGTGCCGGTCGCCATCGCGATGCCGACGTCCGCCGCGGCGAGCGCGGGCGCGTCGTTGATCCCGTCGCCGACCATCGCGACGATCCCGCCGTGCGTGCGCTTCAGTTCCGCGACGACGTGCGCCTTGTCGTCGGGCAGCACCTGCGCGTGCACTTCGCCGATGCCGAGCGCCGCCGCGACGGCCGCCGCGCTGCCGTGGTTGTCGCCCGTCACGAGGGCGCTCGCGACGCCGCGCGCCGCCAGCGCTGCAATCGCGTCCCGGGCGCCCGGCTTCACGGTATCGCCGAATGCGATCAGCGCGAGCACCGCGCGCGGCGCATCGGCACGCATCAGCCACGAGATCGTGTTGCCGGCGCGTTCGAGTTCCGCGGCGCGCGCGTCGAGCGCCGACGGCACCGCGATGCCGAGTTCGTCGCGCCAGCGCGTGCTGCCGAGCGCGAGCCGCTGCCCGCCGACGTGTGCTTCTACGCCGCGCCCGGCCACCGCGCGCGCGTCGGTCGCGACGACCGACGCAGCCGCACCGCCATGTGTGGCCACCTCCGCCTCATGCGCGGAAACCACGGCTCGCGCGAGCGGATGGTCGCTCTGCCGCTGCACGGCCGCGGCGAGCGCGAGCGCTTCGTCGCGCGGCACGCCGACGGCGTCGAACGCCGTCACGGACGGTTTGCCTTCGGTCAGCGTGCCGGTCTTGTCGAACGCGATCACGGTCGTGCGCTGCGCGAGCTCGAGCGCCTGCGCGTCCTTGATCAGCACGCCGTGCCGGGCCGCGACACCCGTGCCGGCCATGATCGCGGCGGGCGTCGCGAGACCGAGCGCGCACGGGCACGCGATCACGAGCACCGCGACCGCGTTGAGGATCGCGGTTTCCATGCCGGCGCCGGCGATCAGCCAGCCGATGAGCGTCAGCACGGCGATGCCGAGGATCGCCGGCACGAACACCTCGCTGACGCGATCGACGAGCCGCTGGATCGGCGCCTTCTCGGCCTGCGCGGATTCGACGAGGCGGATGATGCGCGCGAGCGTCGTTTCAGCACCGATCGCGGTGGTTTCGACGACGAGCGCGCCTTCGCCGTTGATCGAGCCGGCCGTGACGGCATCGCCGTCGTCCTTCGGCACGGGCAGGCTTTCGCCGGTGATCAGCGATTCGTCGATGTGCGAGCGGCCCGACACGATCCGCCCGTCGACGGGCACGCGCTCGCCGGGCCGGATGCCGACGTGCGTGCCGACGCGCACCTGCGACAGCGGCACGTCGCGTTCGACCCCGTGCTCGACGACGCGCGCGCGGTCGGGGCGCAGCGCGTTCAGCGCGCGGATCGCGTCGGTGGTCTGGCGCTTCGCGCGCGATTCGAGCCACTTGCCGAAGCGCACGAGCGTGACGATGACGGCCGACGCCTCGAAATACAGATGGCCGGGATGCGCGGGATCGCGCAGCAGCATCCACAGGCTCAGCCCGTACGCGGCCGACGTGCCGAGCGCGACCAGCAGGTCCATGTTGCCGGTGCGCGCCTTCACCGCATGCCAGGCCGCGCGGTAGAAGCGCGCGCCGAATCCGAACTGCACGATCGACGCGAGCACGAGCTGGAGCCAGCCGGGCAGCATCAGGTCGATGCCGAACGGCGCGGCGAGCATCGGCGCGACGAGCGGCGCGCTCAGCACGGCGGCCGCGATCACGAGGTTGCGTTCGCGGATCGCTTCGCGGCGCTTGCGTGCGTCGGGGTCCTGCGCGGGGCCGGCCGGTCGTGCATCGGCGCCGATCGTTGCGCCGGCGGGCGAGGTGGCGGGAAGCGATGCACGGTAGCCGGCCGTGGTGACTGCGGCGATCAACGTGGCGGCATCGAGTGCGCCGGCGCCGTGCACCGACGCGCGCTCGGTCGCGAGATTGACCGTCGCGCGCGCGACGCCCGGCACGGCGGCCAGCGCTTTTTCGACGCGGCCGGCGCAGGACGCGCAGGTCATGCCGCCGATGTCGAGTTCGACGTTCGCGGGCGTGGCGGCCGGGACGACGGTGTCCGACACAGCCGGCGTCGCGCCATAGCCGGCCTGCTTCACGGCGTCCGCCAATTGGGTGGCCGAAACGCCGGCCGACGCGTCGACCGTCGCGCGTTCGGTCGCGAGGTTGACCGATGCGCGCGTGACGCCCGGCACCTTCGCGAGCGCCTTCTCGACGCGTGACACGCATGACGCGCAGGTCATCCCGTCGATGTCGAGTTCGATCGTCGCGGCGGCAACCGACGCAGGCGGTGGTGCCGCGTGTAACGCGTTCTCCGACGAAGGCGTGGCCGCGACCGTTTCGGTTACCGCTTCGCGCACGGTTGCGCGATAGCCGGCCTCGCCGATCGCGTCGACGAGCCGGCCGGGATCGACCGCCTCCTGCGCGGTAACCGTCGCCGCATGCGCGTCGAGATCGACCGCCGCATCGACGACGCCCGGCACGGCGGCCAGTGCGCGCTGCACGCGGCCCGTGCAACCGCCGCAATGCATGCCGTCGACGCTCAGCTCGATCGTTTGCAGCGCCGCGGAGGCGAGTGGTTCAGTCATATCGGATTCCCCAAAAGCGCGGTTCGTGCCGCGGATGGTTCCAGTATCAACATTCCCATGATGGTAAGGTCAAGTACCGGCGACGATGCGGCGCAAGTCGATGCACACAGGGTGTCACAACACGGAAAAAGCGATCGCCCGGCTTCCAGACGGACGGCCAGTGCGCGCTGAGGACCAAGCTTGACGCTCGCGAGGCGTTTACGGGCAACTGGCTGAGGGTGCCGGCGTTGTTCCGGATTTTTGCTGAATCCCGTGAAACGTTTCAGATTTTTTGACGGTTCAACTAGCGTTTCACCCGTTATTCGGCATATTGGGGGATGCCCTTAGGCGCTATGATACCGGCCTGACATCAGCGCCCACCGTTACGAAACGTTGCGAAACGGTCATCCGGGCACGCTGGGGTGCCTTGTTCGGGTTCGCGAGACGAACAAGGCGTTGACTGAAAAGAACGATATTCGGCCAGTAATCGATGATTGAAAACCAGCGAGAATCAGTTTCCCTGCGACGCGCGTGCGCGTCGCTGGCGATGGCGGCATTGCTTGCAGGATGCGCGTCGCAACCGGACGCGATCCAGCGGAAAACCGGCTGGATGCGCGCGGAAGTCGCCGACTCCTATATCTATGCGTATCCGCTCGTGCTGATGGACGTCGCGAAGGAAGCGGCGACGGGCGGCGACGGTGCGCAACCGGGGCAGGCGCCGCTCAACACGCTGCGCCACGCGCAGGCGCTGCCGCCCGTCGGCGCGGTCAACCCGCCGCTGCCGGGCGTCGACACGCTCGACTCCACCGGCTGGCTCGACGTCGCCGCCGAACCCGTGATCGTCACGCTGCCCGACACGCGCGGCCGCTACTGGGACGCACGCGCGCTCGACATGTGGACGAACGTGCTGTGGTCGTCGTCGAGCGTCGCGGCGCGCGGCCCCCGTGGCGCCGGGCGATCGCAAACGATTGCCTTCGCCGCGAAGGACTGGCAGGGCATGCTGCCGAAGGGCGTGCTGCGCGTCGACGTGCCGTCCGCCAATGCGTGGCTCGAAGTGCGGCTGCAGACGAGCGGCGGGCGCGACCTGACCAACGTGAAGAAACTGCAGCGCGCGATCCGCGTGGTGCCGCTGTCCGTCTACACCGGCGCCGAGCGCGGCGCGTCGGTGGCGGTCCATGCGGGCAGCGCGCCGTCCGAAGCGGTGGGCGGCGGCACGCCGGCCGAGCAGGTGGCCGCACTCGATCCGAAGGCGTTCTTCACGCGCTTCGCGCGGGCGCTGCAGGACAATCCGCCGCCGGCCGACGACGCGCACGCGCAGGAATCGCTCGCCGACATCGGCGTGACGGCCGGCTACCCGGTGCTGTGGACGGGCGACCGTCTCACGGCCGCGACGGCCGGCGTCGCCGAGGCGCGCGCGCGGCTCGCGACGCCGCCGTCGAACCTGCTGAACGCGAACGGCTGGACCTGGATCGGCGACACGGCCGGCAAGTACGGCCAGGACTACGCGCTGCGCGCGTACGCGGCCTACACGCAATTCGGCACCGCGACGCGCGACGACGAAACGCTCGCGATCACCCGCGTCGACAGCGACGGCCATGCGTTGAACGGTGCAAACCGCTACGTGCTGCATTTCGCGCCGGGTGCGCTGCCGCCGGTGCGCGCGTTCTGGACGCTCACGCCGTACACGACCAACGGCGCGCTGCCCGACGTCGGGTCGGCGCGCCGCTCGCTCGGCGATCGCGACCGGCTGCGCCGCAACCGTGACGGTTCGATCGACGTCGTCGTGTCGGCGTCGCCGGGCGGTACGCATGCGGCGAACTGGCTGCCGGCGCCGCGTACCGATTTCGCGCTCGCGTTGCGCCTGTACGCGCCGAAGCCGCAAGCGAGCGACGGGTCGTGGATGCCGCCCGCCATCGTCCGGAAATGACCGGTTGACCGCCGCCGTTGTCCGGCCGCCGGGCGCGGCGGCGGCGCCCGACCGCCGTACCGCCACCTCCTGAGCCTATACTTTCGGGATAGCGTGCGCGGCCGCCCGGTTTTCCGGCGCGGCCCGGCATCCATTCCCGAGGCATTCAAGCATGGCAAGCGCAGACAAAGAAACCTTACCCTCGACCCTCCATGCCCTCGGCGGCGTTGCACGCTCGCGCCGGACCCGGCGTATCGGCATCGGCGTGCTGATCTTCGTCGTTTTATTCGGACTGTTCGGCTTCTTCGCGGCGCCGCCGCTGATCCGCCATGTCGCCGAACAGCAGTTGAGCAAGCAGCTCGACCGGCCGGCCACGATCCAGCGCATCGTACTCAACCCGTACACGCTGAACCTCGAAGCCGAAGGCATCCACCTCGGCGAGCGCGGCGGCCAGGGCGACTTCATCGACATCGGCAAGCTCGTCGTGAGGCCGTCGTGGTCGTCGCTGTTCCGCGGCGCGCCGATCGTCAACGAAATCCGGCTCGATTCGCCGCGCTTTCACGTCGTCCGCTACGACGCGCAGCGCTTCAACTTCACCGATCTGATCGAGAAGTTCTCGTCGCCGTCGCCGACGCCCGACAGCAAGCCGACGCAGTTCTCGGTATCGAACATCCAGGTCAACGACGGCCGGATCGATTTCGACGATCGCCTGCTGAACGAAAAGCACGTCGTCGACCACTGGACGCTCGGCATTCCGTACATCGCGACGCTGGCCTCGAAGACGGACATCTTCGTCGAGCCGAAGCTGCGTGCGCGCTTCGACGGCAGCCCGATCTCGATCGACGGCAAGACCAAGCCGTTCGCGCAGTCGCGCGAATCGGAGATCGCGCTGAAGTTCGACCGGCTCGACGTGCCGAAGCTGATCTCGTACGTGCCGGCGAAGCTGCCGGTGGCCGTGACGAGCGGCCTGCTGAGCAGCAACCTCACGGTCAATTTCGTGATGAGCGGCGAGACGCCCGCGCTGCGCGTGTCGGGCACCGTCGACCTGAACGACGCGAAGGTGACCGACCGCGCGTCGGCGCCGCTGTTCGCCGCGCGCGGCGTGCACGTCGCGGCGGCCGGCCTCGAGCCGCTGCGCAACGCGATGCACTTCGACGAGATCCGGCTCGACCAGCCGGTGGTCGACCTGTCGCGCGACAAGCAGGGCGTGCTGAACGTCGAGAAGCTCGTCGTGCAGCCGGCCGCCGCGCCGAAGGCCGAAACCGGCAAGCCGGCCGCGTCGGCCGCCGCCGTTTCCGGTGCGTCCGGTGCGTCCGGTGCCACCGTCGCCGCCGCCAGCGGCGCGAAGGCCGAAGGCGGCGCCGCCGCGAAGGCAGCGCCGCCGCTCGACCTGACGATTCGCCATGTCGCGATCGACGGCGGCACGATCAACGTCGACGACCGCGTGCCGGCGACGCCGACCGCGATCTCGCTGACGAAGCTCGCCGCGACGCTCGACGGCTTCTCGCTGCAGGGCAAGACGCCCGCGAAATACACGCTGTCGACGTCGCTGTCGCGCGGCGGCGACGTGAAGGCCGAAGGCGCGTTCAACCTCGCGGCGAAGCAGGCCGACACGAAGCTGACGGTGGCCGCGCTCGCGCTGCCCGCGCTGCAGCCGTACCTCGGCGAGGCGACGCGCGCGCGTGCTCGACGGCACGCTCGGCGCGACCGTCAACGCGACGACCGACTGGGGCAAGACGCCGCTCGCCGCGGAAGTCGCCGACAGCACGGTCAGCCTGAAATCGTTGAAGATCGCCGCGCCGGACAACAAGGCGCCGGCCATCGTCCTGCCCGACGCAACCGCGAAGATCGCGAAGGTCGACGTCGCCGCGCGCACCGCGGAGATCGCCAGCGTCGACGCGAGCGGGCTCGCGCTCGACGTGAAGCGCCTGAAGGACGGCAAGATCGACCTCGCGGCGCTGGCCGAACCCGCGCAGGCGGCGGTGCCGCCGCGCACGGTCGCGCGCAAGGCGCAGGCCGCCGCGCCGTCGTGGCACTACCGGATCGATGCGCTGAACGTGAAGGACGCTGCGGCGAACTTCACCGACCTGTCGACGCCGCGCCCGGTGAAGCTCGCGATCAAGCCGCTCGACCTGTCGGTGCAGAAGATCAGCGACGACCTGACGAAGCCGTTGCCCGTGCAACTGAAGGCGACGCTGAACCGCAAGGGCGCGCTGAACGTGACGGGCGACGTGACCGCGCAGCCGCTGAAGCTGGGCCTGAAGATCAACGGCAACCGCCTCGACGCGGCCGCGTTCGAGCCGTATTTCGGCAGCGCGCTGAACGCGACGATCGCCAGCGCGCTGCTCAACGCGCAGGGCAACCTGACGTTCGCGCAGGTGAAGGACACGCCGCGCGCGACCTATCGCGGCGACGTCGCGCTGGTCGACGTGCGGATGCTCGACAAGGCGACCTCCGACCCGTTCGCCGGCTGGCGCTCACTCGCGCTGTCGAACCTGAAGGCGAACTACGACGAGAAGGGCACCGACGTCGACGCCGCGCGCGTGACGTTCTCGAACTTCTACGGCCGCGTGCTGCTGGACGCGCAGGGGCGGCTGAACCTGAAGGACGTGGTGGCGAAGGAGACGGGCCCCGCGCAGTCGCTCACGCGCGACGCGAGCAAGGGCGAACCGGTGCCGCTGTCGCCGGGCGTGACGCCGCCGGCCGCCGCGCAGGCCGCATCGGCCGCGGCCGCGCAGCAGGCGTCCGTGCCGGCCGCCGCGTCGGCGACGGTGGTCGTGAAGGCCGCGCCGCAGCCGCGGAACCCGGTGCGGATGCATTTCGGCGAACTGGTGCTGCAGAACGGCCGCGTCACGTACACGGACAACTTCATCAAGCCGAACTACACGGCGAATCTCGTCGCGATCAAGGGCACGGTCGGCGCGTTCGGCACGGATTCGACGACGTCCGCGCCGGTCGACGTCGCCGCGAACCTCGCGGGCAACGGGCCCATCTCGATCAAGGGCTCGGTGAATCCGCTGATCGAGAAGCCGGCGCTCGACCTCACGGCGACCGCGCACGACATCGAGCTGACCAATCTGACGCCGTATTCGGCGAAGTACGCGGGCTATCCGATCACGAAGGGCAAGCTCAACGTCGATCTGCACTACCAGCTCGCGAACGATCAACTGTCGGCGAACAACCACATCTTCATCGACCAGTTGACGTTCGGCGACCACATCGAGAACGACACGGCGACGAAGCTGCCGGTGAAGCTCGCGATCTCGCTCTTGAAGAACACGCGCGGCCAGATCGACGTGAACCTGCCGGTGTCGGGTTCGCTGTCGAATCCGGAATTCAGCGTCGGCGGGCTGATCTGGCGCGCGGTGCTGAACCTGATCGCGAAGGCCGTCACGTCGCCGTTCACGCTGCTCGCGAATGCGTTCGGCGGGGGCGGCGGCGAGGATCTCGGCTACGTCGAGTTCGCGCCGGGTTCGTATGTGCTGACCGACGCGCAGGAGAAGAAGCTCGACACGGTCGTGAAGATGCTGACCGAGAAGCCGTCGATCCGCCTCGACCTGATCGGTCGCGTCGATCCGGCGCAGGACACGCCGGGGCTGCGCGACGCGTACGTCGAGCGGCTGGTGCGCCAGCAGAAGCTGAAGGACGTGATCGGCCAGGGCGAGAGCGTCGATCCGATGTCGGTGAAGGTCGACAAGGCCGAATACTCGAAGTACCTGACACGCGCGTACAAGGCCGCCGACTTCAAGAAGCCGCGCAACCTCGTCGGCCTGCAGAAGACGCTGCCCGACGCGGACATGAAGCAGGCGCTCGCCGATCACGCACCCGCCGACGACAACGCGCTGCGTGCGCTCGCGCAGCAGCGCGCCCAGGCCGTGCGCCAGTATCTCGACGGCAAGATCGATTCGAGCCGCATGTTCGTCGTCGCGCCGAAGCTCGACGCGAAGGGCATCTCGGACAAGGGCGCGACGACCCGCGTCGACTTCGGGCTGCAGTAAGCGTTATCGCCAACCGTCATCCGCCGCCGCGCCCCCACCCGTCGGGCGCGGCGGCTTTTTTCAGCGCCCGGCGATCGCCGGTTCGCGCTTGTCCAGCTCCTTCCTCGCGGCCAGCGGCAGACGTGCGTCGTCCCACTGCGTCAGCCATTCGACTTCCTTCGCGGTGAACACCTGTCCATAGTTGCGCAGCGCGTACTGCAGCGCGTCGACGACGTGATGGCGAATGATTTCGGGGGTACGTGCATCGTCCAGCACGAACCGGAGGGCTTCCAGGGTCGACATACTCGTGCTCCGGGTCAGGGAAAACCCTTTATTACACGCCAATAGTCGCGGGCCAAGCCGAAAAAAAATCCGTCCGCGCGGGGCTGGCCCACGCGAGGGCCGTGGATTGCGACGCCTTCATGGGCGGCGACGGGCATCGCGCTCGTCGCGGTGTCGCGCGTGTCGCGCAGGGGCTGGCTGGTTCGGCGCGGGCGAGGGCATCGGCCCGGCGCTTCGCCCGGCGCGCGTCGTGCCCGGGCTTGAAACGGTGCGCGCAACCGGCCATATTGGCCGGGTATCACCCGTTCAACGACGTACCGAGAGGATCGTTCATGCGCCTTCTGCTTGCCCTGCTGCTCCCGTGGTTCCAGTTCTTCACGATCGGTCGCCCGATCGCGGGGATCATCTGTCTCATCCTTCAAATCACGATCATCGGCTGGCTGCCGGCCGCGATCTGGTCCGTGTATGCGCTGAGCCAGTACAAGACCGATCGCAAGATCGAGGCGGCGTTGCGCGAGCGGCCGTAGGAGGGGGAGGGAAGCGGCGTCGCGTCACCGGCTGGCTGGCGGGATCCGTGGTTGCGAGCCTGCCGGAATCGGCCGTCAACGACAAAACGGCCGCCCCGACCATCGTTCGACCGGGCGGCCGCTTCGCCTACTTCACCGCAAACAGCGTCAGGTTCATGAAGATCTTGAACGCATAGCCGAGCGTGACGGCGCCGATCACGCCGCCCGCCCACAGAACGACGAACCACATCCAGCCGCGCATCCGCGGCCGCGGCGCGCCGGGCTGGCCGGCAGTGGAATCAGTGGTGGTAGTAATGCTGGTCTTCATGGCGCACCTTGCCTCGGAATACCCAGTAACCCATCGTCGTGTAGGCGATGATGATCGGGAGGATAACCGCTGCGCCGACCAGCGTGAAGGTCTGGCTCGAACGCGGCGCCGCCGCTTCCCAGATCGTCATCGTCTGCGGAATCGCGTACGGGAACAGCGTGACGAGCAGGCCGACGTAGCCGAGCAGCACCAGCGCCAGCGCGAGCACGAACGGCGTCATGTCGTGCCGGCCGCGCACCGCGCGGCGCATCCACACCGCGCACGCGGCCACCAGGAACGGCACCGGCAGCAGACGCCAGAACAGCCCCGAATCGAACCAGCGCTGCGCGATGGCCGGGTCCTGCAGCGGCGTCCACAGGCTGACGACCGCGATGAAGCCGAGCAGCACGACGGTCAGCGGCCACACGACGCGATGCAGGCGGCGCTGCAGGTCGCCTTCGGTCTTCGCGACGAGCCAGCAGCAGCCGAGCAGCGCGTACGTGACGATCAGGCCGAGGCCCGTCAGCAGGCTGAACGGCGTGAGCCAGTCGAACGCGCCGCCGGCGTACACGCCGTCCTTCACGTCGATGCCCTGCAGGAACGCGCCGAGCGCGATGCCCTGGAACAGCGTCGCGCCGGCCGAGCCGCCGATGAACGCGAGATCCCACAGCTGCTTCGTGCGTCGCGCCTTCGCGCGGATCTCGAACGACACGCCGCGGAAGATCAGGCACACCAGCATGAAGATCAGCGGCAGATACAGCGCCGACAGCACCGTCGAATAGACGATCGGAAACACCGCGAACAGCCCGGCGCCGCCGAGCACGAGCCACGTCTCGTTGCCGTCCCACACGGGGGCGACGGTGTTCATCATCAGGTCGCGTTCCTTCTCGTCCGGGAAGAACGGGAAGACGATGCCGATGCCGAGGTCGAAGCCGTCGAGCACGACGTACATGAAGAGCCCCAATGCGATGATCGCGGCCCAGATTACGGTGACGTCCATAGGTTTTCTCGTATGCGAATGGGGTGGGCTCAGACGGTCTCGATCAGGTCGTCGACGGCCGACATCGGGCGGCGCGCGGTGTGATCGGGGCGCGTATCGGGCAGGTCGTGTTTCGCGTCGTGCTTGACGTCGGGCAGCGCCGGGCCGGCCTTCATCAGCTTCAGCATGTAGTACACGCCGGTGCCGAACACGAGGAAGTACACGATCACGAACGTCATCATCGACAGGCTCACCTGCTGCACCGACAGCGGCGACACGGCCTGCGCGGTGCGCATCACGCCATAGACGACCCACGGCTGGCGGCCGGCTTCGGTCGTCACCCAGCCCGCGAGCAGCGACACGAATCCGGTCGGGCCCATCACGAGCGCGAAGCGCTGGAACCACTTCGATTCATACAGGCGGCCGCGGCGGCGCAGCAGCCACGCGAGCGCGGCGAGGCCGATCATCGCGAAGCCGAGGCCGACCATGATCCGGAAGCTCCAGAACACGACCGTCGAATTCGGGCGGTCTTGCGGCGGGAAATCCTTCAGCCCGCGGATCTCGCCGTCCCAGCTGTGCGTGAGGATCAGGCTGCCCAGGTGCGGCACCTTCACCGCGTAGCGGGTCGTTTCGGCCTTCATGTCCGGAATGCCGAACAGGTTGAGCGCGGTGCCGCCCTTCTCGGTTTCCCACAGCCCCTCGATCGCGGCGATCTTCGCGGGCTGATGCTTCAGCGTGTTGATGCCGTGCTGGTCGCCGATCACGGCCTGCAGCGGCGCGAGCACCAGCAGCAGCCACAGCGCCATCGAGAACATCTTCTTCACGCCCTTGTCGCGGCGGCCCTTCAGCAGGTGCCACGCGCCCGTCGCGGCCACCACCAGCGCGGCGACGATGAACGCGGCGATCGCCATGTGGAACAGACGGTACGGGAACGACGGGTTGAAGATGATCGCGAACCAGTCGGTCGGCACGACGCGGCCGTCGACGATCTCGAAGCCCTGCGGCGTCTGCATCCAGCTGTTCGACGCGAGGATCCAGAACGTCGAGATCAGCGTGCCGATCGCGACCATCAGCGTCGCGCCGAAGTGCGCGCGCGGGCTCACGCGATTCCAGCCGAACAGCATGATGCCGAGGAAGCCGGCTTCGAGGAAGAACGCGGTCATGACCTCGTACATCAGCAGCGGCCCGGTGACGGCGCCGGCGAAGCTCGAGAAGCCCGACCAGTTGGTGCCGAACTGATAGCTCATCACGACGCCGGACACGACGCCCATCCCGAACGCGACCGCGAAGATCTTCGACCAGAACAGGCAGAGGGTTTTGTAGTACTGCTTGCCGGTCTTGAGCCAGCGGTATTCGAGCACGGCGATGAAGCTGGCGAGGCCGATGCTCAGTGCCGGGAAGACGATGTGAAAGGAGACGGTGAACGCGAATTGCAGGCGGGCCAGATCGAGGGCCGAAAATGCGGTGTCCATACCAGTTGACCGAGGCTTGACGATACCCGCCGGCGGGTGCCGACGGACCCCGGCGGACTGGCGTCGGGGTTGGCTGGAGTATGGGCCGCGATGTTGCACCGCGAAATGCGCCAACTCGTCGCAGATGTCCAGCCCGTCGCGCCCGGTTTTGCGGTAAATCCTTGATTCGTATCAAGAAGGCCGTTCGCCGCGCGTGCGGCTGCGGCGTGGCGGTCTGACGCACGTGCGTCAATATGGCGCGTCGCGTCATCGGAACGACGTCGCGCGTCCGGAATCGGCGCGTGCGGCGGCGGCCGGCAGGCGCCGCGCGAATTGCGTACACTCTCAGCTTCGTTTCGGCAGGGCCGGGCGCATCGGTTCCGGCTCGCGTTTACCCAGGGCACAGCGATGATCGATTTACGCAGCGATACCGTGACACGTCCGAGCCAGGCGATGCTGGCCGCAATGACCGCCGCCGAAACCGGCGACGACGTCTGGGGCGACGACCCGACCGTCCTGCGCCTGCAGGCGGTGACGGCCGAGCGGGCCGGCAAGGAAGCCGGCCTGTTCTTCCCGAGCGGCACGCAGAGCAACCTGGCCGCGCTGATGTCGCATTGCGAGCGCGGCGACGAGTACATCGTCGGCCAGCTCGCGCACACCTACAAGTACGAAGGCGGCGGCGCGGCCGTGCTCGGCAGCATCCAGCCGCAACCGATCGAGAACGCGCCGGACGGCACGCTGCCGCTCGCGAAGATCGCCGCGGCGATCAAGCCGCTCGACAATCACTTTGCCCGTACGCGCCTGCTCGCGCTCGAAAACACGATCGGCGGCCAGGTGTTGCCGGAAGGCTATGTGCAGGAAGCCGTCGCGTTCGCGCGCGGCCGGGGCTTGTCGACGCACCTCGACGGCGCGCGCGTGTGCAACGCGGCCGTCGCGTCGGGGCGCCCGATCGCCGAGCTGTGCGCGCCGTTCGACACCGTGTCGATCTGCTTCTCGAAAGGGCTCGGTGCGCCGGTCGGCTCGGTGCTGGTCGGCAGCCGTGCGCTGATCGAGCGCGCTCAGCGCTGGCGCAAGGTGCTGGGCGGCGGGATGCGGCAGTCGGGCATTCTCGCGGCGGCGTGCCTGTATGCGCTCGATCACAACGTCGAGCGGCTCGCGGACGATCATGCGAATGCCGCGCATCTCGCGGCCGGCCTCGCACGCATCGATTCGGTGAAGGTGCTGTCGCATGCGACGAACATGGTGTTCGCGCAATTCCCCGAAGCCGATTGCGCGCCGCTCGAGGCGTGGCTCAAGGAACGCGGCATCCTCACGCAGATGCTGTACGCGTCCCGCTTCGTCACGCACTGCGACGTGTCGCGCGCGGACATCGACACGTTCATCGACGCGGTCGGCGCGTATTTCGCGCAGCGTCGCGCGTGAGGCGGAATGCGCCGGCCGGCGACGGGCCGGCGCGACGTGGCATGACGCAAAACCCCGAGGGACGACGCGGCATGTAGGCGGTCGATCGTTGCCGCGCGGGCGGATTACGCTTGCGACGGCGTGTCGACGGGCGGCGTGCCGTCGTGGAACAGCGATTTCAGTTGCGTGCGCAGTTCGGCGCTGTCGGTGTGCTGGTGTACCGAGACCGCATGTTGCACGGCGGCCTCGAGCAGTTCGTTGTCGGAGTCGGCCGAAATGGCGACCGAGCAATGCATCGCGCTGGGAAACTCGCGGCAATCGATATAGCGGCGGGACATGATGTTCTCCTCACATGAAAGGGAACGGCCGGACCTGGATGATCGGCCGCGCGGCGCGTTCGCGAGGCCGATGGAAAAAGTATAGGCGGCGCGGCCGACTTTTCTCGTCGCAGTGCGCACCGCGCCGGCCGTGTCGATCGCCCGCGCGCCGGCCAGCGCGTCACGGCAACGGCGCGAGCAGCCGGCGCGCCGCTTCGACCACCCGCGCGGACAGCGACGCCATCGTCGGCGACTGCACGGTCCACGCGTGCCAGTACAGCGTGACGTCGGTCGGATGCGCGGGCGCGAGATCGACGAGCCCCTGCGCATCGAGCGGCGCGGCGCCGATGAGCGGCTCCGGCACCATCGCGTAGCCGAGCCCGTGCCGTACCGCCGCGAAGTGCGAATGGGTGCCCGGCACGTAGTGGCATGGATACGCGCCTTCGGGCAGCCCGAACTTTTCCTTCAGAAACGACGATTGCAGCGTGTCGCGCCGCGAATACGCGACGACGGGCGCGTGGCGCGCACTCGTGCGGTTCAGCCCGCGTGGAAACCAGCGCACCGCGAACGCGGCGGCCGCGAGCAGCCGGTAGCGCATCGTGCCGAGCGGCGTCGCGAGGCAGCCGCGCATCGGCTTCGGCTCGGTCGTTACGCAGCCGACCGCCATCCCGCTTTCGAGCAGCGCGAACGTGTGGTCCTGGTCCTCGACGATCAGCTCGAACAGGATCCGCTCGCCCGCGAGTACCGACGTCAGCGCGGGCAGGAACCACGTGCCGAGGCTGTCGGCGTTCAGCGCGATCGTCACGGAGATCGGCGATTCGCGCTCGGCCGCGAGCGTGCTCTGGAGGTCGGCCTGCAGCAGCGCGACGCGGCGCAGATGCTGCAGCACGCGCTGCCCGGCCACTGTCGGGCGGCACGGCCGCGTGCGCAGCACGAGCGGCGTGCCGAGGCTCGCTTCCAGCGCGCGGACCCGCTGCGTGACGGCGGACGCCGTCACGTGCAGGCGCACGGCCGCCTGCTCGAAGCTGCCGGTGTCGGCGACGGCCAGCAGCGCGGCGGCCTGCTTCGGATCGATCGTCATCGACATGTCGGGAGCAATTCCTGTGATCGGGGACGAGAACAGGCCGTAGTGTAAGGCAGCGTGCGTTGCCGTCCCGGCGCGGCACGTCGTTCGGCGGTGCGCGATTCGTCGTCGGAATCGGTTGCCGCGCATGGGGCGCGGCGGCGCGGGCATTTTGATCTACGCTGTATGAATGTGCGCGATGCCGCTCGCGCGGCGGCGATGTCGTCGTGCCGGCGCAGGCCCCTGACGACGCCATGCAGTGTGCCGATCCGACTACACCTCACTGAAGAACACGCGACGGAGCAATAAAGCAATGATCTTCCGGCAACTTTTCGACCCGCAGTCGTCGACGTACACGTATCTGCTCGCCGACGGCGCATCGCGCGACGCGCTGCTGATCGACCCCGTGTTCGAGCAGGTGCGCCGCGACGCGGCGCTACTCGACGAACTCGGGCTGCGGCTCGTCGCGACCGTCGACACGCACGTGCACGCCGATCACGTGACGGGCGCGTGGCTGCTGAAGCAGCACACGGGCAGCGCGATCGCGATCTCGGCGGCGAGCGGCGCGCAGGGCGCCGACCGCTACCTGAACGATGGCGATCGCTGTGCGTTCGGTGCGCGCTACCTGACCGTGCGCGCGACGCCCGGCCACACGAACGGCTGCATCAGCCTCGTGCTCGACGACGAATCGATGGCGTTCACCGGCGATTGCCTGCTGATCCGCGGCACCGGCCGCACCGACTTCCAGCAGGGCGACCCGCGTGCGCTGTATCGCGCGGTGCACGGCCGGCTCTTCACGCTGCCGGCCGCGTGCCTGCTGTATCCGGCGCACGACTATCGCGGGCTTACGGTGACGAGCGTCGGCGAGGAGCGGCGCTTCAATCCGCGCCTCGGCGGCGATCTCAGCGAAGACGATTTCGCCGGCTACATGCGCAATCTCGGGCTCGCGCATCCGCGCCAGATCGACGTCGCGGTGCCGGCGAACCTGCGGTGCGGCGTGGCCGCGAACGCGCCCGCTGCGCAGGCCGCACCCGGCTGGGCGCCGCTCGTCTATACGTTCGCCGGCTTCTGGGAAATCGATCCGCAATGGCTCGAGGATCATCTGCCGGCCGTGCAGGTCGTCGACGTGCGCGAGCCGGACGAATTTGCGGGCCCGCTCGGTCATCTGCCCGGCGCGACGCCGATTCCGCTCGGCGAACTGGCCGCGCGCGCCGGCGAAATCGCGCGGGACCGGCCGGTCGTGACCGTGTGCCGGGCCGGCGGGCGCTCCGCGCAGGCGACGGTGATCCTGAAGCAGGCCGGCTTCGATGCGGTCGCGAATCTCGGCGGCGGGATGCTGCGCTGGCGCGCCGAAGGGCGCGTCGTGATGGACGGCCGGTCGTAGCGGCCGAGGCCGGCTCCCTCGAAAAAAAATCCGGACCGGTGTCGAAACGGCCCGGCGCCGTTCGTCGTCCAGGTATCCGATCATGTGGCGCCGCCTGACACGGCGCCGAAACCCTGAGAGACCCGCGATGATGCCGACGCTTTACGCCCATCCCTTTTCGTCCTACTGCCAGAAGGTGCTGACCGCGCTGTACGAGAACGGCACGCCGTTCGACTATCGCGTGCTTGCGCACGACGATCCGAAGCCGATGCAGGAACTGGCCGCGCTGTGGCCGCTGAAGCGCTTCCCGGTGCTCGTCGACGCGGGCCGCACGGTGATCGAGGCGTCGATCATCATCGAGTATCTCGGCCTGGCGCATCCGGGCCCCGTGCGCCTGCTGCCCGACGATCCGCGCGCCGCGCTCGAGGTGCGGACGATGGACCGCTTCTTCGACAACTACGTGGCGACGCCGCAGCAGAAGGTCGTGTTCGACGCGCTGCGGCCGGAAGCCGAGCGCGATGCGCGCGGGGTGGCTGACGCGCGCGCGATGCTCGATACGTCGTACGCGTGGCTCGACAAGACGATGGCCGATCGCGAATGGGCGGCCGGCGATCATTTCAGCCTCGCCGATTGCGGCGCGGCGCCGTTCCTGTTCTACGCGGACTGGACGCACCGGATCGATCCGGCGTTCGCGAACGTGATCGCGTACCGCAAGCGCCTGCTTGCGCGGCCTTCGTTTGCGCGCGCGGTCGACGAGGCGCGGCCGTATCGTTCGTTCTTTCCGCTCGGCGCGCCCGATCGCGACTGACGGGCGCGGCCGTCGCACGGCGTGCCGCGGCCGCACAGGGCCGGCAGCGCGCGCCGGGGCGACGGAACGACAGCAGCAGCGGCAGCATCGCGCGCCTGCCCGTCACATCGTGCGCGTGGCCGACTGCGCGAGCGTCAGCAGTTCGTCGAACTGCGTGATCAACTCGAAGCACAGCAGGAACGCGAGCGTATAGGCCGGCGCGGGGAAGCGCCGGATCGTCTCCAGCACCTGCGGCGCGAAGCGCGAGCGGATCGCGTCGCGCGTTAGCAGCCACGCGATCGCGATGCCGATCGCGGCGCCCGCGATCAGGTCGGTCGGGTAGTGAAAGCCCAGATACGCGCGCGGCAGGCAGATGAATACGGCCGAATAGAGCAACGCGACGATGCCGACGCGGCGCGCGATGATGAAGATGCCGGTGGCGATCGCCATCCACAGCATCGCGTGATCGCTCGGAAACGAACTCCATGTCTGCAGGGTCGCCGCGCGCAGTCCGGCCGACGGGAAGTGCAGGTGCAGGTCGGGGTTGTAGATCGGCCGCACGCGGAACGGCAGCACCTGCGCGAGCACGCGGCCGACGGCGAGCGCGACGAGCCCGCTCGCGACGGTGGCGACGACCAGTTCGCGTTGCCGTTCGCGATGCGGGCCGGGCTGGAACCACAGCCAGCACAGCACGGGAACGAGCACGAAGCCCTTGAACGTGTAGAGGCCCGCGATCACGCGGATCGCGTGATTCATCAACGGGCCGAACGTCACGTGGGTGAGGAAGATCTGGATCGTGGTGTCGAAATCGTTCATGTCCTGTGCGACCCGGGCGGACGCGCAGCGCATGACGGGCGGCCGGCTGGATCGAAAAGCGCGCTCGCACGGAGCGCAACGGGGGGCAAGTATGTCACCCGTTATTTCGAAGAAAATGCGAAAAAATACCGGGATTCCCCTGATAAACCGGGGCTGTGTGGTGGGGCCGGATGGGCGAGCGCCGTGTGGTGCGGCAGGGTCGAATCGTCCGACGTTTGCGTGCGGCCATGCACGCGCGCTGGAAAAATATTTTGTTGAACTGGACAATTCGGCAGGACGGTGCGGACCTTGCGCCGAATGAGTGATTGCCGTGCCGGAGTGGCGCGAATCTGCCGGGCGGCGCGGCGTCATGCGTGTGCCGATCAAAAAAATAAAAAAAGCGGGCAAGCCTCATCGGCCTGCCCGCCGGCGTGACGCGATGCGCGGCTTCAGTTGCGCCACACCCGGACGGCGAGCGCGGCCAGCGACGTCACGACGGCCAGCGCGGTCACCGCATTCCAGCCCAGTTGCGCGAGCAACGAACTGCCGATTGCCGCGCCCGCCGCCATCCCGATGAACATGCCGACGAACAGCACCGCGTTGAGACGGCTGCGCGACGCGGGATCGATCCGGTAGACGATCGATTGGTGCGCGATCAGCGTGGCCTGGACGCCGAGATCGAAGCCGATCGTCGCGAGCGCGAGCAGCACGAGCTGCGCATGCGGCGACATCAGCGGCGCGGCGGCCATCGACGCGAACGACACCGTCGCGATCCCGATGCCGATACGCGTGACGCGCTCGGGGCCGTGATGGTCGGCCAGACGCCCGGCGATCGGCGCGGCCAGCGCGCCGGCGGCGCCCGCGAGGCCGAATGCGCCGGCTGCCGCGCTGCCGAGATGGAACGGCGCGCCGTGCAGCATCACCGCGAGCGTCGACCAGAATGCGCTGAACCCGACGGCCAGCAGCCCCTGGGCGAGCGCGGCGCGGCGCAGTGCCGAATGCTCGCGCCACAGCGCGCCGAGCGAGCCGATCAGCGCACGGTACGGCAGCCGCGTGGTCGGCTCGAAGCGCGGCAACCCGCGTGCGGCCACGGCGCCGATCACGGCGACGCTGGCGGCCGCGAGCGCGAACATCGCGCGCCAGCCGGCCGTCTCGGCGATGAATCCGGCCACGACGCGCGACAGCAGGATGCCGAGCAGCAACCCCGTCATCACGGTGCCGACGATGCGGCCGCGATGCGTGTCGTGAGCGAGCGTCGCGGCGGCCGGCACGACGTCCTGCGCCATCGTCGCGGCGAGGCCGATCGCGAAGCTCGCCGCGAGCAGCAGGCCGAGCGACGGCGCGACGGCGGCCAGCAGCAGCGCGACGACCAGCGCGGCGGCCTTGGTCACGATCACGCGGCGCCGGTCGAAGCGGTCGCCGAGCGGCGCGAGCAGCAGGATGCCGAGCGCATAGCCGAGCTGCGTGAGCGTCGGCACGAAGCCGATCGCCCGCGCCGACGCGCCGAGATCGGGCGCGAGCGCGCCGAGCATCGGCTGCGCGTAGTAGAGCGGGGCGACGCCGAGGCCGGCGGCGGCCGCGAGCAGCAGCACGAGCCGGCGATCGGGCATCGAATGGGCGGCCGGGCGGGCCGGGGCATGCGCCACGCGGGGCGCGGCATCGAGACGGGTCGGGGTGGACATCGCGTGCATCCTCGGTTGAAGAAGGGGTTGGACGCGAGTGTGGCGGTACTCGGCTGACGACGGTAGTGCCGCCTTGCGCACATTTGTTATACGCTCCACGAATGACCGAAAAATCTCCTCCCTCTCGCGCTGCTGGCGGATCTCCGCGCGTTCAGACGGTGCCGGTGAACGGTGCGGGCTATCGCTTCGAGCTGATGGAAACCTTCGTGCGCATAGTCGAGGCCGGCAGCCTGTCGGCGGCCGCCGTGCAGCTGCATACCACGCAGCCGACGATCAGCCGCCGGCTGCAGGCGCTGGAAAGTTCGCTCGGCATGCGGCTGCTGCAACGCACGACCCATACGATGCGGCTGACCGTCGACGGCGAGCGGTGCTTCAAGCAGGCGAAGGAGCTGCTGGCGAGCTGGGCGGCGTTCGAGGCCGATTTGCGCGGCGCGCAGGAGGAGCCGGACGGGCTGCTGCGCGTCGCGGTGCCGCACGCGTTCGGGCAGCAGCGTTTCGTTGCGCCGCTCGCGCAGTTCCTGCGCGACTATCCGCGCGTGTCGGTCGAGTGGCTGCTGCAGGACGAGGTGCGCGATTTCGTCGGCAGCGGCATCGATTGCGCGATCCAGGTCGGCGAGCCCACCGATCCCGGCGTGGTCGCGATCCGGCTGACGAAGGTGCCGCGTTTCGTGGTCGCCGCGCCGTCCATACTGAACGGCGCCGACGTGCCGGCCGATCCGGACGCGCTCGCCGCGCTGCCATGGCTCGCGTTGCGCACGTACTACCGCAACGAGCTCGCGCTGACGCATGCGGCCACCGGCGACACGCGGCGCATCGCGATCCGCCCGCGCATCACGACCGCGAACCTGTATGCGCTGCGCAGCGCGGCGCTGCTGGGCGTCGGCGCGTGCGTCGGATCGTCGTGGATGCTCGCCGACGATCTCGCGCGCGGCGATCTCGTGCACCTCGCCCCCGAATGGGAGGCCGCGTCGCTGCCCGTCTACCTGACTTATCCGCATGCGCAGTTCTATCCGTCGCGGCTCGTGCGGTTCGCCGCGATGATGCGCGAGGCCGTGCCGGCGCTCGTCGAAGGGCGCGACGGCTGAAGCAACGCGGCCCGGGTGGCGGTACGCCGTCAGCCCCGCCGGATCCCTTCGGGCAGCGCGCTGATGCGGCGCACTTCAGGCGAATCGAGCCACGCGCGCGACGTCGCGCAGTCGACGAACATGTCGGTCGCGTCCTCGCCCCAGAACAGGTCGCCGTCGAGCACGAAGGTCGGCACGCCGAACACGCCGTCGGCGATCGCGCGATCCGTGTTCGCGCGCAACGCGTCCTTGACCGGCTGGGCTTCGACGGCCGTCGCGCCTTCCGGGAAGCCGACGGCTTCGCACAGCGCGGCGAAACCTGCCGGCGTCGACACGTCCTCGCCGTCGCGCCAGATATGCCGGAAGATCCGCTGGATCGCGTCGCGTGAGCCGCCCATCGCGATCGCGAGGCGCAGCGGCTTGATCGGATTGAACGGGTGCGCGGGCGGCATCCGGAACGCAATGCCGAGCTTGTCCGCGCGGTATTGCGCATGCCGATAGGTGAACACGCGTTTGGCCGCGATCTCCGCCGGCGCTTTCTGGCCCCAGTGCGTGAGCAGCGCACCGAGCACGATCGGCCGCGGCTCGAACGCGGCGGCGGGCGGCAACCTGTCGAACTGTTCCTGCTGCAGGTAGGCGAACGGCGAAACGAAATCGAAATACCAGCTGGCGGTGCGCGGGGCGTTCATCGCGGGTGTCTCCTCGGGCGGATCCGGTTGTCGGTTGCACGGCAGTGTCGCACGCGGCGGCGTTTTGCGCCGCAGCACCGCCTTTCGTCACCGGAATGAACGACCGCTAAGCGGCTTCCACCAGCGCCGCGAGCTTCGCCAGCGCCATCTGCCAGCCGGTCTCGTTGTCGGCGGCCGGCACGCCGGGCGGTATGCCGTCGTGCACGGCGTCCACGCGCGTGCCGCCCGCTTCGTCGGACAGCGTGATCGTGATCGTCATCGCGCCGCGCAGCATCGGGTCGTCGGTTTCGAATACATCGATCTCGACGATCCGCTCGTCGGGCACGAGCGTGACGAAGCGGCCGTGATAGGTGTCGGTGCGCGCGGTGGTCTTGCCGGTGCCGGCCGACGGCGCGTCGTAGCTCAGCGACACGCGCAGCGCGCCGCCTTCCCGTGTGTCGTACGCGTGCACGCGGCACGTCATGCCGTCGGGCACCTTCCATTGCTCGACCGCGTGCGGGTCGAGCAGCGCGCGATAGACGCGCCCGCGCGGCGCGTTCAGGTGCCGGCTGACCTGGGTCGAATGCGTGTGCATGTGCAACATGTCACCTCCCGCGAAGCGTGCGAGACGGTGCACGCCGGCGCCCGGCGTGTCGTCATGCTTCCTTCAGGAATCCTAGGCGCGGGCGCGGCGGCATGCAATGACCGCACGCGAAGCGGCGTTCAGCGCAGCGTGGCGGCAAAGGCGTCGAGCTGCGTGATGCAGGTGTTCCAGCCCTCGAAAAAGCCGAGCGCTTCGTGGCGCTCGCGCGTCGCGGCGTCGGGGTGCATCACGCGCGCCTCGTAGCGGCTGCCCGCGTCGTCGTCGGCCATCGTGACGATCGCCGTGAAGCCGAGCCACGGCGTCTGCGGCCGCCAGCCGCCCGCGAGCATCGACGTGAACGCGATGCGCGATTCCGGCACGATGTCGAGGAAGCAGCCGGGGTTGTCGCTCGTGCCGCCATCGGGGCCGCGCATGAACGTATGGAAGGCGCCGCCCGGCCGCAGGTCGAACGCACGCACTTCGGTGGTCCACGGTTTCGGGCACCACCATTCCTTCAGCAATTCAGGGTCGGTCCATGCACGCCACAGCGCGCGGCGCGGCGCGCGCAGCGTGCGCGTGATGACGAGATCGTGGGCTTCAGCGGGTTCGACGTGGCTGGCTGACATCGTGCTCCTCCTGGTGACGGCGTTCGACGAATTCGACGAGACGATCGGATCGCGCTTCCCACTGCGCGCGCTGCGCGGCGAGCCATGCCTCGGCCTCGGTCAGCCGGCTGCCGACCAGCGCGCAGGTGCGCGAACGGCCGGCCTTCCGGGTCGCCACGAGGCCGCTGCGCTCGAGCACGGCGAGGTGCTTCATGAACGACGGCAGCGCCATGTCGAACGGCGCGGCCAGCGCGGAGACGGTCCGCTCCCCCTGGCCGAGCGCGCCGACGATCGCGCAGCGCGTCGGATCGGCGAGGGCGTGGAAGACGTCGCTGATGCCGGGTTGAAAGTTATCCATTTGGCTAAGTGTAGGCGATGTGGTCATCGGTGCAACGACAATTTTCGTCGCGTACGATGATGGGGCGGTAACGCGCGCCGGTCGGGCGCCGTGTTGCCGGACGCCTGCCGTCGTCGCGCGTGCCGCGACGCCCGGCCGGCGTCCGTTCCGATTCCGGCCCATGCCGAACCCGCGCGTGCGGCCCACCTGACTACCGGAGAGGGCATGACCGAACCTGTTATCGTCCGCCGCGTCGGCTCAAGCGAAGCGATGGCCTGTGTCGATGCGCTGGCCGACGTGCTGATCGATTGCGTCGAAGGCGGCGCATCCGTCAGCTTCATGCTGCCGATCGAGCGGGCGACCGCCGTCGCGTTCTGGACGCGTGTGGCCGAGGGCGTCGCGAACGACGAGCGCATCCTGCTCGTCGCCGAGGATGCGTCCGGCCGGATCGTCGGCACGGTGCAGATCGTGATCGCGCAGCCCGAGAACCAGCCGCATCGCGCGGACATCGCGAAGATGCTCGTGTCGCGGCATGCGCGCCGGCAGGGCGTTGCCGCACGACTGATGGCGGCGGCCGACGCGGCCGCGCGCGACGCCGGCAAGACCGTGCTCGTGCTCGACACGGTGACGGGCGGCGACGCCGAGCGGCTGTACGGGCGGGCCGGCTGGCAGCGTGTCGGCGTCGTGCCGAACTATGCGTTGATGCCCGACGGCGCGCCGTGCGCGACGACGTATTTCCACAAGCAGCTCGCGTAACGGCCATCGTCATGCAGCCGGTCGCGCCGGCGCCGTTGTTCGCCACGCGTGCGGCCGGTGTCGTTGCGCCGATCGCGCCCGCGTGGCTCGCTGCCGGGTGGCGCCGCCGCACGCCGGTGCCGTGGCGGAGCCGGTGTCGTCGAGGCGGGCGCGCGTCGCGTGACGGGTGTGGCCTGTGAGAAAAGCGCCACCGCGCGCGGCCCCGCATCCGATATAGTCGCGTGCACGCAGCAAGACGCCCACCATACGTCACGAAACCGCCGCCTCGATGAAACGCTCCCACGCCGCTTTCGCCCTCACGGGCCTGCTCGTCGCGCTGCCGATTGCCGCGTATGCGCTCGTCAAGCCGCTGCGCGTCGTCGCGCCCGCGCTGATCCCCGGCGTGTCGTGCCCTGGCGCCGACATCTGCACGGACGATGTCGCGAGGCTCGGCGAGGCGCGGCAGCTCTATCACGACGGCTACGCGCGCGCGGCGGCGACCGTCGGCGCGTTCCGCGCCGCACCGCGCGTCGTGTTCTGCGCGACCCGCACGTGCGCCGATGCGTTCGGCCTCGGCACACGCGCGGCGCTGACGCTCGGCGATTTCGGCGTGGTGATCGCGCCGCGCGGCTGGCAGACGTACTTTCTCGCGCACGAGCTGATCCACCACCGGCAGGCCGAAGTACTCGGCAACCTGGCCGTCCTGACCAAACCGCGCTGGCTGATCGAAGGGATGGCGTATTCGCTCAGCGACGATCCGCGCCATCCGCTGGCCGAGCCGTTCGAATCGTGGCGCACGCGGTTCGCCGCGTGGAATGCGGCGCGCGGCACGCAGCCGCTGTGGGACGCCGCGCGGGCGATCGAATAGCGCGACAAGAACGCGGACGCCGCGCCGCGGCGCGCACGGCCAACGCTCAACTCGACGTGGCCGATTCGCCGCGTCGGCCGGCCAGCGTGTCCCGTCCCGCGTCGAGAATCTCGTCGGCCAGCGCCGGATCGGTGCCGGCGATCGCGCGCGACAGCACGAGCGCGCCGACCATCTGGCTGAAGACCGCGAGCGCGTCGCGACGCGTCTGCGCGGGCGTCGCGCCTTCGGCCGCCACCATCCGTTCCAGCCGATCGAGATACGCGGCGAGGCCGTGCGCATAGCACGCGCGCGCCGCATCGGTCAGCCGCGGCGCATCGCCCGCGAAGCCAGACAGCGGGCAACCGGCCTCGACGTTGTCGCGATGCGCGGGCGACAGATACGCGGCCACCTGCGCGTCGAGACTGCCGGCATTCGGTGAATCCGCGCGGTCGTGCATCGCCTTTTCCATCACTTCGGCGACCAGCGCGTCCTTCGACTTGAAGTGGTTGTAGAAGCCGCCCTGCGTGAAGCCGGCTTCCTTCATCAGTTCCGTCAGCCCCACGGCGTCGACGCCGCGCACGCGGAACAGCCGCTCGGCGGCCGCGACGATCGCGCTTCGGTTCTCGGCAGCCTGTTGTCTGGACACGCCCATCGATCTCTCCCTGATTTCCTGTTCGATCGCGTCGATTGAAAAACACAATGGTGATCGCCATTGACACGACCATGCGGCGAGAACACAATGCACCGCAAAGACAATGGTGATCAACATTGACATTGAGTGTAGCCGACTGGGCGGATCGTGGCAAAGGCGCGGCAGGTACACCGGATGGCAACGGGTCAGCGTCTTTGGCGCCGTGGGTTGTGGGTCGCGGGCGGCTTGCCGTCGGCGGCAGGCCGCGGCGCCACGGTTCGACAGGCAACGACAGTCTCGTTTTTACCCGGATCTCACGCGCGGCGAGCCGGCGCGCGGGCGATTCATCACGCGAAAGGACGCATCATGAAAATCGAAGGTGCAGTGGTGTTCATCACGGGCGCGAACCGCGGGCTGGGGCTCGAGTTCGCGAAGCAGGCGCTCGAACGGGGCGCGCGGAAGGTCTATGCGGGCGCGCGCGATCCGGCCAGCGTGACGCTGCCGGGCGTCGTGCCCGTGAAGCTCGACGTGACGGACCCCGCGGCGGTCGCCGCAGCGGCCGAGGCGGCGCGCGACGTCACGCTGCTGATCAACAACGCCGGCATCGCGCGGCTCGGCAGCCTGACCGACGAGGGCGCGCCCGACGCATTGCGCGCGCACCTGGAGACCAACGTGTTCGGGATGCTGGCGATGTCGCGCGCGTTCGCGGGCATCCTGGCGGCCCACGGCGGCGGCGCGATCCTGAACATCCTGTCGGTCGCGAGCTGGGTGAACCGGCCGATCCTGTCGAGCTACGGCGTGTCGAAATCGGCCGCATGGGCGTTGACCAACGGGCTGCGCCATTCGCTGCGCGAGCAGCGCACGCAGGTCGTCGGGCTGCATGCCGGCTTCATCGATACCGACCTGACGGCCGGCCTCGACGTGCCGAAAGCCACGCCGGCCGACGTCGTGCGGCAGGCGTACGACGCGATCGAAGCGGGAGCGGAGGAAGTGTCGACCGACGAATTCACGCGGCAGGTGAAGGCCACGCTGTCGTCGGGCGTCTATCTGGAAGAACCGGCGCCGCGTTGACGCCGCCGGTCGTGCGAACCCGCCGCCCGCGTCGTGAGCGCGGCGGCGGGTCGTGCCGTCAGACCGTGGTGTCGATGATGCCCGGGATCTTCACGTCCGGGTTCACGTCCGCGTCGTAGTCGACGCCGGCGATCTCGAAGCCGAACAGGCGCAGGAACTCGGTCTTGTAGCCTGCGAAGTCCGTCGTCTCGTACAGGTTCTCGTTCGTGACCGTGTCCCACATCGCGACGACCTTCTGCTGCACCTGCGGATCGAGTTCCTTGTAGTCCGCGCGCAGGCGGCCTTCCTCGTCGACATGCGGCGTCGCGCCGTACAGGCTGTCCTTCAGGAGCCCGTACACCTGCTCGATGCAGCCTTCGTGCGTGCCCTTCTCCTTCATCACCTTGAACAGCAGCGACAGGTACAGTGGCATCATCGGGATCGCCGAGCTGGCCTGCGTGACGACCGCCTTCAGCACCGACACGCGGGCGTCGCCGCCGTGCGCGGCCAGCTTGTCGCGGATCGACAGCACCTTCTTGTCGAGATCCTTCTTCGCTTCGCCGATCGAGCCGTTCCAGTAGATGTCGTGCGTGATCTGCTCGCCGAGGTACGTGAACGCGGTGGTCTTCGCGCCGTCGGCCAGCACGCCGGCTTCGGCCAGCGCGTCGATCCACATCTGCCAGTCCTCGCCGCCCATCACCGCGACGGTGCCGTCGATCTCTTCCTGCGTCGCCGGCTCGAGCGACACTTCGCGGATCACTTCCTTGTCGGTGTCGAGGCCGCGGAACGTGACGGCCTTGCCGACCGGCTTGAGCGTCGAGCTGATCGTTTCGCCCGTCTTCGGATGCGTGCGGCGCGGGGCGGCGAGGCTGTAGACGACCAGATCGACCTTGCCGAGATCCTGCTTGATGGTGTCGATCGTGACCTGCTTGACCTTGTCGGAGAATGCGTCGCCGTTGATACTGCGCGCATACAGCCCCTTTTCGGCGGCGAATTTCTCGAACGCGGCGCTGTTGTACCAGCCGGCCGTGCCCGGCTTCGTCTCGCTGCCTGCGCGCTCGAAGAACACGCCGAGGGTGTCCGCGCCCGAGCCGAATGCGGCGGAGATCCGGGCGGCGAGGCCGTAGCCGGTCGACGCGCCGATCACGAGCACCTTTTTCGGGCCATTGGCGATCGGGCCGTGCGAAGTCACGTAATCGATCTGTTCCTTGACGTTGGCTTCGCAGCCGACCGGATGAGTCGTCACGCAGATGAAGCCACGCACGCGCGGTTTGATGATCATGGGAGAACCTCTAGTCAGAAAGGCGGGGACGGCCTGAAATCGGAAAAATCCCGCGCATTGTAAAGGAAGCGGCCGATCGCGGGCGGGCGCGGACGGAAGGCGCGTGATCGCCCGGTTATTTCTCTCTTGACAGAAATAACTGAAATGAATAAATTTCCAGACATGGAACTCACACCGATTGCCGAACGATTCATCCTCCACTGGGGCGAAATGGGCTCGCGGTGGGGCGTCAACCGCACCGTCTCGCAGATTCACGCGCTGCTCTATCTGGCCGGCCGGCCGGTGGCGGCGGACGAAATCGCCGAGACGCTCAACGTCGCGCGCTCCAACGTCAGCACGAGCCTGAAGGAGTTGCAGGCGTGGCGGCTCGCGAAGGTCGTGCACGTGCTGGGCGACCGCCGCGACCACTTCGAGACGTCGACCGACATCTGGGAGTTGTTCAAGCTGATCGTCGAAGGGCGGCGGCAGCGCGAGATCGAGCCGACGCTCACGGTGCTGCGCGATTGCCTGACGAGCCCGGAGATCGCGAACGAAAGCCGCGAGACCGAACAGCGCATCCGCGACACGCTGCAGTTCGTCGAGACGCTGACGACCTGGTCGGACGAGATGCTGCGGCTCAAGCCCGATACGCTGATGAAGGCGCTCGGCATCGGTGCGAAGATCAGCCAGACGGTCAGGCGCAAGCCGTCGAAGTAAGCGGTAACGGAGAGCGGGCACGCAGCCCGCTTTTTTCGGAGTTGTTGTTTCTGTCATTACAGAAATAACTGTAAATAGAGGACGAACATGAACGCAGTCTTGCCGTCGACCTGCCCGCCCGAGCGTTCCGGCGCACGCGGCGTGACTGTGCTCGTGTGCGGCGCGAACGGCTTCATCGGGCGGGCGCTGTGCGCGCAGCTCGAAGCGGGCGGGCATCGCGTGCTGCGCGGCGTGCGTCACGCGGCCGGCCCGCACGACGTCGCGATGGACTTCGTGCGGGACGTCGATCCGCAAGCATGGCTCGCGCGGCTGAAGGGTGTCGACGTGGTGATCAACGCGGTCGGCATGCTGGCGGATCGACGCGGCGCGACGCTCGACGCCGTGCATCGCGCCGCGCCGTGCGCGCTCTTTACCGCGTGCTGCCGCGCCCGCGTGCGGCGCGTGATCCAGATCTCGGCGTTCGGCGTCGAGCGCGGCGATACGCGGTACTTCGCGAGCAAGCAGGCGGCCGACCACTTCCTGCAGACGCTGCCGATCGACTTTCGCATCGTGCGCCCGGCGCTCGTCTACGGGGCGGCCGGCGCATCGGCGCGGTTTTTCCGGATGCTCGCGAGCCTGCCCGTGCACGTCCTGCCGGCGGGCGGCCGTCAGCGGCTGCGCCCGGTGCATGTCGACGATCTCGCCGAAGTCGTGGCGCGGCTCGTGATGGAGCCGGCCGATTCGCCGTCGGCGGCGGGCCGTCGCGTGATCGACGTGGTCGGCAGCGACGAAGTCGAATACCGCGAGATGCTGGCCGGCTACCGCGCTGCGCTCGGGTTTCCGCCGGCGGCCCGCGTGACGCTGCCGGGCCCGTTGGTCGGCGCGGCGGCCGTACTGCTCGGCCCGTTGCCGGGCGCGATGCTGACGCGCGACACGTGGACGATGCTGCGTGGCGGCAACACGGGCGATCCGGCTGCCACCGCGGCCGTGCTCGGGCGGCCGCCGCGTGGTATCGGCAGCTTCATCGGCGCGGAAGCCGCCGCGCTGCGCCGCGACGCGCTCGCGATGTGGCGGCGTCCGTTGCTGCTGGGCGCGCTCGCGATCGTGTGGATCTGGACGGCGATCGCGAGCGCCTTCATCCATCCGCTGCACGCAAGCCTCGCGCTGCTGGCGCCCGCGCACCTGACGGGGCTGCCCGCGCTGATCGCGCTTTACACCGCCAGCGCGCTGGACTTCGCGCTCGGCATCGCGACCGTCGTCGCGCCGTCGCGGCGCCTGTGGGCCGTGCAGGCGGCGCTGATCGTCGCGTACTCGGCGGTCATCGCGGTCACGATGCCCGGCCTGCTGGCCGAACCGTTCGGCCCCGTGCTCAAGAACGTGCCGATTCTCGCCATCCTGTTGATCCTCTTTTCAGAAGAAGAACGCGCATGAACACCTATCTCGTCATCAAGGCGCTTCACATCCTGTCTTCGGTGCTGCTGGTCGGCACGGGGTTCGGCACCGCGTTCTACCTGTTCTTCGCGAACCGCACGCGATCGGTGCCCGCGATCGCGGCCGTGTCGCGGCTCGTGGTGCGCGCGGACTGGTGGTTCACGACGCCGGCCGTGATCTTCCAGCCGGCGTCCGGGTTGTGGCTCGCGCATACGGCCGGGTGGCCGTGGCATACGCCATGGCTGCTCGCGTCGGTCGTGCTGTACGCGGTCGCCGGCGCGTGCTGGCTGCCGGTCGTGTGGTTGCAGCTCGAACTGGCGGCGATGGCGAAGCTCGCGCACGCCAACGGCGACGCCGCGCTGCCGGAGCGCTACTGGCGCTATGCGAAGCGCTGGGAACGGCTCGGTTATCCGGCGTTCTTCGCGATGCTGACCGTCTACTTCCTGATGGTGGTCAAGCCGATGTGATCCCGTCGCCGTCGCGCGGAAGCGGCGGCGTACGCGGGAAAGCAGTCGATCGATTCATGATGCTTGCGATAACAAAAAGGAGTGCGAAGCATGAATGCCAATGAGCTGGTGCTGTACTTCGACGGGCGATGTCCGTTATGTGTCGCGGAAATCCGGCGTCTCGGCGAGCGCGATGTGCGACACCGGCTGGCGTTCGTCGACATCGCGGAGCCGGGCTTCGATCCGGCGCCGCTGGATGTCGACTTGCCCGCGCTGAATCGCGAGCTGCATGCGCGCTTGCCCAACGGACGCATGCTGACCGGCATCGACGGCATCGCGGCCGCCCATGCGCTGGTTGGGCGTCGCTGGTTCGCCTGGCTGCTTCGCGTGCCGGCGATGCGTGCCGTGTTCGCGCCGCTGTATCGCCGCCTCGCACGCAACCGGTATGCCGTATCGCACTGGCTCGGGTATCGCGCGCAAGCCTGCTGCGAAGGCGGCGCGTGCAGCATCGGCAGCAACGCCGAAAGCGCGGCGGCGAATCGCCCGCCGCGCGACACTCCGCGCTGCGCCGTCGTGCGCTGGATGTACGCAGCCGCGATCGCGCACCTGCTCGTCGGCGCGGCCATTCCGTGGATTGCCGGCGCATCGTGGCTCGACGCCTATCACCGCGGCATCGAGTGGCATTTCTGGTCGACAGCGGCGCCCGAAGCCGCGCGCGCCCAGCAGGTCTGGTGGATGTCGCTGCTCGGCGCGACGGTACAGTGCGCGGCGGTCTGGATGCTCGCGCTCGTCCATCTCGGCAACCGGTCGAGGAAACGGGAAGTGTGGGGCTGGCTGCTGGCCGGCCTGTTGATCTGGGCGCCGCAGGACATGCTGTTGTCGTGGCAGGCGCAGGTGTGGGGGCAAGTGGCGATCGACGTGGCCGCGCTCGTCGCGATGGTGCCGCCGCTGGTCTGGTTGTGGAGGAGGGATACCGCATGAACACGTTGCCTGCTTTCGACTGGGCGCTCAACCTGCTGATCGTGCAGGGCGCGATGGGCGCATTCGATACGCTTTACCACCACGAACTCACGCAAGACCTACCGCACAGCCCGCGCGCGCGGCTCGAACTGGCGATTCATGCGGTGCGGTCCGTGCTGTACGGCCTCGTGTTCGCGTCGATCGCGAACGTCGCGTTTCACGGCGCGTGGGTCGCGGCGCTCGCGATGGTCGTGCTTGTCGAAGTGGGGCTGACCTTGTGGGATTTCGTCATCGAGGACCGAAGCCGCAAGCTGCCCGCGACCGAGCGCGTGCTGCATACGCTGCTGGCCGTCAACGGCGGCGCGTTGTTCGGGATGATCGCGATGCAACTCGCCGTGTGGGCGCACGAGCCGACCGGGCTGCAGCCGATCGACCTCGGCTGGCGCGGCGGATTGCTCAGCCTGTTCGCGGTCGGCGTGACGGTGTCGGGCGTGCGCGACGGGATTGCCGCGTGCCGCATCGCGCCACGCGCGCCGGCTGCCAACCCGTTCGCGGGGCAGCGGCCCTGCAATGTGCTGGTCACTGGCGGGACCGGCTTCATCGGCGAAACGCTCGTGAACCAGTTGCTCGATGCAGGACATACGGTCACGCTGCTGGCGCGCGATCCGTTGCGTGCGGCTTACTTGTTTCAAGGCCGCGTGCGCAGCGTGACGTCCGTCGGCCAGTTGCAGCCGCACGAGCGTTTCGACACGGTGATCAATCTCGCCGGCGCGCCGGTGCTGGGCGCACGCTGGAGCAAGCGCCGGCAGGCGCTGCTGCTCGCCAGCCGCGTCGGCGTCACGCAGGCGCTGATGCGCTGGGTCGAGACCGCCGAAGTCAAGCCGCGTACGTGGATCCAGGCGTCGGCGATCGGCTACTACGGCGTGCGGCCGGGCGACGAACGGCTCGACGAGGGCAGCAGTACCGGCACCGGCTTCATGTCCGAGCTGTGCCGGCAGTGGGAGCAGTCCGTGCAACCGCTCGAGCGCCACGGCGTGCGCGCGGTGGTGCTGCGGCTGGGCATCGTGTTCGGCCCGGGCGGCGCGTTGCGCCCGATGCTGCTGCCGCATTACTTCGGGCTCGGCGGACGATTCGGCGACGGCGCGCAGGTGATGAGCTGGATTCACCGCGACGACGTGTTGCGGATCGTCGCGCGCGCGATGTCGAACACGGGCATGCGCGGCGTCTACAACGCGGTCGCCCCGGTGCCGCTGACCCAGCGCGCGTTCGTGCAGATCGTGACGAAGGTGCTGCGCCGCCCCGCGTTTGTGCACGTGCCGGCGGCACCGCTGCGCGCCGCGATGGGCGAGATGGCCGAGCTGCTGCTGGACGGGCAGCGCGTGGTGCCGGCACGGCTGCATCAGGACGGATTCATGTTCCGCTTCCCGACGGCCGAGCACGCGCTGCGCGACCTGACGAATCGGCCGCACACCGGTTTCGCGCCCGCGGCCTGCCGTTTCCCGCGAGGTCGTGTATAACTTCGGCGTGAACGCGTTCGGCGCGTGCCGCACGCGCCGAACGTTCGCACCCGACCTCACAAGGAGACTGCATGCTGCACGTCCTCGGCAAGATTCCGTCCATCAACGTCCGCAAGGTGCTGTGGCTGTGCACCGAACTGAACCTGCCGTTCGAACAGGAAGACTGGGGCGCGGGCTTTCGCACGACCCACGACCCGGCCTATCTCGCGCTGAATCCGAACGCGCTCGTGCCCGTCATCAAGGACGACGACTTCGTGCTCTGGGAGTCGAACACGATCATCCGCTACCTCGCGAACCGCTACGGCGGCGACGCGCTGTATCCGGCCGAGCCGCAGGCGCGTGCGCGCGTCGACCAGTGGATCGACTGGCAGGGCTCGGACCTGAACCGCTCGTGGGTCGGCGCCTTCCTCGGCCTCGTGCGCAAGTCGCCCGATCACCAGGATCCGGACGGCATCGCGCAGTCGATCGCGGGCTGGACGACTCACATGCGCGTGCTGAATGCGCAGCTCGAAAGGACCGGCGCGTACGTGGCCGGCAACACGTTCACGCTCGCGGATATCCCGATCGGCCTGTCGGTGAACCGGTGGTTCGGCACGCCGTTCGAGCATCCGGACCTGCCGGCAGTGTCGCGCTACGTCGAACGGCTCGCGACCCGCGAAGGCTTCAAGCAGTACGCGGGCAGCGCGAATCCGTAATGCGGCGCAGGCAGCGCTTGAAGCGGTGGTATTGCCTTCATCGCCGCTTCACGACCGATTCACCGACGCACCTGCCCGTCGTCACGCACCGGGCGCCGGCACCGCGTCGAGCACGCGCGCGAGAAACGCCTCGTGATTCCACGCGGCTTCCGGCCGCGACAGCCCGAGCCGCACGACCACCAGCTCGCGGCTCGGCACCACGCTCACGAACTGGCCTTCATGGCCGACCGCATGAAACGCGTCGACCGGCATCGCCCGCGCATGCGGACCGCGATCGTTGAACGGCTCCGGCACCTTGACCCACAGCTGCGCGCCGAATTCCTGCCGCGGTGACTGGGGCGTCGCGCGCGTCAGATAGCGCACCCAGCCTTCGGGCAGCAGCCGCTGCCCGTTCCACACGCCGTCCTGCAGCAGAAGCTGCCCGAAGCGCGCCCAGTCGCGGGCGCTCGCATACATGTACGACGCGCTGACGAGCGTGCCGGACGCATCGGGCTCGAACACCGCGCTGCGCATCCCGAGCGGCGCGAACAGCGCGCGGCGCGGAAACGCGAGGTAGTCGGCGTCGTTGCCGCCCAGCGCTTCGCGCATCACGCGCGCGACGATCGCGCTCGTGCCGCTCGAGTAGGACCACTGCGCGCCGGGCGTCGCGGCAAGCGGCTTCGCCGACGCGAACCGCGCGGTATCGGGCTGCGTGAACAGCATCACGGCGACATCCGACAGCGGATCGTCGTAGTCCTCGTTGAATTGCAGGCCGCTCGTCATCCGCAGCAGCTCGTCGAGCGTGATGGCCGCGCGCGGATCGCCGCTGCCGCGCCATTCTGGCAGCAGTGCCGACGCGTCGGGCGACAGCCTGTGCCGCGCGACCAGCGTGCCGACCAGCGCGGCCGTGACGGTCTTCGTCATCGACCAGCCGGGTAGCGGCGTGGCGGCCGTGAAGCCGGGCGCATAGCGTTCGGCGATCACCTGGCCGCGCCACATCACGACGACCGCGCGCGTGCGCCGCGGCCGCGCCGGATCGGGTTCGTCGAACGCGCCGTCGAGCGCGGTCTGCAGCTTGTGCGTGTCGATGCCGGCGGGCGGCGTGGCCGGTGCGGGCGAGTCGGGTTGCGCGGGCGGCGGATCGGGGAGGGCCGGCAGCGCGGCGGGCAAGGTGGCCGCCGCCGCACCGGCCGTGGCCCCGAGCGCGAGCGTGCAGCCGAGCCCGGGCCGGAAGTCGGCTTCGCGTTCGGCGAAGCCGGCGAAGGTCGCCACGGCGCGATGATGGGCGGGATCGAGCGACGGGCGCACCAGTTTCAGCAGCGGATGGACGCCGGCCATGATGTCGACGTCGATCACGGATGCGGCCGGACGGCCCGATACGAACACGCCGGAACACAGCGCCTTGGCCGCATAGCCGGTCGCGATCGGCGCGAGCCGGGACAGCATGTAGCCCGTATAGCCGATCGCGGCCACGAACACGAGCGCGACACCGCGCAGTATCGGCTTCTTGAGGGGGATCGTCATGCGCGAGCGTCCTCGGTGGCGTGCCGGCCGGCATCGATGCGGCAGTGTCGCAGGTTCGGGCGATGCGGTGCAATCGCTGCCGTGTGACGCATGATGACCGCCGCGTGCCCGACGGCGCGGCCGGCGTCGCGCATCGGGCGAGTTGATATCGGGTCGGCCGTCGGCCGATAATCGTCCGGCATTGCGCTTTGCTCTGCCCGTCCCACTGTCCAACCGAGATCGGAAACCGCCATGTCCTACGACAACAACAACCCGTTCGCCAAAATCCTGCGCGGCGAACTGCCGTGCGTGAAGGTCGCCGAAGACGACGCGACGCTCGCGATCATGGACCTGATGCCGCAGGCCGACGGTCACGTGCTGGTGATCCCGAAGGAGCCGGCCGCGCAGATCTTCGAGTTGTCCGGCGACGCGGCCGCGGCCGGCATCCGCATGACGCAGCGCGTCGCGGCGGCGGTGCGCGCGGCGCTCGAGCCGGACGGCGTGTTCATCGGCCAGTTCAACGGCGCGGCAGCCGGCCAGACGGTCCCGCACGTGCACTTTCACGTGATTCCGCGCTGGGAAGGCGTCGAACTGCGGATGCATGCGCGCGAGATCGCCGACGCGGCGACGCTGGAAGCGCTCGCGCAGCGCATTCGTGCCCGCTTCGTGTAACAGCCCGTCCGCCCCCGGCGCAGCGGCCGCCCACCGGTCAGCCGTTGCGCGGCCAGAGCCTGTTTCAGCGGTCACACCAGGTAACACGTGTAACCGGTCGGGAAACTCGGCCGGGCAGGGCCGGCGCTAGACTCCGCGCATTGTTTCATCGAGCGACAGGAAGGGAGCGCATCCCCTTTCGTGCCGGTCGCCGCCTGTCGCGGCGGCGCGGCTTTCGCGAGATGCCATTCGTCTTTCGCGCCGGGAACCGAGCCATGTCCAGACTTCTCATCACGCTTGCCCTGATCGGCGGCCTGTCCGGCTGCTACGTCGCGCCACCGTACGGTTACGCGCCCGCGCCGGTCTACTACGGCTATGCGCCCGCGTATTACGCGCCGCCCGTCACCGTCGGCATCGGCGGCCACTTCCACATCCGCTGATCCGGCGCAGCGCGCGGGCTCCGGCGCCGGCCACTCCGGTCCGGTCGGCTGTCGTTAGGCGGACGATGCGCGTGAACTCGCGCGCCGCATGACGGCGGCGCGCGGCACTGGGTGTGCGCAGTTCCTATACTTCACAGGAAAGCGCATCCCCGCGAGGCCGTCATGACAGTCACCCGCAAGGTCATCGTCCTGTCGAGCGTATCCACGCTCGTCTATCTCGGGCTCGCCGTGCTCGGTAGCGGCGGGTTCGCCGCATTCTTCTCGCATCCGCAGCTGACCGTCGTCGCGATCGCGACGCTCGCGATGGCCGTCGCCGCGCTGTTCACCGAAGGCAACCTGAGCAGCGGCGAGCGCGAAAACCGCGACAACCGCTGGGTGCTCGCGGCGTTCGCGGTGAGCGGCTTCCTGCTCGCGTACTTGCCCGCGCTGACCGACCGGCTCGACGTGTGGACCTTCGGCGGCGACACGGTGCGCTGGATCGGCGTCGTGCTGTACCTTGCGGGCGGCGTGCTGCGCATCTGGCCCGTGTTCGTGCTCGGCAAGCGCTTCAGCGGGCTCGTCGCGATCCAGCCGGGCCATACGCTCGTGACCGGCGGCATCTACAGCCGCATCCGCAATCCGAGCTATCTCGGGCTGGTCGTCAATTCGCTCGGCTGGGCGCTGGTGTTCCGCTCGAGCGTCGGCGTGCTGCCGCGCTGACGCTCGTGCCGCTCGTCGCGCGAATCCGCTCGGAAGAGGCATTGCTGCGTTCGCAATTCGGCGCCGAATACGACGCGTATTGCGCGCGGACGTGGCGGTTGCTGCCCGGCGTGTACTGACCCCGTCATCTTTCCGCTCACCGTCGTTCGGAGGTCCGCTCCCGACGTGTGCAGATGTGTTGCCACGTGTGTCTCGAACGAGCGATCCCGCGCATGACCGGTGTGTCGCGAGGCGGGGCCGGACCGTTGCCGGAGCCAATGCCGGCAAGGGTTTCGGCCAGATTCGGCGGCCGCGTTCAACGTCTGTTATTCGTAAACAACTTGTTACCACAATGTCCACGTCAGGAATGCGGGACCGGTGCTATTCTTCGCCGCAAGCTCGTTGAAATGAATTGGTCCGGGGTTCGGCACAATGCCTGGCCCGACGTCGATCGATTCAGATCGTCGTACCGAGCGGACCTCGATAACCAGAATTGCGAACAAGGAAGAATACGGGAATGTGGAAGAAAATCGCCCCCGCTCTCGTCGTCGCCGTGCTGACCGGCGCGACTGCACTGCCGGCCGTAGCCGGTGACTTGAACAACGCGCTCGGCGGCGCGCTCGGCGGGGTTGCCGGCGCAGCGGTCGGCGGCGCGGTCGGCGGCAGCACGGGCTCCGTCATCGGCGGCGCGATCGGCGGTGGCGCCGGCGGCGCGGTGACGTCGAACCGTCGCGAGCGCACCGGCGCGATCATCGGCGGCGCCCTCGGCGGCGGCGCAGGTACCGCGGCAGGCAACGCGATGGGCGGCCGTACCGGCGGCCTGCTGGGCGCGGCGGTTGGCGGCGGCGCCGGCGCGGCACTCGGCGGCAACATGTCGCGCAGCTCGTACGATCGCGATCACGGCGACCGCGGCTACCGTCACCGCAAGCATCGTCACCACCGCGACTGGGACTGATCGCCGCTGGCGCGGCACGGTGCGCGACCTGCGCACCGGCCCGCCGACGGCGTCGGCATCCCGACGCGAGCTTCAGCCCGGCGCCCTGCCGGGCCGCTTCGCCGGCCAGACCGGCGATTCTCCTCCGGCTTCATCAGCCGCTGCCATGTGCCCGATCGACGGGCCGGCCATTCTCCTCCCGCCGTTTTCTCCGTTTCTCGATGACACCCGTTGCCGCGTCCGAATGTGCTCGGACAGGGTCGGCCGAATGTCATCCGCTTTTCCTTCGACGCGTCGGCTCGTTCTGACCTGACCGCGTATCGCGCGACCCTGCCGCAGCGGTCCGCTGCCGCGCACGTATCGACTGCCTTCGATCCGCGCAACGGGATGCATTGAGACTGGTGCTTGCACACTGCGTTGTCGTCCACGGACCCATCGCGACAGCATTCGCAACCGTCAGGATTTCCCCGATAGCCGGCGCGCCCGGTAATGCCTCCCCACCGCGCATCGCGGGCGCTGGTGGGTAGTTGGAAATCGAATACATGTCATCGCAACATTTAATTGGTCGATCGAGATCGACTTCGATATCGTCGGCGATGCTCGCGTACCCAGTCGAACGGTGCCGCCATCCGCGCCTCGCAGCATGATCGCGAGGGCCGCGGCCCGACGGCCGGCCCGACAACCCGGGCCGCCGCGTCCGCTGAACCGGACGGACCCGACGCGAAACCTGGCCGACCGACCGAAGGCGCATGCGCTTTCAAGCCACCCCGGCAACGATGTCCCGCCGTCGCATGCGTGCCCCACGCGCTTGCGAACCGCCCGATGCCGTTTGCGCCCGGGGCCGGACCAACCCATTGCCTGGATGCACTATGTCTAAGACAACGTATTACGCGCCGCATGGCGGCCACCCGCCGCAGACGGATCTGCTGACCGATCGCGCGATGTTCACCGAGGCGTACGCGGTGATCCCGAAGGGGGTGATGCGCGACATCGTCACGAGTTGGCTGCCGTTCTGGACTCACACGCGCCTGTGGGTGATCGCCCGCCCGCTGTCGGGTTTCGCGGAAACCTTCTCGCAGTACATCGTCGAAGTGAATCCGGGCGGCGGCAGCGACAAGCCCGAGCAGGACAAGCACGCCGAAGCCGTGCTGTTCGTCGTCGAAGGCGAGGCCGAGCTGACGCTGCAAGGCAAGCAGCACACGCTGAAGCCGGGCGGCTATGCGTTCATTCCGCCGGGTGCGGACTGGACGCTGCACAACGTCAGCGATGCCGCGGTGCGTTTCCACTGGATCCGCAAGCATTACCAGGCCGTCGACGGCATTCCGCTGCCGGAAGCGTTCGTGACGAACGAGCAGGACGTCGAGCCGATCCCGATGCCGGGCACCAACGGCGCATGGGTGACGACGCGCTTCGTCGACATGAGCGACATGCGTCACGACATGCACGTGAACATCGTGACGTTCGAGCCGGGCGGCGTGATCCCGTTCGCCGAAACGCACGTGATGGAGCATGGCCTGTACGTGCTGGAAGGCAAGGCCGTCTATCGGCTGAACCAGGACTGGGTCGAGGTGGAAGCCGGCGACTTCATGTGGCTGCGTGCGTTCTGCCCGCAGGCGTGCTATTCGGGTGGGCCTGGGCGGTTCCGTTATCTGCTGTACAAGGACGTGAACCGTCACATGAATCTGACGCTCAACCCGGCGCGCTGAAGCGCCGCGTACGTCGGACATGAAAGCCCGTCGGTGTTTTGCCGGCGGGTTTTTTTTTCGGGGGCTTCGTGGGTTAGAAAGTCAGCGGACAAGCTGTCCGACAACCCGAGCCCACATCGCCCGAAGGCGTCGCGCGCGGTCTTCGAAGAGATATGAGGCCGCAAGCGCCAGGAGACCTGAAATCGCACCCGTCACGATGTGCTCGACATAGGGAATACGGTAGTGACTCGTGTGCGAGTAGGCGTCGCCCAACGTCGTCAGGACGCCGACGACCAGCGCGTTGCCGTATCGATGCGCGTAGAGTTTCGCCACAGGCGTGAAAGTCAGAAGTACAGCCAGGAGCCCTGTCAGGAGACCCGTATGAAAGGCGATGGTCCAGTGGGCAAGGCTCATGACGTTTCCCCAGCTCCCGGGCATGCAGGTCATGCACGCACTGGTCGGCTGCCAGAAACGCTGGACGAAGAGTCTGACGCGATGCTTCCACTCGGTTGACATGATGCGTTTCCATCCATGCCGTCGCCGCGGCCGGCGCCGCCGCACGTAGGCGGGGCGGCTGTGCGCGGTAGGGGCCGGGCAATCACCTGGACATGCGGGAATACTACTCCACGATCAGACGGCCGCTGTTTCGAGCGAGCCCGGACGGCCTCGGAAACTCGATATCGGCGCCACGTCAAAATACTTCGAACGAACACCAGTCGGGCACAAACTGTTCGAAGATAAAAAAATCGTCGATGTATGTTAGCCCAAGCCGTTCCAATGACTTCGTGCACTCATCGGCCGCGTCGCCTCCGAAGAACGGGCCAAGCGATATGAGGCTATCGGATTCGTCAAAATATTCCCGAAAATTGAGTTCGTCCATGACCGTCGATAGGTCGACATTCTTGGCTGCTAGCGCAGCCCGCCGGACAACGATTCCGAAATCTCTCGAAACTTTCATCGATAGTGGTCAAAGGCAAGCGGGTACTGAAGATTGTCGGTGATCTACCCCTTATGGCCGAGTGCCTGAAACTGGCCTAATACCAGTAGTCTTCACAGCTTCCCGCCAGAAATCCACGCTACACCATGGTTTCATCGCCGATGCGTATCGCTACAGCCCGAGCGCACCCGCCGCAAGCATCGCAACCTGCAGCCGCGTGTCGGCCGGCTGGCCGTCTTCTATCAACCACACGGCCGACAGCCCGGCCCACGCGAGAATCCATTGCAGCAGCCGACGCGAGTCAAGCTGCGCGGCATCCGCCACGACCACGACACGCCGCTCGAAACGCACCGGATCGACCGCGATGTCATGCGCAGGATTACAGAACAGGTTCGCGTAATCGAACGTGCGCTCGCCGCGCAGCCCTTTCGGGTCGATCGCGCGCCAACCTCGATCGCCGAAATGAAGAATGTTGTCGTGGTGAATGTCGCCGTGCAGCACGACTTCGTCGACGGAAGGCTCGGCGAGCAACTGGCGAGCGGCCGCCGCCGAGCCGCGCAGCGCGTCGTTATCGACATCGTTCGACAGCAGCGCGTAAAACCAGTCATGCAGCGGCACCACCGGCGGTACCTGCGGCGCACGATGCGCGTGCAGCCGCGCGACGACGTCGCACGCGATGCGAATCGTGTCGTCATCGTGGCCCGCGGCCGACAACGCGGCGAGCGTCGGCGTCGGCTGCGCGCGCTCGAGCAGGATCGCGTCGCCGTCGTGCTGCCACACCTGCGCGGTGCCTTGCCCGTTCCACCAGGCCATCAGCGCATTGCCGCGCCGCTCTTCGTCGCACGTCGCGACTTTCAGCATCGCGGGCCGCGCGTGCCACACGACCGGCAGCAGGCCGCCGCTCGCGGTCAGGATCGGGCCGCCGTCGGGAACGAGGCCCCACAGGTCGAGGTATCGATCGAACATCCGACGATGGTACAAGCGAACCGGCTCGCGCGCCCGGCGCACTCGACCGCAGCGACATGCCGCAAACCCGCATACACGGTGCGAGCGGCCTCCAAAGCGCTTTCCTAAATAAAATTTAGCCAGCCAAACTTTGGCTAAAGAATGTTCCGGTTTCGCGCCATCCCTTCGACAATGCGCGCCTTTCGTGACCGATCGGCGCGCCGCTCGCGCGCCGGCCGTCGCGGCATTGAAGAAGGAGCCCGACATGACCGATCCCACCGCCCACCCGCCGCCACCGCCCGCGCCGCCATCCGCACCGCCGCGCCGCCGCCGTGTATGGCGCACGCTCGCGGGCGCGCTGCTCGGCCTGACGCTCGCGTGCGCGGGCATCGGCGCGTGGACGATCGATCGCATCTGGACGCAGTTGCCGTCCGTCGAACACCTGGCCGTCTATCGTCCCGCGCTGCCGCTGCGGATCTTCTCGCGCGACGGCGACCTGCTGGCCGAATACGGCGTCGAGCGGCGCGAGTTCGTGCCGCTCGAACGCATCCCGCCGCTGATGCGCCATGCGCTGCTCGCGGCCGAGGACGCGAAGTTCTACGAGCACGGCCCCGTCGATATCGGTGGCCTCGCGCGCGCGACGTTCGCGAACGTCGTCACGGGGCAGCCGGGGCAGGGCGGCAGCACGATCACGATGCAGGTCGCGCGCAACTTCTACCTGACGCGCGACAAGGTGCTGAGCCGAAAGCTCGCCGAGATCCTGATGGCGGCCAAGCTCGAACGCGAATACAGCAAGGACAAGCTGCTCGAGCTGTACATGAACGAGATCTATCTGGGCGAGCGCGCGTATGGCTTCGCGGCCGCCGCGCACGTGTACTTCGGCAAGCCGCTCGATGCGCTGAACGCGGGCGAGGCGGCCGTGCTCGCCGGACTGCCGAAGGCGCCGTCCGCGTTCAACCCGGTCGTCAACCCGGCGCGCGCGACCGCGCGGCGCAATTACGTGCTCGGCCGCATGCATGCACTCGGCCAGCTCGACGATGCGGCGTATCGCGCGGCCGTCGACGCGCCGATCGCGCTCGCGACCACGCCGCCGCCCGGCATCGTCGCCGCGCCGTACGTCGCGGAGCGGGCGCGCCGGATGATGGTCGAGCGGTTTCATGACGATGCGTACACGCTGGGCCTCGACGTGACGACGACGATCTCGATGCGCGACCAGCGGGCGGCCGAAGCCGCGCTGGAGCGCACGCTGAGCCGCCAGGCGCGCGCGACGCGCGATACGCGCAACGGGCTCGAAGGCGCGCTCGTGTCGCTCGATGCGGTCACCGGCGACATGCTCGCGCTGGTCGGCGGCGCGGATTTCAATCGCAACGTGTTCGACCATGCGCTGCAGGCGTATCGCCAGCCGGGTTCGAGCTTCAAGCCGTTCGTCTATTCGGCGGCGCTGGAGAAAGGCTACTTCCCCGGCGTGCTCGTCGACGATACGCAGCGCACGCTCACGCATGCAGAAACCGGCGCGCGGCCGTGGCGTCCGCGTAATTTCGCCAACCACTACGAGGGCTTCATCCCGGTGCGGCGCGGGCTCGTGCGCTCGAAGAACCTGGTCGCGGTCAGCCTGATGCAGGCCACCGACGCGCGCTACGTGCAGCAGCACGCGGTGCGCTTCGGCTTCGACGCGCAGCGCAATCCGGCGTCGCTGCCGCTCGCGCTCGGCGCGGGCGCCGTGACGCCGCTCGAACTCGCGAGCGCGTACAGCGTGTTCGCGAACGGCGGCACGCGGATGGAGCCGCGCCTGATCCTGTCGGTGAAGCAGCGTCACGGCGGCGCGATGTACGAGGCGACCGTGCCGGCGGGCGAGCGGGTCGTGTCGGCGCGCAATGCGTTCGTGATGGACAGCATGCTGCGCGACGTCGTGCGGGCCGGCACCGCGCGCGGCGCGCTCGCGCTGCGGCGCGACGACGCGGCCGGCAAGACGGGCACGTCGAACGGGTCGAAGGACGTATGGTTCGCGGGCTACTCGTCGGGCATCGTCGCGGTCGCATGGCTCGGCTACGACACGCCGCGCCCGATGGGGCGCGCGACCGGCGCGACGCTCGCGCTGCCGGTCTGGCTCGATTACATGAAGACGGCCGTCGACGGGCGCACGCCGGTCGATGCGACGCCGCCGCAGGACGTCGTGCTCGTCGACGGCGATTTCGTCTACGCCGAATACACGCGCGGTACGTGCACGGCCGACGTGCCGGCGTATATCCGCAGCCGCTTCGCATGCGGCGGCGCGGCGGCCGTCGATGCGTCGGATGCGTTGGGTGCGCGGGCCGACCACGGCAAGCGCGACGAACCGATGCCCGCCGCCGTCGATGCGGCCGAGCGCGAACGCGTGCTCGACCTGTTCCGGACCGACGACTGACGCGCGCGATGCATACGCTCTACTTGATTGCGATCGTCGCGGAAGCGATGTCGGGGGCGCTGATGGGCATGCGCCGCGGAATGGACCGCTTCGGGCTCGCGCTCGTCGGCGCGGTGACGGCGCTCGGCGGCGGCACGGTGCGCGACGTGCTGCTCGGCCACTATCCGCTCGGCTGGATCGCGCATCCCGAATACCTGGTGATCACGCTCGTCGCGGCGACCGTCGCGTCGTGGGCGGCACGCCATGTCGCGCGGATGAGGGCGCTGTTCGTCACCGTTGATGCGATCGGCCTCGCGGCGTTCACGATCATCGGCTGCGACGTCGGCGCGTCGGCCGGCACGGCGCCGATCATCGTCGTGCTGGCCGGCGCGATCACGGGCGTGTGCGGCGGGATGCTGCGCGATTTGCTCTGCAACGAGATGCCGCTGATCCTGCGCGAGGAACTGTATGCGAGCGTCGCGTTCGTCACGGGCACGCTGTATGTCGGGATGCAGCATGTCGGCATCGACGCGGGGTTCGCGACGCTCGTCGCGCTGGCGGCCGGCTTCTCGATGCGGACGCTCGCGGTGCGACTCGGCTGGAAGATGCGGACCTTCGGCGCGGCGGACGTCGAGCATTGGGCGCACGCGCCGGTGCCTGCCGCGCCGGCATTCAGTCCGGCTGCATCACCTGAAAGACGTTCCCTTCCGGATCGACGCCGTCGACCATTCGGTACGGGAAGCCGTCATAGCGCTTGAGATCGCGCACGGTCACGCCGTGGCCGGCGAGCCGGTCGCGATACGCGGCGATATCGGCGTCGATCCTGAATACGAGTTTCACGTTGCTGGCGGCGGCATTCGCATTTGCGCTTGCCGATGCGGCCGCGTGGCGAAACGCCGGCCCGGCCCGATGCAGCGCGAGTTCGATCGCGCCTGCATCGAGCACGGCCCATTCGCCGTCGATTTCCTCGATGACGGGCAGCGCGAAATGCCGTTGATAGAACGCCTTCAGCAACGCGACGTCACGGACGTACAGGATGATGCGGGTCATCGGCAGCGGCACGGGGGTCTCCTGGAAGGGGAGAAACGAAAGGTCTCGAGACAATGCGGCCGCCCACGGTGGCGTACGACATCGAGCGACGCAACGATCATGCGACACACGCCCGCGCTACGCGGGCACCATCACCGGCGGCGTCCCGTCGCCGGTTTCCACCATCTTCACCGCGAAGCCGTAGCACCGCGCGATATGGGCCGGCGTCATCACGTCGCGCGGTGCGCCATGCGCGACGATCGTGCCGTCGGCGAGCATCGCGATCGTATCCGCATGCCGCGCGGCGAGGTTCGGATCGTGGACGATCGCGAGCACGCCGAGCCGCCATTCGCGCGCGACGGCGCGCACGGTATCGAGCAGGCGGTGCTGGTGCGCGAGATCGAGCGCGGCGGTCGGTTCGTCGAGCAGCAGGTAGCGCGGGCCGGTTTCCATCGCGTCGTGGTCCGGCCACAGCTGCGCGAGGACGCGGGCAAACTGCACGCGCGCGAGTTCACCGCCCGACAGCGTCGTGACGTCGCGGCCGACGAGCGCGTCGGCGCCCGCGCGTTCGAGCGCGCGCCACGCGATGTCGCGATCGCGATGCGCGATCACGTGGCGCGCGCCGCCGCGCCGCGCATGCGGATAGCGGCCGAGCAGCACGATTTCGTCGACGCTGAACGGGAACGCCGGCTGCGCGGCCTGCGGCAGCACCGCGCGCAGGCACGCGAGCCGCGGCGCGTCGATGCGCGCGAGCGGTTCGCCGTTCAGCGTGACGTCGCCCGTCACGCGCACGCCGTTCGGCGCGATGCTGCCGGTCAGCTCGCCGGCGAAGGTTTTCAGCAGCGTGCTCTTGCCCGCGCCGTTGCGGCCGAGCAGCGCGGTCACGCGGCCGGGTTCGATCGACAGCGACAGGTCGCGCAGGATCGTGTCGTGCCGGCGGGCGACGTCGAGGTGGTGGGCAGTCAGCATGGTCGTCGTGATGAAGGGATTACCCGCCGAGCGCGCCGCGGTTCTTCCACAGCAGCACGAGGAAGAACGGCGCGCCGAGCAGCGCGGTCAGCACGCCGAGCGGAATGTCGGCGGGCGCGGCGACGGTGCGCGCGGCGAGATCGGCCGCGAGCGTCAGCAACGCGCCGAGCAACGCGGCGCCGGGCAGCACGATGCGCTGGTCGGGGCCGCACGCGAGCCGCACGCAATGCGGCGCGACGAGCCCGATGAAGCCGATGACGCCCGCGCACGATACGAGCGCGCCGACCGCCAGCGCGACCGCGACGAGCACGCGCCGCTTCAGCCGCTGCACCGGCACGCCGAGATGCAGCGCTTCGGTTTCGCCGAGCTGCAGCGCGTTCAGCGCGTCGCGTTCGCGTACGAGCAGCCCGCAGCCGAGCGCGACGCACGGCGCGACGGCCGCCAGCGTCGTCCATTGCGCGCCGCCGAGGCTGCCGAGGCTCCAGAAGGTCAGCGAACGCAGCTGGGCGTCGTCGGCGACGAACGTGAGCAGCCCGATCGCCGCGCCGGCCAGCGCATTGATCGCGATGCCGGCGAGCAGCAGCAGCGGCAGTGCGAGCCGGCCGCGCGACGCGGCCAGCCGGTAGACGAGCGCCGCGACCGCGAGCCCGCCCGCGAATGCGGCGACCGGCAGCGCGGCCGCGCTCGCGTGCGCGGCGAAGAGCGCGGGCCCGAGCACGATCAGCGTGGTCGCGCCGAGCGCGGCGCCGCTCGACACGCCGACGAGCCCCGGATCGGCGAGCGGATTGCGGAACAGCGCCTGCATCGCGGCACCGGCCGCGCCGAAGCCGCCGCCGACCAGCAGCGCGAGCACGACGCGCGGCGCGCGGATGTCGAGCAACACCGCGCGCGCCTGCTGCGCGGCCGCGTCGCCGCTCAACGCGGCCCAGGCTTGGGCCAGCGGAATGCGGTACGCGCCGACGCACAGCGCGACGACGGACATCGCGGCCACCAGAACGGCGAGCGCGGCCAGGACGACCGGCGCGAAGCGGCGCGACGTGCCGAGGCGCGCGGCGCCGGTGCGCGCGGCGCGCCGCGGTGCGTTGAAGGGCGAAGCGTGAGCGGGCATCGGGTCGATCCGGAATCAGGCGAGCGCATCGGACAGGCGTCGATGCAGGGTCGTGACGGCGAGCGGCAGGCGCGGGCCGAAGCCGAGCAGGAACAGCGCGTCGAGCGATACGACGCGCCGCGCGCGGCCGGCCGGCGTCGCGCCGAACCCGGGCGTCGCGAGCAACGCGGCGTGACCGCCGATGGCCGCCAGTCCTTCGTCGGTGATCAGCACGACGTCGGGCGCGGCCGCCGCGAGCGCCTCGGTGGTCAGCGGCTTGTAGTGATCGAAGCCCTGCATCGCGTTGCGCGCGCCCGCATAGCGGATCATCGCGTCGGCGGCCGTGCGCTGGCCCGCGACGAGCGCTTGCGCGCCGGTATGGTTCAGCACGAACAGCACACGCGGCGGCTGCGCGCCGCCGGGCACGCGCGCGGCGACCGCGTCGCGCGCGGCCTGCCAGTCGCGATCGAAACGCTGCAGCAGCACGGTGCCGGCGTCGCGCACGTCGAGCGCCTGCGCGACGCCGGTGATCTTCGCGCGCACCGATTCGACGTCGTGGCGCTCGTCGAACGTCGTCACCGCGACGCCCGCGCCTTTCACCTGCGCGATCGCCGTCGGCGGGCCGGCTTCCGCCGAGGCCAGCACGAGATCGGGCCGCAGCGACAGCAGCCCCTCGGCCGACAGCGCGCGCTGGTAGCCGACCTTCGGCAGGCGCTTCGCGGCGTCGGGATACGTGCAGGTCGTGTCGGCGCCGACGAGCCGGTAACGCGGCGTCTCGGCGCCGCCGAGCGCGAATGCGGTTTCCGCGAGCGCGCCGCCGATCACGATCACGCGCTTCGGGGCGGCGGCCGCGACCTGGGCGAGCACGCCGCCGGGCAGCGCGCCGGCGAGCGCACCGGCCGCCGCGCCGGCCAGCAGCGACCGGCGGCGCGGATCGAACGGCCGCGCGCTCACCGCGCGGCCCCGCGTGCGGCCGCCGGCAGCGTCGCGACGAGCGAGCGCCAGTCGTCGCGCTCGACCTTGCCGGGCTTGCGCTCGCCGAACAGCAGCGCGACGTGCTCGCCCTGCCGGTCGAACAGCTCGAGCGACGTGACGATGCCGTCGCTCGTCGGCTTCTTCACGACCCATGCGGCGGCGATCAGGTCTTCTCGCACATGCAGGTTGAAGCCCGGATCGAGGACGTTGATCCACGCGCCGACCTCGCGCACGTTCGCGACGGGGCCCGTATGGATCTGGATCATTCCCGCATTGCCGACGAACACCATGATCGGCTGGCCGCTTTTCGCGGCCTGTTCGAGCACGTGGCGCAACGCATGCGCGGTTTCGACCGGATACGCGTATTGCGGATCGGCGAGACGCAGGGCCTGCAGGCGGCTCACGCCGAAGCGCTGGGTGAGGCCGAAGAACTGGTGCGTGTCGGTCATCGCATCCCATGCGGCGCGAAAGCCCGCGACGTCGATCTCGCTATCGGCGCGCTCGGGCGTTTTCGGCGCGGCGGGCGTGACCTCGAGGCCCGGCTTCTGCGACGGTGCGCGCCAGCGTTCGACGAATGCGTCGTACGCCGCGTGATCGCTGTGCGCGCGCAGATAGACCTTGTGGATCGCATGGCCCTGCGCATCGAAGAACTGCAGGCTTTTCAGCGGGCCGTGCGCGGTCTCGTCGCGCACCGCGAATGCCGACACCCAGTGACGATAGAAGATGCGCAGGTCGATGTCGCCGAGCGCGAGGCCGACCGGGCCGTCGTGGCTCATCTGCGCATATTCGCCATCCTTTTCATGCACGGCCGTGTCGTTGCGCGTGAGCGCCATCACGCGGCCGAGGCGCGGCATTTCCTCGAACATCGCCGGGAAGCGCGCGTCGAGCCGCACGACGTGCTCGCCGACGAACGCGCCGAGCGCCTCGCCTTCGCTGACGCCGAGCGCCTGCGCGACGTCGCGGTTGCGCAACTGGCGCTCGGTCTTGAGCTTGATGAACGCATCGCGCAGCGCGGCGACCGCGCGGGCCGACGTGGCCGGCTGACCGGGAAGGGCGGAATGCATCATGTCGGACTCCTTCGAGTAACGGTTGGGGTGGGTGCGCGGGCAGCGCGCATCAGAAATCCACTTTCATGCTGACGGCGACCGTGCGGCCGGGCGACGAATACGCGTCGAGCACTTGCGAATCGGCCGCGATGCCGCGCACGTCCGACCAGTTCCAGTACTTGCGGTCGAACAGGTTGCGGATGCCGATCGTCGCGCTCACGTGCTTGTTGAAGCGGTAGCCGCCGCGCAGGTCGACGACGAACGACGACGGCGGCGTGAAGCACGCCTTGTTCGAACAGTCGGATTTGTCGACGTCCTTGTCGCGTTTGGCGGCCTGGAACAGCAGGTCGGTCTGCACGAACCAGCGTTCGCCCGGTTCATACCGCACGCCGAACACGGCCGAGAACGGGTTCACGGTGTTCAGCGGCTGGCTGGCCGCGCCGTCGTTCTGCGTCGAGCCCTTCGTGAAGGCCATCGCCGTCTTCAGCGTGATGCCGTTCGGCATCGCCCATTCGGCGCGGCCTTCGAGGCCGTGGATGCGCGCATCGGCAAAGTTCACGTACTGGAACACGAACGGGTCGACCGGCCGGCCGCTGCCGGCGATCGTCGTGCGCGAGATGAAGTTGCGGTAGCGGCCGGTGAACGCGGCCGCGCTGTAGCGCACGACGCCGTAGCCGGTGCCGGCCTTGCCGCGCAGGCCGGCTTCGAACGTGTCGCTGGTCTCCGGCTTCAGGTTCGGATTGCCGATCGACGTGTAGCCGTACACGGGGTTCGAGAAGCTGCTGTTCACCTGGTCGGGCGTCGGCGCGCGGAAGCCGTGCGCGTACTGCACGTACGGAATGACCGCGGGCGTGATCTCGTAGAGCACGGCGACGCGCGGCGACAGTTCGTTCGCGCTCGTCGACACGGCCTTGCCGGTGAACAGCGGATCGTTTTCGGTGGGGCTCAACCGGTACGTGTCGAAGCGCAGGCCCGGCGTGACGAGCAGGCGGCCGTAGCCGATCTGGTCCTGCACGAACGCGCCGAACAGCGTGTAGTCGGTGTCGGGAAACGCCTTGTTCGGGAACGCTTCGCCGACGCCCGGCACCGTGCCGTCGCGCAGGTTCGTCACGCGCGACAGGCTGCCGTCCACGCCGTAGAGCAGCTTGTGCGCGAGCGGGCCGGTCGCGAAGCCGCTTTCGGCGAACGCGGAGCCGCCGAACGTGCGCTCCTTGTACTGGTTGTCGCGCGAACGCGAGGGCTGCCTGCCGCGCGTCTCGAACGCGTACTGGTCCTGCTTCGCGTCCTGGTAGTAGAACTGCACGTGCGCAGTCTGGAACCAGCGGAATGCATCGTCGCGGAAGTCGTAATCGACGCTGAAGCGATTGCGCTCGAGCCGGTCGTGCGTCGTCAGGCCGAGCGTGGCCGGCGCATTGATCGCCGACAGCACGTCGGTGCTCACGCGCCGCTGCACCGTTTCGGCGGTGAACTTGATCGTGTCGCGCGTGGTGGGCGTCAGCACGAGCTTGCCGAGCAGCGATTCCGAATACACGTCCTGCGGGTTCGACGTCGTGCGCAGCGTGCTCGCCGAGTTGTTGCCGCCGCGCGTGTCGACCTCGTGGCCGCGCCGGCCGTCGGCGACGATCATCCCCTGGATGCGGTCGTTGCCGCCTGCGGCCGACACGGTCGCGCCGATGCTGCGGTCGGTCGAGTCGTAGCTCGGCCGGAACGAGAAGTAGTAAGGCTTGTTGTAGACGGACAGCAGGTCGCGCGGGTCCTTCGTGATGAAGTTCACCGCGCCGGTCAGGCCGTCGCTGCCGTAGAGCGCCGACGCCGGCCCGCGCAGGATCTCGATGCGCTTGAGCGTGTCGAGATCGGCGTAGTCGCCGCGGCCGGCTTCGAGCGGGCCGAACGAGAACGCGTTCGGCAGGCGGATGCCGTCTTCCATCAACAGCACGCGATTGCCTTCGAGGCCGCGGATGTTGATGCTCGAATCGCCGTCGCGGCCGCCGCCGAGCGCGGCGCTGCCGGGCCGGTACGCGGCGCGGCGCACCGTGATACCCGGTTCGTAGCGCAGCGCGTCCTTGATGTTGGTGGCCTGCTGCTCTTCGAGATCGTCGTCGGTGATCACCGACACGGACGCCGCCGTGCGGCTCGCCGCGGTGGCGGTGCGGGTGGCCGTGACGGTGACGGGGTCGAGCAGCGCCGCATCGCCGCGCGCGGATGCGGCAGCGGCGGTCAGGACGGCGGAAGGCGGCGTGACGCCTTGCGGCGACGAATCGGCGTAAGCCGTGGCGGCGGACAGGCCGAACGCGCCGAACAGCGCGGCACGGATCGGCCGCCGCGCCAGCATGGAGCAATGCACAGGTGGTCTCCCATTGACGATAACAAGCCCGAAGGCTGGCTGGGTGACGCGTTCACCTGGCTGGCCCGTTTGCGCGCGGCATGCGGCAAACGGCGATTTGAAAGGCAACTGACAACCTTAACAGTGTAAATGAGAATTATTATCAATACAAGGACGCAAAGCGGCTCATGCGAGTGAGCGCTCGCCTGCGCGGCTCGGCCGAGCTCGGGTCGGAAATTTGGGAGAAACCGGGGCGCGAACGCGCGCTAAGCCAGCGCTTCGACGCGAATCAGCAGGTTGCGCGCGTGCGCGACGAACGCGTCGTGCGTTGCGCGATCGCCGTGGCTTTCGATACCGGCCTGTTCGGCGAACGCGATCTGGTCGGTGTAGAGCTCGACGAGCGTACGGCGTGCGTCAGGGGGAAGCGCACGGATCATCGACACGATCAGCAGTTCCTGCGCGCGAAGCATGCCGGACAGCGATTGAGCGTTCATGCTGGCCTCCTCGGACGATGCGGCGGCGAGCCGCTCTTTCCATACTAGGCGCTCGGCGGCGGAGGTGGAGGCGAGGTGCGTGCGTGCCGGCGGCCGGCACGCGATTCCGCGCGAACGCCGCGCGAGCCGACATTCGCCGCGTGCGTGCGGCCGGCGGGAACCGGCACGCAAGCGAATGCGAGGAAAATCAGCCGGCCGTGGTGGCGGACCGCGCATCGCGCACGACCTGCGCGACGCGTTCGACGAACTCGGCGTCGACGCTCGACAGCGCTTCGCGCTTGCCGTCGGGCATCTCGACCATCAGGCGGTAGGTGACGTCCTGCGTGGTCCAGGCGAGATAGCCGACGACGGCGAGCATCACGCCGACCACGAGCGCGGCGCTCGATGCGCCGATGCCGCCCGCGATGGCGATGGCCGCGCCGATCAGCGAGATCAGCGACGGCACGAGACGGTTCTTCGGAATCTTGACGACGTCGACGTGGCGGATGTCACGCAGTGCGAATACCTGCCCGGCGGCCGACAGGCCGTTGCGCGTGACCATGACGCCACGTTCGTTGAATGCGTTTTCCATCATGTGTTGCGTGGACGAAAACGCGCAGCGTAGCAGGTTTCGTTGCCGCGTCAAACGAGACCGACTGCCGCACGATGCGCGCGGCGCGGCCGACAGACGGGGGGCCGGGGGAACGGAAACGTGCTCAGAACTGTAGCCGGCCGTCGCCGTAAAGCCGGCCCGGCACGTGCGACGCGACGACCTCGGCGATTTCTTCGTCGGTCGATTCGGCCGGCACGATCTGGCGCCGCGCGGGCGCGTCGAGATGCATCGTCCATTCGACGAGGCGATACGGGCGGCCCCAGGGGCGCTGCATTTCAACCGAGACGCGGCAGCTCTGGACCGGCAGCGAGTGTTGGCACGTGAGAATCGCGTGCAGATGGCTGAAAACGGTATCTTCGATCATCATGGCCTCCGATCCTGTCTTGTGGGCAATCGATGGCGGCGCCGTCGGCGTTTAAAAAAAAAGCCGCCGATGCTCAGGCGGCCAACAGGGGGGGTGAGAGCATCGTCTCAGCCCAGAATTAAGCGAAACTTAAAAGCCCATAAAAAAGCGCCCCGCGTGGAGCGGGGCGCTTCTTGCCGTCGTGATCCGCGAGTTAAGCGGATGCTTTAGAACTTGTGACGGATACCGACGCGAGCGGCCAGCTGGTTCGACGAACCCGTGCCCGACGTGTTGAAGTAGCTCGTGCTCGAACCGATCTGCGCCTGCACGTTGTTGCCCGACGCCTTCTGGTAGATCACCAGGCCATACACGTCCGTGCGCTTGCTCAGCGCGTAGTCGAGGCCCACGTTGCCCTGGTTCCAGTGCGCCGAGCTGCCGCTTTGCGTCGCGTTCGTGTACGTGTAGCCCGCTGCCGCCGACAGCGCCGGCGTGAACGCATACTTCACGCCTGCTTCGTATGCGTTGTAGAACGTGCCCGATGCGCCGGCCGCGATCGGGGTGAACTGCGTGCGCGTCCAGAGCAGCCATGCCGTTGCCGGGCCGAAGACGTAGCGGCCGCCGACGCCGTACGTGCGCAGGTCGCGGATGTTCGTCAGCGCGATGTTCGCGATCGACGTCGAGAAGGCCGGCGTCGACTGGCTCGGGAAGCGGATGTCCGTGTATGCCGCGCCGAGGGCGAACGGGCCGTTCGCGTAGTTCAGGCCGAAGCTGTATGCGCGCGACGAACCGGGCGTCGTCGTGGTGCCCGTCGTCGTCGACGGTGCGCCGGCGAAGTCGGTCGAGTTCGAGAAGCCGTACAACGCGCCGAACGTGAAGCCGGCGTAGTTCGCGCTCTGGAACTTCACCGCGTTGTTGATGCGGCTCGACGTGAGCTGGTCGATGGCGTTCACGTGGTACGCGTAGTTGCCCGCGACCGTGTTGCCGCCCGTCGAGTAGTTCGAACCGAGGATGTCGGTCGAGAACGAGTACTGGCGGCCGAACGTGACCGTGCCGTATTGCGCCTGGCTCAGGCCGACGTACGCTTGACGGCCGAAGATCGCGCCGCCCTGGCCGATCGTGCCGTTGCCGCTGTTGAAGCCGTTTTCGAGCACGAAGATCGCCTTCAGGCCGCCACCGAGGTCCTCGGTGCCGCGCAGGCCCCAACGGCTGCCCTGGGCCACGCCGTCGTCGTACTTGAACAGCTTGCCGCTGCCGGTAGCGGTCTTGCTGTGGTTCACGTAGCTGATACCGGCATCGATGACGCCGTACAGGGTCACGCTGCTTTGTGCGTGCGCCGTGCCGGCCGTTGCTGCGAGGGCGGCGATGGTCAACAGTTTCTTGTTCAAAGGATTCTCCGAGCGAATGAATGGCGTGTCCAGTTGCGGTTCCGGCGCTCTCTGCGGGCGCTCTCACGGACCGGCGCAACTTTATCGGCGGGCCACGTAATGAATATGACAGCGACTGTCATATGACGAATGTGTGGTGCCGATGCGACACGGAATTCTGCCCGGGTTGCCTGGCGCGGGTTATACCGATTTCGGCTGAGATTCGATCCCGATCCGGAATATGCACATGAAATAAGCTTGGTTTGCGGCGTTCGCGCCCCGTGCCACGATCCGTCCTCCAACACACGACACGGGACAAAGAGGACACCCATGCGACGTTCGATCCTGACCGGCCTCGGCGCACTCGCCGCCGCGCTGGCATTCGCCGCGCCCGGCGCGCACGCCGACCCGCAAACGCTGAAGATCGGCACGATGAGCGGCCCCGACGCGCAAATCTGGACCGAGGTGACGAAGGTCGCCGCGCGCGAAGGCCTTGCGATCAAGGTGATCGAATTCAACGACTACGTGCAGCCGAACGCGGCGCTCGATGCCGGCGATCTCGATGCGAACGGCTTCCAGCACCAGCCGTTCCTCGACAGCCAGATCAAGCAGCGCGGCTACAAGATCGTCAACGTCGGACTGACCTACACCGCGCCGATGGGCTTCTATTCGAAGAAGCTCAAGTCGCTGAAGGATCTGCCGGTCGGCGCGAAGGTCGGAATCCAGAACGATCCGTCGAACGGCAACCGCGCGCTGTTGCTGTTGCAGAAGTACGGCGTGATCAAGCTGAAGGCCGGCGCCGGCACGAACGGCGTGAACGCGACGCCGCTCGACGTCGCCGAGAATCCGAAGAAGATCAGGATCGTCGAACTCGACGCCGCGCAACTGCCGCGCGCGCTGCCCGATCTCGACGCCGCGTCGATCAACACCGACTACGCGGTGAAGGCGGGGCTCACGCCGGTGAAGGACGCGATCGCGATCGAGGATCTGCGCGGGCCGTACGCGAACCTGATCGCGGTGCGCGCGCAGGACAAGGACAAGCCGTGGGTGAAGAAGCTCGTCGCGGCCTATGAATCGAACGACGTGCGCAAGTTCATCGACCAGAAGTTCGGCGGCGCGATCGTGCCGGCGTTCTGAGCGGCCTTCGCGCATGGCGGCCGGCGGCGCGGTATCGGCCGCCGACGCGCGCTCCGGAAAGCCAATCGCCCGCGCAAGCGGGCGATTTCATTGGTGGATGCGGATGGTGCGCATGCGCGCCGCGGCCCTGCCCGGCCCGGCGCGCGGGCCGGACACTCGGGCTCAGGCCGACAGCAGCGAGCCGGTGCGGATCGCGGTCGCGCCGGCGATGCGCGCGACTTCCATGCCGGCCGTCGCGAAGCGCACGACCTGGCGCGCGTACAGCACGCCCGACACGCTGCTCTTCAGCGTGACGACGCGATCGGTCAGCGGATCGACGATGTCGGCCACGGCCTGGCCGGCCTCGATCATCACGCCGACCGGCGTACGGAACACGATCACGCCCGACGCGGGCGCGACGAGCGGATCGGTGCCCGCGAGCGGCGTGGCCGGATGCGCGAGCGGCGGCAGCGGTGCCGGCGTGCCTTCAACGACGCCGCGCTCGGTCAGGTATTCGACGATCGCCTGGGCATCCTTTTCGGCGAACTCGTACGACACGTCGCGTTCGCTGCGCAGTTCCACCGTGACGGAAATCGCGCCGTTCGGGATCGGGAAGCGGTCGCCGAAGCGGTTGCGCAGATCCGACCAGCAGAAGCTGTGGATTTCGTCGAACGGGTTGCCGACCGAATTCAGCGCGAGCAGCGACGCCTTGGCATCGAGATAGCGCGCCAGCGGCTCGACGTCCGGCCAGAGATCGGGATTCGTGTAGAGGTGCATCACCGCATCGCTGTCGCAGTGCAGGTCGAGCACGATATCGGCGTCGAACGACAGCTTCTGCAGCGCGAGGCGCTGCGAGTCGAGTTCGGTGCGCGGCTTCTGCTCGTCGAGCGCTTCGCGCATCGCGGTGCGCACGACGGCGAGATTGCGCTGCGCGTCGTTCGTGAGGCGGTCTTCCACGCGCGGCAGCACGAGCGCCGCGAGATCGTAGAAATTGCGGTTGAAGTTCTGCATCGAGCCGAGCTCGAAGCGGCCGAGATGATCGCCGAACACGTGTTGCGACAGGCCGATCGGATTGGGCACGGGCACGATGACGATTTCGCCGCGCAGCTTGCCGGCCGTCTCGAGCGCGGCGATCTTGCGGCGCAGCAGCGTGGCGACCAGCATGCCGGGCAGCTCGTCCGCGTGCAGCGACGACTGGATGTAGACCTTCTTGCCGCCGCGCGGGCCGTAGTGGAAGCTGGTGATCTGGCGTTCGGTGCCGACGGCGGGGGAAATCAGCGGATGGGTCTGCGTTTGCATGATGAGGGGAGTGCGGCGCAGCCGCGAATGATCCGTGTGCGTGGAAGATCGATTGTACGTTGCCTTCCTCGCCCCCACCAAACCGGCGCCGGAACATCCGGTTTCCCGTTGAGAATCATCGGGTTGGCGCGGAAAAAATAACGTCGTCCGCGCCGCGCGCAAAAAAAACGGGCTCCTTGCGGAGCCCGTCGGTGTCGCGCCGAATCGCGCGTCGGTCGGCCGGATTACTTGCCGTAGACGTCGAAATCGAAGTACTTCTTCGCGATCTTGTCGTACGTGCCGTCCTTGCGCATGCCGGCGATCGCGCCGTCGATCTTCGCCTTCAGGTCGGTGTCTTCCTTGCGCAGGCCGATGCCGGCGCCGTTGCCGAGCGTCTTCGGATCGTCGAGATCCTTGCCGGCGAAGTCGAAGTTCGCGCCGCGCGGCGTCTTCAGGAAGCCGATCTCGGCTTGCACCGCGTCCTGCAGCGCGCCGTCCAGACGGCCGGAGATCAGGTCGGCGTAGACCTGGTCCTGGTTCTGGTAAGGCACGACGTTCACGCCCTTCGACGCCCAGTACGTCTTCGCGTAGGTTTCCTGGATCGTGCCCTGCTCGACGCCGACCGACTTGCCCTTCAGCGATTCGGCCGTCGGCTGCAGGTTCGCGCCCTTCTTCGTGACGAGGCGCGTCGGCGTGTTGAACAGCTTCGACGAGAACGCGATCTGTTCGGCGCGCGCCGGCGTCATCGACATCGACGACAGCACGCCGTCGAACTTGCGGGCCTTCAGCGCCGGGATCATCCCGTCGAAGTCGTTCTCGATCCACACGCACTTCGCGTTGATGCGGCGGCAGATCTCGTTGCCGAGATCCACGTCGAAGCCGACCACCTTGCCGTCGGCGCCTTTCGATTCGAAAGGCGGGTAGCTTGCGTCGACGCCGAACCGCACGGTCGACCAGTCCTTCGCGTATGCACTGCCGGCCGATACGGCGAGCAGGGCCACGGTCACAGCCGCAAGAATCTTTTTCACTCGGTGACTCCTCGTTTTGTTCGATGGGTGCGCGGTTGTGCCGCGCCGTAAGCCTTCGGCCCGCCGCGGCTTCGCGTCGGACAGTCCGTTTCGCCCGCCCGATGGGGGCGCGCGACGTGCGCAAGATTATCAAGACAAAATACCGGCGGGGCGCCTAGGACAAGCCCCGATACCGGGCCCGGCGGCGGCGCGTCGGACGCACCGCCGTTTCACACACAGGAACGATTCAGCCGAGCGTTTCGTTGACCGCGCGCTGCAGGCACGTGACGAAGTGCGACACGGCGGGCGTGGGCAGCAGGTCGCGCCGCGCGATGATCGACAGGTCGAAGCGCGGCATGCTTTCGTCGAGTTCGGCCGTGCGGATGCCGAGCGGCGCGACCATCGCGGCGAGCGGGCGCGTGAAGCAGCCGATCACGTCCGAGCGCGCGACGAGCCCGAGCGTCACCGCGAACGACATCGGCGAGCGCAGCAGGCGTTTGGGCAGCGGCAGCCCGTGCGCCTCGAACATCCCGACCATCACGCTGTGCGGGAACTGCTCGGCGCCGACGGTGACGATCCACTCCGCGTCGAGCAATTCCTCTAACCGGCGCGCCTGCGCGAGCGGGTGGCCGTCGCGCATCACGATCGTGAATTCGGTCGACAGCAGCGGCAATTGCGTGAAATCGCGGTCGAGCGCGGGCACATGGTGCATTGCAGCGATGTCGAGCGTGCCGTTGCGCAACTGCGCGAGCGCATCGGGCACCGTCACTTCCTCCAGATGCAGGCTGACGTTCGGCATCGACTCGCGGAACGCCGTCACCGCGTGCGGCAACGCGGTCAGCGCGATCGACGGCATCGTGCCGACCGCGACGCGGCCCGACATCTCGCCTTTTACCTGCTCGACGGCCTCGACCGTGCGGCGGACGTCGCCGAGCAACTGCTCGGCGCGCGGCAGCAGCGCCTCGCCGCACGCGGTCAGCTCGACGCCGCGCACGCTGCGCGCGAGCAACTCCGCGTTGAGCGCCGTTTCGAGCTCGCGGATCGTGTGCGTGATCGCCGGCTGCGTGACGCCGAGCTCGCGCGCGGCGGCGCGCAGGCTCTTCAGGTGCGCGGCGGAGACGAACGCCTGGAGCTGCGCGATGTTCAAGGGATTGCGGATGCGGGTCATCGGTCGGGTCCGGTTGGCGCGAAAGGGGGCGGCGGGTTCGGATTCAGGCGGCGATCCGGATGCACGTCACGCGTCGGCGCGTGCGCGGAACGCCTGCCGATAGCGCTGCGGCGACGTGCCGACGATGCGTGAGAAGCGCTCGCGAAACGCGGTGACCGAACCGAACCCGGCTTCCGTCGCCACATGTTCGATCGACAGTTCGGTCATCTCCAGCAACTGCTGTGCATGCCTGACGCGCGCGGTCTGCAGCCATTGCCCGGGCGACGTGCCCGTCTGCTCCTGGAAGCGCCGCGTCAGCGTGCGCACGCTGGTCGACGCCTTGCGCGCGATCGCGTCGAGCGTCAGCGGCTGGCGCAGGTTCGCGTGCAGCCAGTCCATCAGGTCGTGCAGCCCGTCGCCGCCGGCCGGCCATTCGGGCGCGATGAACTGCGCCTGCCCGCCTTCGCGCACGCGCGGCGCCACCGCGCTGCGGGCCGCGTCGACGGCGACGGCCGCGCCATAGTCGGCCTGGATCATGTGCAGGCACAGATCGAGACCGGCCGCCGCGCCGGCCGAGGTCAGGATCCGGCCGTTGTCGACGAACAGCACGTTCGCATCGACGTCGACGTTCGGGTAGCGGCGCGCGAGTTCGGCGGCCGCGAGCCAGTGCGTCGTCGCGCGCAGGCCGTCGAGCAGCCCGGCCTCCGCGAGCACGAACGCGCCGCTGCAGATCGACGCGATCCGGCGCCCGCGCGCGGCCGCCGCGCGCAGCGCATCGAGCACGCGGCGCGACGTGGGCGCGAGCGGCACCGACGTGCCGGGGACCATGATCGTATCGGCGTCGGCCAGTGCATCGAGGCGAAACGGCGGGCGCAGCTCGAACAGCTCGCCGCCGACGCGCGGCTACTCGCTGCATACGCGTACACGGTACGCCTGCGCGACGTTCGGCGCCCGCACGCGCGCGAACGTGTCGCAGGCGACGCCGAGATCGAACGGGACGACATCGGGCAAGGCAAGAACGGCGACCGTATGCATGGCGTTCGCGGCCGTGGCCAGAATCCGTTGAAAGATGTCATTCTAGCCAATGGCTCGACCCGGCACCACACGCGACAATCGCGGCGGACCACCTGGAGGCCTGCCGATGAAACAAGACGATCGCAACGCGTTGCGGAACCTGCAATACCTGTCGCTGCTGGAAGCGGCCACGCTCGTCGTGCTGGTGTGCGTGGCCGTGCCGCTCAAGCACCTGGCCGGGTATCCGGTCGCGGTATCGATCATGGGCCCGGTTCACGGCATCGCGTTCGCGATGTACGTGTGGGCGGTGGTCGGCACCGCGTCGAGCGGGTTGTGGAGCAAGGGCGAGGTCGCGCGGCTCGTGTTGTCGGCCGTGGTGCCGTTCGCGGGGCTGGCGAGCGCCGGCTGGATCGCGCGCAGGCGGCACGCGCGATGATTTACCTGGTGCTGAAGGCCGTGCATCTGGTCGCCGTCGTCACGTTCGTCGGCGGGCTGCTGCTGTCGTCCGTCGCGGTCCGTATCGCGAACCTCGCCGTGCATCGCGCGGTGCGGCGCTGGGATCGCACGGTGACGGCGCCCGCGCTTGCGATCGTCTGGATCGCCGGCATCGCGCTCGCGTTGAGCGGTCACTGGTTCGGCACCGCGTGGCTGTCGGCGAAGCTCGCGTTCGTCGTCGCGCTGTCGGTGCTGCACGGAATCCTGGCCGGCACGCTGCGGCGCATGGAGCGCGACGATCTCGTCGCCGTGCCGGCGCCGTGGCTCGGGCGGACGGCGGGCGCGGTGATCGTCGCGATGGCGCTCGTCGTTGGGCTGGCCGTGATCAAGCCGTTCTGACGGGGCGGGTTCGCGCCGTTTTCGCGACGGGCGTCACGCCGCGCCGCACCGGCAAAAAAAGGCCTGGAAACTCGCGTTCCCAGGCCGGCAGACCATCGACGACGATGGTGGAGGAGACGATCTCGTCCCGATGCGCGCCGCCTTCGTGCCGGCGACGTCGCGCATGGCGTGCGCTCAGATGGCCCAGCCGCCGAGATAGAACGTGACGAGCACGGCCGCGATCAGCACGGTGCCGACGTTGAGCTTGCGGAATTCGCCGCTGGCGAGGCGGCCGATCACGAGCGTCGAGAAGCCGAGCATGATGCCCGTCACGATGTTCGCGGTCAGCACGATGAACACCGCGCACACGAGGCCCGACATCGCGTCGACCATGTCGTCCATGTGCAGCTTGCTCACGCTGCCGAGCATCAGCAGGCCGACGTACATCAGCGCGGGCGCCGTCGCATACGACGGCACGAGGCCCGCGAGCGGTGAGAAGAACATCACGACGAGGAACAGCAGGCCGACCACGGCGGCCGCGAGCCCCGTCTTCGCGCCGGCGGCCACGCCGACGCTCGACTCGATGTAGGCGGCCGCCGGCGCGCCGCCGAGGAAGCCGGAGAAGATCGAGCTGACCGAATCGGCGGTCAGCGCACGGCCGCCGTTGATGATGCGGCCGTTCTTGTCGAGCTGGCCGGCCTGGCCCGCGACCGCGCGGATCGTGCCGGTCGCGTCGAACACGGCGGTCATCACCAGCGCGAGCACGCTCGGCAGCACGGCCATCGACAGCGCGCCCTTGATGTCCATCGCGCCGATCAGCGATGCGTGGCCCGGCGCGCTCAGCGACGGCAGCGCGAAGATGCCGCGGTACTTCACGCCCGGATCGAAGATCAGGCCGAACACCGAGATCGCGATCACGACGAGCAGGATGCCGCCCGGCACGCGGCGCTTTTCGAGGCCGAAGATCGCGGCGAGGCCGATGACCGACATGATGACCGGGAACGCGGTGATCTGGCCGAGTGAGACCGGCAGGCCGGCGCCCGGGTTCTTGATCACGAGGCCGACGTCGTTCGACGCGATCAGCAGCAGGAACAGGCCGATGCCGATGCCCGTGCCGTGCGCGACGCCCGCGGGCAGGTTGCGCAGGATCCACGAACGCACGCCGGTGATCGAGATGCCGGTGAACACGAGGCCCATCAGAAACACGGCGCCGAGCGCGACCGTCGGAGGCAGCCCCTTGCCGAGCACGAGGCCGAACGCGGTGAACGCGGTCAGCGAGATCGCGCAGCCGATCGCGATCGGCAGCTTCGCCCACAGGCCCATCAGCAGCGAGCCGAACGCGGTGGTGACGCACACCGCGACGAATACGGCGCTCGTGTCGAAACCGGCCTTGCCGAACATGCCGGGCACGACGAACACGGAATAGACCATCGCGAGGAAGGTGGTCACGCCGGCAATGATCTCGCGGCGCTGCGTGCTGCCGCGCGACGAAATGCCGAAATAGCGGTCGATGACTCCCTGGGCGCCGAAGTCAGTTTCTTCCGCGCCGACGCCGACCGTCGGCTGCACCGGGGTATCACTCATGAGCTTGCTCCTTTATCAGCATGCTGAAACGGCCCGTTGCGAACCGTCGTCAGGGTGTCTCGTATCTGGTTGGGATTGTTCGGCAACGTCGTGGGGACGAACGACGCGCGATGCGTGTCGTTACGCTCGAATCGAAACGATCGCGAGGGTGTCGCGTCGGACGACGCGTGCCGTGGTCGACCCCGTCGCGTGTGCCTTGCCGTAGCGAAGGTTAGGCGAGCCGCCCATCACGTCCCATCGGGGGACGAGCATGCAGCGCATGTCGCAGCGCTTATATCGGCGTGCGACGGGGCTCCGCCGCGCCGACACGCGTGTATACGCCTAGTTCGAATCCGTTAAGGCGACTATTTGAATGCGGGGGCGGCGGGCGGGGCGTTGGGTATTACGAATGACTTTCAGGGCGGCCCGGAAGGCCAGCGCGCATGCGCGGTCTCCGTCCCGGCGCGGGCCTCAACTGCGCGCGAGATGGGCGAGATACGCGCAGAACATGTCGGCCATCGCGTCCGAGTACGCGTCGATTTCCGCCGAGGTGCGCGCGGTTTCGGAGAACGCCTTGCCGCCCGTCGTGAGCGTCGTCAGGATCAGTTCGCACGCGAGCGCATGCGTGGCGTCGGGCACGTCGGGCAGCGCTTCGCGCATGAACGCGGTGAACACCCGGTTGCCCTCGGCCTTCACTGCCCGCGCCTCGGGGGCGTCGCGATAGAGCGGGGCGGCGTCGTCGAGAGCGATCCGCATCGGCGCCTCGTCGCATTCCGAACGGATGAACGCGTGGACGGCGGCGCGCACGCGCTCGGGCGGCGTCTTCCGAGTGTCCTGCAGGATCCCGCACAGCATGTCGTGCGTTTGCCGCCACTCGTCGTGCTGGAGCCGGAACAGCACGGACGCCTTGTTCGGGAAGTACTGGTACAGCGAGCCGACGCTCACGCCGGCCCGCTCCGCGACGCGCGCCATCGTGAAGCGCTGCGCGCCCTCGCTCGCCAAAACCTGAATAGCCGCCTGCAGGACGTCCTCGACGAGACGGGTCGAGCGCGCCTGCCGAGGCAGCTTGCGCGTGGCGATCGGGGCGTTTCGGCGGTCGGTCATGAGCGGTTTGCCAATGCGAATAGTAAAACCTGAATGGTTCGTCATATTCTAGTCGGGTGCAACGACGCACTCAACCCGATACCGGAGATTCGCATGACCACCCTGATGCTCGACCCGCTGGCTTCGTTGCTGGCGCGCCTGTTCGACGAAGCCGACGCGTCGTCGCCCGCGACGAGCCCGGCGTTTGCCGACGTGTCGCGCGACGAGCAAGCGCGGCTGATGCGCAGCAAGACGGATTACGCCGATCTGTATGCGCGCCTGAAGGATTACCCGCTTCCCGTGTCGCGCGAGACGGGCATGCTGCTATACATGCTCGCGCGCAGCGGCAATGCCAAGGCAATCGTCGAATTCGGCACGTCGTTCGGCATTTCGACGCTGCATCTGGCGGCCGCGCTGCGCGACAACGGCGGTGGGCGGCTGATCACGAGCGAATTCGAGCCGTCGAAGGTCGTACGCGCGCAGGCCAACCTGGCGGCAGCCGGACTGGCCGATCTCGTGGAGATTCGCGAAGGCGATGCGCTCCACACGCTGGCCACCGATCTTCCGGATTCGGTCGACCTGTTGCTGCTCGACGGGGCGAAGGCGCTGTATCCGGAGATTCTCGCGCGGGTCGAGCCGCGGCTCAGGGCGGGGGCATTCGTCGTGGCCGACAACGCGGAATACAGCCCCGACTATCTCGCCTACGTGCGCGCGCCGGAAAACGGCTATCTGTCGGTGCCGTTCGGCGGTGACGTCGAATTGTCGATGCGGACACGCTGACCAGGCGGAACGAGGGTGTCGACGATTTCACGCTTCCCCGTATCAAATATAGGAGGCCTGATTAATGGAGGCGCGGCGAAAGGCGACGGGATGATGCCCGTCGCTTGCGCCGCCTTGTGCGTCACTTCAGGAACACGTAGCGCGCGAAGTACGGGAAGCGGCCGACCGCATGCTCGGTCGTGCACGTCGCGGCCGGCGGCGTGCCGCCCGCCGTGTCGAGCCGCTGCACGAAGCGCACGCCGGCGAGCGTGCCGGTTGCGGCCGGCGTCGCCGCGAGCAGCAGTTGCGGAACGCTGGCCGCGCTTGCGCTCGGCATTTCCGCGAGCTTCTTGCCGGTAATGCGGCTGCCGTCGAGCGCTTCCCACGACGGCCCCGCGCCGTGCCGCACGACGAGCGTGCCGTTTTCATCGAACAACGTCGCCTCCGGGCGCTTGAAGGCCCACGCGAGCCGGTGGTCGGCATCGTATTCGCACGAATAGATCTGCACGCCGGTCGCGGTGGTCGCCAGCACCGGCGTGGCCGGCGCCGGCGGCGCGAGGCCGGCAGCCTCGTCGGCGTGTGCGGGCGCGGTAAAAGCCGCCAGGGAAAGACCGGCCGCAAGGGCCAGCAGCATGTCGCGTGTCGGGGATCGGCTTGGCATGACGGGGCGTCCTTTCAGGTCGGGTGACGGTCGTACGACATCGATCCCGTCAACGTTAGACGCCGATCGCACAGGCTGCAATGCGGAAATGACAATCGCGGCGATAGTCGCCGCGATCGCCGAAGGAGCGGACCCGCGATCAGCGGATCGCGACCGGGTTGATGTTGACCTGCGTCGAGCCGACGTACAGCGGCTGGCCGAGCACGAACAGGAATTCCCATGCCTTGTCGCGCACCAGCGCGCGGCTGTCGATCAACTCCAGGTTGTAGATGCCGCGCTTCGCGAGCATGTACTGGTTGACCGGGAATTCGTCCCGCGTGTGCGGATTCGGATAGACCTCCGACGCCCACGTGTCGCCGCCGAACGCGACGATTCCCTGATCGGCCAGCCACTTCGCCGCTTCCATGCCGATGCCGGGCTCGACGTCGAGGAACTGCTTGTCGTCCTTGCCGATCAGCTCGAGCCAGCCGGTGTTGAACAGCACGACGTCGCCCTTGCGCAGCGTCAGCCCCTGCTGCTTCAGCACGGCCTGGATGTCGGCGACCGTGAATTCGGTGCCTCCCGGCACGATCGGCTTGCCGTAGCGGGCGGTCATGTCGAGCACGACGCCGCGCGTGACGATCGGCGGCACCTTCTCGACGCCGAGCTTCTTCACGCCGTCGATGGTCACGAAATCGGCCGCCCGGTTGCCGTTGTAGTACACGTTGTCGATGCCGATGTGGCCGATGCCGTTGAGCTGCGTGCCGACGCCGGTCCACGCGTTGACGAGTTCGTCGTTGAACGTGAACTTGTTCGGGCCGAGGCTCTTGCCGGCCTGCTGGCCGACCTGCACGTTGTACAGCCGGAAGCTGCGATGGCGGAACGCCGGCAGGTGCTTGTCCACCGGCACGGCCAGCGGATAGGTCTTGCCGGCCTTCACGAGGCCGACCGCGTGCTTGACGACGTCGGGCGTCAGCAGGTTGGCCGCGCCGATTTCGTCATCGGCGCCATAGACGGACGGATACCAGTCGGCCGCCGCGGCCGACGCGGCGGCGTGGGCAGCGTGCGCGGCCGCGAACGGCAGGATCGCGGCGAGCACGAGCCGGGCGAGCGTTGCTTTCATTCGGGGCTCCTGTCGCGCGTTACGCCGCGGCTTGCGCGAGCGTCGGGTAGTCGGTCAGGCCGTGGGCGCCGCCGCCGAACAGCGTGTTGCGATCATGCGGCGCGAGCGCGGCGCCGGTGCGCAGCCGCTCGGGCAGGTCGGGGTTCGCGACGAACGGGCGGCCGAATGCGACGAGGTCGGCCCAGCCGGCGGCGATCGCTTCGCGTGCGCGCTCGGCGGTGTACGCGCCGGCATAGATCAGCACGCCCGGGAACGCGGCGCGCAATTGCTGCTTGAAGGCGACCGGCATCAGCGGCGCGTCGTCCCAGTCGGCTTCCGCGATGTGCAGGTAGCCGACGCCGAGTTCGCCGAGCAGCTTCGCGGCGGCGAGGTAGGTCGTTTCCGGGTCGTCGTCGACGCAGCCGTTCAGCGTGGTCAGCGGCGCGAGGCGGATGCCGACGCGCGACGCGTCGCCGGTCCCTTCGATCAGCGCCTGCGTGACTTCGCGCAGGAAGCGCAGCCGGTTCTCGAGCGAGCCGCCGTACTGATCGGTGCGCGTGTTCGCGTTCGAGTCGATGAACTGGTTCACGAGGTAGCCGTTCGCGCCGTGCAGCTCGACGCCGTCGAAGCCGGCCTCGATCGCATGGCGGGCGGCGGTCCGATATTGACCGACGATCTCGCGGATCTCGTCGACCGACAGCGCGCGCGGCTCGGAGGCCTGCACGAAGCCGGGCGTGCTGCCGTCCTCGCCGGCGATGAACACGTTCACGCCCTTCGCCTGGAGCGGGGACGACGACACGGGTTGCGCGCCGCCGAGCAGGCTCGTGTGGCTCAGTCGGCCGACGTGCCACAGCTGCGCGAAGATGCGGCCGTGCGCGGCATGCACGGCGTCCGTCACCTTGCGCCAGCCGGCGACCTGCGACGGCGTGTGAATGCCGGGCGTCCACGCGTAGCCCTTGCCGAGCGGCGCGATATAGGTGCCTTCGCTGACGATCAGGCCCGCACTCGCGCGCTGCGCGTAGTACGCGGCCATCAGTTCGTTGGCTTCGTCGCCGGGCTGGCTCGCGCGCGAACGCGTCATCGGCGGCATCACGATGCGGTTCGGCAGCGTCAGCGCGCCGAGTCGCAGCGGTTGGAAAAGCGGGTCCTGGGTCATGGTGAATTCCTGTCGGTGCCGCGGCCGGCGGGCTGCGGACGGGTCATGTCGGATGAAGGTGCGGCGCGCTCAGTCCCACTGCGGCGCGAGGCCGGCCGGGTCGACTTCGCGGCCGTTGCGCTCGAGCGCGGCGATCTGCGCCATGTCTTCGTCGGTCAGGCGCAGCGTCTGCGCGAGCAGATTGCTCGCGAGGTTCTCGCGCTTGGTGGACGACGGAATCACCGAGTAGCCGAGCTGCAGCGCCCAGGCGAGCGCGACTTGCGCCGGCGTCGCGTCGTGACGCTGCGCGATCGCGCCGATCACCGGATCGCCGAGCACCTTGCCGTACGCGAGCGTCATGTACGACGTCACGTGAATGCCTTCGGCGTTCAGGAACTCGACCAGCTTGCGGTTCTGCAGGTACGGGCTCAGTTCGATCTGGTTCGTCGCGATCGCGTCCTTGCCGACGGCCGCGATCGCTTCCTTCGTCAGCGCGATGTTGAAGTTCGAGATGCCGATCTGGCGCGTGAGGCCCTTCGCCTTCGCGTCCGCCAGCGCGGTCATGAACGCGTCGATCGACACGCCGTTGCCGGGGGCCGGCCAGTGGATCAGCGTCAGGTCGACATAGTCGGTGCGCAGCTTGCGCAGGCTTTCCTCGAGGCTGGCCGCCAGCTTGTCCGGCGCGTAGTTGTCGACCCAGATCTTCGTCGTGAGGAACAGGTCGTCGCGGCGCACGCCCGACGCGGCGATCGCTTCGCCGACTTCTGCTTCGTTGCCGTAGATCTGCGCGGTGTCGATCGCGCGGTAGCCGACTTCGAGGCCGTTGCGGACCGAGTCGACGACGACCTGGCCTTGCAGGCGGAACGTACCGAGGCCGAAGGCCGGAATCTTGCTCATCGTGTGCTCCTGGAAGAGGGGAACGGTTGCGGTATGCGAATCATTCTGGCGCTTGAGACTGATGAAATAAACGCCTTTAGAGGTCAAAAATATTTGACTTCAAATCAAATATTGAACGTGTCGCGGGCGCGTGCGGGCCGTGGCGGCCTTATGCGACGCGCGCCTGCGGATCCGTGATCGAATGGAACGCCGGCAGCACGTCCGATGCGATCTCGGCCATCGTCTCGTCGAGCGGCCGCCGGTTGCGGCGGAAATGCAGGCCGATGTGCCGCACGCCCGCATCGCGCATCGCCGCGAGTTCTTCCGTCAGCGCGATGCGTCCCGCGCGCGCGCCGAAGCGGTGCCGCTGCAGCGGTTCGTGCGGATCTTCCGCGAGGTCGAGGTGGATGAAGCTCACGTACGGCTTGTCGCCGGCCACCGCACGCCAGTTCGCGGCGCGCTGCGCGTGGTCGGCCGGCGTGCCCGGATACGCGAGGCAGCCGTCCATGTGCTCGCCGATCCACGCGGGCGTCTGCTGCGCGAGGCCGGCGACGAGCAGCGGCACCGGCGAGCGCGCGGCGGGCAGCACTTCCAGGCCGGGCGGCAGATGCCCGCGTGCACCGTCGCGCAGCAACGCGATCTGGTCGCGGAAGTTCGCGCCGCGCGACGCGAATTCGCGGCCGAACAGCGGATATTCGACCGGCCGGTCGCCGCTCGCGACGCCGAGCAGCAGGCGCCCGCGGCTCAGTTCCTGGATCGTCGCGGCCGATTTCAGCGTCAGCAGCGGTTCGCGCAGCGGCAGCACGACGGCGGCCGTGCCGAGCAGGATGTCGCGCGTGATGCCGGCGAGGTAGCCGAGATACGAGAACGTTTCGAACACCTGCGCGGCGTCGCCGAACGACGGGTCGTACAGCGGCACGTCGCGCACCCAGAGCGCGCGAAAGCCGAGCGTGTCGGCCAGTTGCGCGAGCTCCGCGTGGATTTCCAGGTCCGGCACGCCGGGGTGGCGGCCGTCATGCCGGCGTTTCGCGTTGCCGGACGCGGTCCAGTCGTTGTCGAGCGGCAGTTCGACGCCGATGCTGAAGCCGCCGGCGGCGAGCTTGTCGAGAGAGGGGGACATGATCGGGTTGCTCCGTTCAGACCGCGCGCAGGCTGCCGTCGAGCCGGTAGAAGTCGAGCGACGCCGCGGTGAAGAACGAGCGCGACGTGCCGGCGGCGAAGTCGTCGACATGCACGACGGTGGCGCGATCGGCTTCCTGCCACGAGATCGCGTAAGTCTCGCCGGCCACGCGCTGCCACGTGTATTCGACTTCACCTTTCGCGCCCGCATACGGGCCTTCGGTGATCTCGTAGCGCATATGAAGGCCGTCCTCGTCGTACGCGTTGAGCGCGGTGAGGCCGTCGTAGCGGACTTCGAATGTCTTGCCGGCGAACGGCGGACGTTGGGTCGATGCGTTCATGCTGGTGGCTCCTGTGAAAAGGTGACGTTCAATGCGCGAGTTCGACGGGTTCGGCCGTGCGTTCCGGCAGCCCGTGGCGGCGGTCGAGACGGCCGCTCAACGCGGTGAGTGCAAACGCGCCGAGCGTGACGACGGCGGCGATCCACGGGGTGTGGCCGAGGCCGACGTTCGCGACGATCAGGCCGCCGAGCGACGAGCCGCCGGCCACGCCGAGGTTGAAGGCGGCGATGTTGAAACCCGATGCGACGTCGGCGGCGTCCGGCGCGAAGTGGCGCGCCTGCTTGACGACGTACACCTGCAGCCCCGGCACGTTGCCGAACGCCACGGCGCCCCACGCGAGCATCGTCAGCACCGCGAGCCATTTCACGTGGATCGTGAAGGTCAGCGCGAGCAGCACGATCGCGAGCAGCAGGAAGATCCGCTTGAGCGCCTTCACGGGGCCGACGGCGTCCGCGAGCTTGCCGCCCCACACGTTGCCGACCGCGACCGATACGCCGTAGCCGACCAGCACGAGGCTGACCTGCGACGGCGTGAAGCCGGCGATCTGTTCGAGCAGCGGCGCCATGTACGTGAACGCGATCAGCGAGCCGCCGTAACCGACCGCCGTCATCGCATAGACGAGCAGCAAGCGCGGCTGGGCCAGCACGCGCAACTGGCGGGCGAGGGGGGCCGGCGGCGTCTGCGGCAGCGCGCGCGGCACGAAGGCGACTGCGCCGACGAATGCGACGAGGCCGAACAGCGCGACGATCAGGAACGTCGCGCGCCAGCCGAAGTGCTGGCCGATGAAGGTGCCGAGCGGAATGCCGGCGACGAACGCGACGGTCATGCCGCTGAACATCGTCGCGATCGCGCTGGCGGCCTTCTCCTTCGGCACGAGCGTGGTCGCGATGATCGAGCCGACCGAGAAGAACACGCCGTGCGCGAGGCCGGTGAGCACGCGTGCGACGATCAGCGATTCGTAGCCCGGCGCCTGCCATGCGACGAGGTTGCCGACGGTGAAGAGCGCCATCAGCCCGGCGAGCAGCGCCTTGCGCGGCACGCGGCCGGTGAGCGCGGTGAGCAGCGGCGCGCCGATGGCGACGGCCAGCGCGTACAGGCTGACGAGCAGGCCGGCGGACGGCAGGCTGACGCCGAGGTCGGCGCCGATCGTCGGGATCAGCCCGACGATCACGAATTCGGTGGTGCCGATGGCAAAGGCGCTGATGGTCAGCGCAAGCAACGCGAGTGGCATGACGGGATCCGGGTTTCAGTAGGAATGGATCGCAGTGTGCCGGCTTTACTTTTGCTGAAAAACTCGTCTATAAACCAAATTGTTTTGATTTCAACTCAACAATGAAGACCACCCTCGACGAACTCCAGGCCTTTACCGCCGTGGTCGATACCGGTTCGATCACGGCGGCCGCGCAGCAGCTCGACCTCACTGTGTCGGCGACGAGCCGCACGCTCGCGCGGCTCGAGGAAAAGCTCAAGACCACGCTGCTGCGCCGGACCACGCGCCGGCTCGAACTGACCGAGGAAGGGCGCGCGTTCCTGCAGGACGCGCGCGCGATCATCGAATCGGTCGAGAACGCGGAGGAGCAGATGCTCGCGCGGCGCGAGATGCCGTCCGGGCGCCTGCGCGTCGACGCCGCGACGCCGTTCATGCTGCACGTGATCGTGCCGCTCGTGCGCGGCTACCGCGAGCGCTTCCCGAAGGTCGAGCTGGAACTGAACAGCAACGAGGGCATCACCGATCTGCTGGAGCGGCGCACCGACGTCGCGGTCCGGATCGGCCGGCTGAAGGATTCGACGCTGCACAGCCGGCGCATCGGCAACAGCCGGCTGCGCATCCTCGCGAGCCCCGCGTATATCGAAGCGCATGGCCAGCCGCGCAAGGTCGAGGATCTCGACAAGCACACGCTGCTCGGCTTCACGCAGCCCGAATCGCTGAACGTATGGCCGATCCTCGGCACGGACGGCGAAGCGTACCGCATCGAGCCGGACGTGTATTCGTCGAGCGGCGAAACGCTGCGGCAGCTTGCGCTGGAGGGCACGGGTGTCGTCTGCCTGTCCGATTTCGTGACCGCGCAGGATCGCGATGCGGGGCGGCTGGTGCAGGTGCTCGCGCGCCAGACGCTCGACGTTCAGCAGCCGATTCACGCGGTGTACTACCGCAATACCGCGATCTCGTCGCGGATCGCGTCGTTCGTCGACTATCTGATCGAGGTGCTGGGCGGCGGCAGCGGCGGTGACGGGCGGGCGCGGCGCAAGGCTGCGTGGATGGAGCCGCAGTAGCGACGCAGGGCAGGCGGCGCTGCCCTTCGGGAGCCGGCGTGCCGCGCGTCGGCACGCCGTCGTGCTGCGATTACGCCTCTTCGGCCCACGACATCCCGTCGCGCGCGAGCAGCGCCGACGAGGCCGCGGGCCCGAACGTGCCGGCCGTGTACAGGCGCGGCCGGTCGCCGAGCTGCTTCCAGCCGTCGAGGATCGGCTCGACCCACGACCACGCGGCTTCGAGCTCGTCGCGGCGCATGAAATGCGTGAGGCGGCCGCGGATCACGTCGATCAGCAGCCGTTCGCACGCTTCCGCGCGCCGTTCCGGAATCGCCTGCTGCAGGTCGAGGTTCAGGCTCACCGGCACCATGTTCATGCCGCTGCCCGGCTCCTTCGCGAGCATCTGCAACTGGATCGACTCTTCCGGCTGGAGCTGGATCACGAGGCGGTTGCCGTAATTGCGCGGGCCGGTCGGGATGATCGAGAACGGCATGTCCGCGAACTCGATCACGATTTCCGACTGGCGGCGCTGCAGCCGCTTGCCGGTGCGCAGGAAGAACGGCACGTTCGCCCAGCGCCAGTTGTTGATGTGCGCGCGCAGCGCGACGAAGGTTTCCGCGCGGCTGTCCGCCGGCACGTTGTCTTCCTCGAGATAGCCCTTGACCGGCTGGCCGTCGACCGCGCCGGCCGTGTACTGGCCGCGCACCGTGTCGCGCGCGACGTCCGACAGCGACATCGGCCGCAGCGAGCGCAGCACCTTCAGCTTCTCGTCGCGCACCGCGTCCGGGTCGAGCGACACGGGCGGCTCCATCGCGACGATGCACAGCAGTTGCAGCAGGTGGTTCTGCACCATGTCGCGCAGCGCGCCGGTATGGTCGTAGAAGCCCGCGCGGCTGCCGACGCCGACCGTTTCCGCGACCGTGATCTGCACGCTGCGGATGTTCGGCGCCTGCCACAGCGGCCCGAAGATCGGGTTGCCGAAGCGCAGCACCATCAGGTTCTGCACGGTTTCCTTGCCGAGATAGTGGTCGATCCGGTAGATCTGCGATTCCTCGAAGTGCTTGCCGACCGCGTCGTTGATCGCCTTCGCGGAAGCGAGATCGTGGCCGAGCGGCTTTTCGAGGACGACGCGCGAATGCGCGTCGACGAGGTGCGCGGCCGACAGGTTGTCGCAGATCGTCGTGAACAGCTCCGGCGACGTCGACAGGTAGAACACACGCACGGCCTCGCCGCGCGCCGCTTCGGCGAGCCGCTGGTAGTCGTCCGGCGCGTTCACGTCGATCAGCACGTACTTGAACAGGTCGAGGAAGCGGGCCCACGCGTCGGCGTCGAACGCCTTCGCGTCGATGAACGGGCGCGACTGCTCGTCCATGAACTTGCGATAGCCGTCGATGCCCCAGTCGCGGCGGCCGACGGCGATGATGCGCGTCTCGGGCGGAAGATTGCAGTGCAGGTGCGCCATGTACAGCGCGGGCAACAGCTTGCGGGCGGCCAGGTCGCCGCCGCCGCCGAAAATGATCATGTCGACGGGCCGGTCGGCCGCGGTCTGGGAAGGCTGATTCGTCATGGGAGGTTCGCGGTTTGAAACGGTGAACGTGAAACGAACGTCGAGGGCATCGGGCGCCGGTTGGCCGGCGCCGGTACGGCAAAACGCTAATAGTGCACCGTTTTGATGGTTTGCGTCTGTGTTCGCGCGATGTAACGGGGCTTGCATTTTCGATGATGGGTCGATTATGATTGAGCGCTCACTCATTAAAGGAATCGACCGTGGCCCGACCGCGCAGTCCCGACAAGCACGAAGCCATCCTCGCGGCGGCCGCGCGCGCGCTCGCCGAGGACGGCGCGAGCGCGACCACCGCGCGCATTGCGCGGCTTGCCGGCGTGGCGGAAGGCACGGTGTTCACGTACTTCGAGACCAAGGACGCGTTGTTGAACGCGCTGTACGTGAGCCTGAAGGCCGACATGCGCGAAGCGATGATGACCGGGTTTCCGGAACATGCGCCGGCCGAGCAGGCGGTGCGGCATGCGTGGAACGGCTATGTGTCGTGGGGCGTCGCGAATCCGGACGGACGGCGCGCGCTGCGGCAGTTGGGCGTGAGCGGGCGCATCGACGATGCGCATCGGGCCGCGGGCTCGGAAGGCTTCGGCGGGATCGGCGCGCTGCTGCGCGAACAGGTCGCCGCGTCGGGCGCGTTGAGCCGCGACGAAGCGCATGCGTTCTGCTCGGCGTTGTTTACGTCGATCGCGGAAACGGCGATGGAGTCGATCGCACGCGATCCGGCGCGGGCCGATGCCTACCGGGAAGCGGGGTTTCGCGCGATGTGGGCCGTGTTGCACGCGGTGTGAGTCTAGTATTCGCGTCGTGGCGGCATGTGCCGCGGCGACGGCGGCGCGTTTCAGGCAGGACGACGCAGGTCACGAACGATCGATGCGTCGCCCATATTAATGAGTGAGTAATCATTCATTTTGGTGGTTTCATCACGATCAAGGAGTGGAAAATGTCGAAAGTCTGGTTGGTAACGGGAGCCGCGCGCGGCCTCGGTCGCGCCATTTCGGAAGCGGTGCTGGCAGCGGGGGACCGGCTGGTGGCCGGCGCGCGCGATCCCGCGCGGCTGGCCGATCTGGCCGAACGGTATGGCAACCGGCTGCTGCCGGTCGAACTCGACGTCACCGACGAAGCGGCGGCCGCGCAAGCCGTCGCGGCGGCGCGCGCGGCGTTCGGCCGTATCGACGTGCTGGTGAACAACGCGGGCTACGGCCACACGGCGCCGTTCGAGCAGATGAGCGCCGAAGCCTTCCGCGACCAGATCGAAACGAACCTGTTCGGCGTGGTCAACCTCACGCGCGCGGTGCTGCCGACGATGCGCGCGCAGCGCGCGGGGCACATCTTCCAGGTGTCGTCGGTCGGCGGGCGTACGGCGACGCCCGGACTGTCCGCATATCAGGCCGCGAAGTGGGCGGTCGGCGGATTCAGCGACGTGCTCGCGAAGGAAGCCGCGCCATTCGGCGTGCGCGTGTGCACGCTCGAACCGGGCGGCATGCGCACCGACTGGGCCGCGCAGGCGAAGCGCGACATCGACGATCTGCTGCCCGACTATCAACCGTCGGTCGGGAAGATCCTCGACCTGCTCGGCGCGTATGGCGGCCACGAGATCGGCGATCCCGCCCGGATCGCGGCGCTGATCGTCGACCTGTCGCGCCGCGACGACGTGCCGCTGCGCCTGCTGCTCGGCGGCGATGCGCTGTTCGTCTGCGAGCAGGCGGAACGGCAGCGCGCGGAAGAGGCGGCGCGGTGGCGGGACGCCACGCTGTCCACGCAGTTTCCGGATGCGGTGCTGCCGGACGGGCTGCGGGCGTTGAAGGAAATTGGCTGAGCCGGGCGGTTCGTTGCCGGCGGCATCGACATGGCGCCGGAGCGCATGCTCTGGGGCACCGACTGGCCGCACCCCACGCAGAAGACGGACAAGCCCGACGATGCAAACATGCTGGACGTGATCGCGGGCTGGATCGGGCGTGCGGACTGGCAGCAACGGATATTCGTCACCAATCCCGCGAAGCTGTACGGATTCGCATAGCGCGGGGAGGATGTCGCGAAACTTGAAGCCGCCAACAAAACGATGTCCCCCGCAATCGGGGGATACGTTTGAAGGCGGACGGTGCAAGCACCCACGCGGTCGTGCTCATAACGCAAGGCCCATTCCACCTGATACCCGCTTCGACGATCTGGTACGGGTTGCGACGGCGACTTCGCTCGCCATCGAAAAAGACGGCAACCCAAAACCGCGTATCGCTTATCCGATCGGCCTGTTCTTCGATGGTATCGCCTGGCGTCGATGCACTTCGCGTGCCATCTCAGAGAATCGACCGGTAGGTGCCGCCCTCGACGCGCACCGCGGCGCCATTGGATGCCGCACCCAAAGGACTGGCGAGCAACGCCACCATCGCGGCAATCTCGTCGGCCTCGATCATGCGGGCAATCAGCGAGCTCGGACGATACGTGTCGAAGAAGTGCGATTCGATTTCCGCATCGGTCATACCGGGCCGTGGCGCGGTTTGCCGAAGATATGCGACGATGCCTTCGGATCGCGTGGCGGATGGCAGTACGCTGTTGACGGTCACGCCGGTTCCCTTCGTCAGTTCGGCCATTCCGCGCGAAACCGCGAGTTGAGCCGATTTGCTGACACCGTAGTGCACCATGTCCGGCGGCGTGAAGGCGCCGACTTCGCTGGACATGAAAATCACTCGCCCCCAGTTCTTCGCGAGCATGCGAGGAAAGTAATGACGCGACAGCCTGACACCCGACATCACGTTGACGTCGATCATTCGCAGCCAGTCGTCATCGGTGATCTCCGCGAACGGCTTGGCTTCGTAGTAGCCGAGATTGTTCACGAGAATATCCGTGTCCGGCTGTGCATCGATCAGCTCCGCGACGCCTCGGTCGCCGCTCACGTCGGCGACGACGCCGCGTACGCTGCCGCGCGGCGCGGCAGCGCAGAGCTCCGCGACGGCTGCGTCGAGCTTGTCTCGTTGCCGCCCCGTGATCGTGACCGCGACGCCTTCCGCGGCCAACGTTCGCGCGATGGCCATGCCGATGCCGGCAGTGGCACCGGTGACGATCGCAGTTTTTCCTTCAAGTTGCAGATCCACGGTTTGCTTCTCCTTTACTCATCGAGTAACCGGCATTGCCGGTCGATTGCACGGCATGACTACTTGAGCCGCTTCAGCATTTCGCCGGCGACGTCCAGCGCCGACGCCGGATTCTGTCCGGTGATCAATTCACGGTCGGTGACCATGTGCGCGGTAAACGGCACCGCGTTGCTGCTGTAGATTCCACCCGCGCGTTGCAATGCAGTCTGCGGATAGAACTTCATCGCGCCGCCGCCGAGCAGCCCTTTGGCTTGCTCTTCTTCCGCGTTGCTGATCACCGTCATCCGGTAGCCGGCGTAGATCCATTTCGTGTCGCCATCGCCCGCGTTTCCCGCCGCGAGCTTTCGTACAAAGCCCGGCGCATCGGGCAGCGTCGACAGCAGCGCAATCGGGCCGTGGCAAACGAGCGCCGTGGTCTTGCCGCGCGCGTGAAAGTCGGCCAGCAATCTGCCCACGGCGGCACTGGTCGACAGGTCCTGCATCGGCGCATGGCCGCCGGGAACATAGACGGCATCGAAGTGCGCGTAGCCGATCTGCTCCACCCGCGACAGGCTGATCACCGGGGAATGCGTGCGCGACGTGATTTGTAGCCGGTCGAGCAAGGCCCGATAGTCGCGCATCGCGTTGTCGTCGCCGTTGAAGTACATCTTGTCGGCCGACGTGACGTCCAGCGTCGGCGCCTTGCCCTCCGGCGTGGCGAAGGTCACCTGATGGCCGGCATCGAGCAGCGCCTTCACGGGCTGCATCAGCTCGTTCAGGTAGAAGCCCGTCGCGAAGACCTTGTCATCCTTCAGGTCGAGGTGATCGGAATCCGACAACACCACGAGCACGTTGGCCGCGTGAGCGCCGCACGCGGCAATGCCGAGCATTGCCGCAACGGCGAGCTTGCGCATCGAATACATCGTTTTCTCCATCGGGAAGGTTCAAGCTTGTCGTGAACGGGCGAGCAACAGATGACGCATCGCGGCGCCCACGCCGGCGGCCGACTGCGGGTTCTGGCCAGTCACGAGCCGTCCGTCGACGACGACCTTGGCGGTCCAGTTCGGCACGGGATGGTGAAGTGCGCCGCGCTGCTTCAAGGTGCTCGCGAGCAGGAACGGGACGACGCGATCGAGCTGGACCTCCCGTTCTTCCTCGTCCGTGAAGGCGCTCAGATTCTTGCCGGCGACGAGATATGTACCGTCGCCGAGCTTCACGTCGACCAGTGCGGCCGGCCCATGACACACCGCGCCGACCACCCCACCCGCGTCATGGATGTCGCGGGTCACTTTCTGCACGTCGGGATTGCCCGGAAAGTCCCACATCGCGCCGTGGCCGCCGGCAAAGAAGACAGCGGCATACTTCGACGCATCGACGTCGCCCAGCCGCTGCGTGTGGCGGAGCGCGTCGCGGAAATCGCGGTCGTTCCAATAGCGCGCATTGATTTCATCGGTCAGGTCGAGCCCGTCGACCGGCGGTTCGCCGCCCTGAATCGATGCGAATTCGACGGGAATGCCGGCCGCGTGCAGTTCAGCCAGCGGATGAGTCACTTCGCCGAGATAGAAACCGGTCGGCTCGCCGGTTGAGCCTTTCTTCGCGTGGCTCGTGAGTACGAATAGAACCTGCAGATGCTGCCGCTCGCGATGTTCGCCATTCATGCTGTGCTCCTGGATTTCAACGGGTGACTCGACGATGCAGTCACGACGCACGCACTTTATTTGGCTCATCGATGAAGATAAACTGGCGCGAAAGTAAAGCTTTTGTTCTTTGGAGGACAAGATGGCGCGTAAATTCGACCATCTCGGTGACGTGGAAGCGTTCGTGACGGTGGTCGAAAAAGGCTCGATGACTGCCGGTGCGGTCGCATTGGGGAGCACGCCTTCCGTGTTGAGCCGGGCCATCACACGTCTGGAGGCCCGGCTGGGCACGCAGTTGCTGCGTCGTTCCACGCGGCGGTTGAGCCTGACGGAGCACGGCAGGCTCTATCTGGAGCAATCGCGCGCGGCGTTTTTGCTGATCGATGACGCCGAGCGGGCCATTCAGGGGCACGGCGGTACGTTGACGGGCCATGTCCGGCTGAGCGTACCGACGACGTACGGGCACTATCGTCTGCCGCCGCTGCTTCGACGGTTCACGCGAGAACACCCGCACGTTCGCGTGGAGTTGAACATCGCGAACCGGAACGTGGATCTCGTGGCCGAAGGTTTCGACCTGGCGATCCGTCTGGGCGAATTGCCGGACAGCGGTCTGGTCGCGCGCAAGCTCGAGGATGCGGCGCTGTGCCTTGTCGCGTCGCCCGAGTACGTCGCCCACGCCGGCACGCCCGGAAACGTGGCCGACCTGGAGCACCATCTTTGTTTGCCGTTCATGCTGCCCAGCAGCGGCCGTATCGCGCCCTGGGTATTCCGTGACGGCGATCGCGACATCGATTGGCTGCCGGCTTCGAACGTCGCGGTGTCCGACGACGTGCTCGGTGTCGTGTCGATGGCGCAGAGTGGCGCCGGTATCTGCCAGACCTATGACTTCATCGTCCAGGATCGGATCCGGGCCGGAAATCTCGTCGAGGTATTGCCCCATCTGCGCGGGCGCACACGGCCGTTTTCAGTCGTCTACGCACCGCATCGCCGCCTGTCGGCCGCGTCCCGCACCTTGATCGACATGTTGGTCGCGTCGACGGGCGAGGCTTGAAGCGATTGCGATACGTTCTGCGCTGTGGCACGCGGTGGAAGGGCCGGCGCCACGGTCGTCCAATGCCAGCGTCCCGTTCCGTCGGTAACTGGTCCGTGTTGACGCTGTATGTTGACGTCAACGGAACGTGGGACGTCAACATGGCGACTGGACGACCGAAGGCGGAACTCGTGCTGAATGAAGACGAGCGTTGCGAGGTGACGCATTGGCGAGCTACAAAGATGGCTGCTTACCGCCGGCGCCGAGCGTCGAGGCGACATCTTTACCTCGCGAACGGTGACAGTTTCATTTTTGTTCTACGGCTCGCGGCCTCATGAATATCTGATGCGTAGGCGCATCGTGCGTGCACGGCTGCTGCTGCTCGAATCGCGCGCCTTGTGCGGCGCGCGCCGGGAGAAAAACAAGTCAACGTACCGACGCAACGAGGATAACGATGAATTCCGCGACTGACGTGATGGCGGTGGATCCATGGAAGCAGACGCTGGGTCTGCTTCTCCAATTGTGCCGAAGCGACGATGCGCGATCGTTCGCGTCTTCGAGCGAGTCGTTGAGTGCACACCGGACGGAACGTCGGTTGCGCCTGCGGACGACCGCCGCGGAGCGGCGGACCGTCTCGGTGAGGTTCGTCGACCGCGTGAGCGCGACAGCGGTAACGATGGCATGGCACGATTCGACGCATTGTTCGTATGGTGATCAGGCGTGGCATGCAACCCGCGCTCGCACCAGCGCGGTGTGTGCGATCAGCGGCCGGTCGGTCCTGCCCGGTGACGCCGTCTATCAGCCCCGTGGCCGCCCAAGGCCGCTCAATGCCGACGCGATGATCCTTGCGTCGGCGCTCCACGAAGCGGAAGAGAATCGTTGATGTCTACGAGACTTGGGCAAGCTTCGTTCGGACGGGATTTCGGTTACGGGCGTTTCAGCGATGCGTGAGGAAGCCATAGCCGGATCTAATCGAAAGCCGTACCCGTATCTGACCGAAAGCCACGGTTGTGACCCGTCAGGCCGCGTTAACCCTGATTAAAATACGTTATCACGGTGAAAAATTCCGCATCTTATTGAACCGATATCGGCTCGATATAGTGGCTCGCTTTCCCGCACGCCTCGCCCGGCGTGCGCAGACGAACGGCAGGAGCCCCTTGATGACCACCGATACCCGATTCACCGAAGTCGAGGATCTGATGCCCGCCGCCGGCGGGCTGCGCGAGATCCGTCACCACATCCATCACCATCCGGAACTCGCATACGAAGAGCACGACACGGCCGCGCTCGTCGCGGACAAGCTCGAGCAATGGGGCTGGCAGGTGACGCGCGGCGTCGGCAAGACGGGCGTCGTCGGCACGCTGCGCGTGGGCGACGGCGCGCGCAGCATCGGCATTCGCGCGGACATGGATGCGCTGCCGATCGTCGAGGCGACCGGCCTGCCGTATGCGAGCGGCACGCACGGCAAGATGCACGCATGCGGCCACGACGGCCATACGACGATGCTGCTCGGCGCCGCGCAGCATCTCGCGAAGACGCGCAACTTCTCCGGCACCGTACACCTGTATTTTCAGCCGGCGGAGGAGCACGGCGTCGACAGCGGCGCGAAGAAGATGATCGACGACGGCCTGTTCGAGCGCTTCCCGTGCGACGCCGTGTTCGGCATGCACAACCATCCGGGCGCGGCGCCGGGCGTGTTTCTCACGCGGCGCGGCCCGTTCATGTCGGCGGGCGACAAGGCGATCATCACGATCGAAGGCGTCGGCGGCCATGCGGCGCGGCCGCACCTGACGGTCGATCCGGTCGTCGTCGCGGCGAGCATCGTGATGGCGCTGCAGACGATCGTCGCGCGCAACGTCGACCCGTCGCAGCCGGCGGTCGTCACGGTCGGCTCGATGCACGCGGGCACCGCGAACAACGTGATTCCGAACGGCGCGCGCCTCGAACTCAGCGTGCGTTCGTTCAGCCCGGAAGTGCGCGCGCTGCTCAAGCGCCGCATCACCGAGCTGGCCGAAACGCAGGCCGCGAGTTACGGCGCGACCGCGAACGTCGAATACATCGAAGGCTATCCGGTCGTCATTAATTCGGATGCCGAAACCGACTTCGCGGCTCAAGTCGCACGCGAACTCGTCGGCGATGCGCACGTGGTCGAGCAGACCGACCTGCTGATGGGCAGCGAGGATTTCGCGTTCATGCTGCAGCAGCGGCCGGGCTCGTTCGTGCGGCTCGGCAACGGCGAAGGCGAGGACGGCTGCATGGTGCACAACCCGAAATACGACTTCAACGATCGCAACCTGCCGATCGGCGCGGCGTTCTGGACGCGCCTCGTCGAGCGTTACCTCGGGCAGTGATCGCGGCGGCGGCGTGCGGCCGGCGCTTCCGGCTGCTTTGACAGGAGAGGATAGCGATGCAGAAAGAGCATCTCGCGCTGCACCCCGCGTCGACGGGCGCCGTCGAAGGCGATGCGCGCGGCGCGCCTGCCGTCACGCGACGCGGCGCGATCGCCGCGGCCGTGATCGGCAACTGGCTGGAATTCTTCGACTTCACCGTGTACGGCTTCTTCGCGGTGCTGATCGGCAAGCTGTTCTTCCCGTCGAGCGACCCGACCACGTCGCTGCTGCTGTCGGTCGCGACCTTCGCCGCCGGCTTCTTCACGCGGCCGCTCGGCAGCGTCGTGCTCGGCGTCTACGCGGACCGCAAGGGGCGCAAGGCCGCGCTGAACCTGACGATCATGCTGATGGCGCTCGGCACCGGGCTGATCGCGATCGCGCCGACCCATGCGCAAGTGGGCGTGGCCGCACCGCTGCTCGTCGTGTTCGCGCGGCTGTTGCAGGGCTTCTCGCAGGGCGGCGAATTCGGCGCGGCGACGTCGACGCTGCTCGAACAGGGCGGCACGTCGCGCCGCGGGTTCCGCGCGAGCTGGCAGCTCGCGACGCAGGGCGGCGCCGCGCTGATGGGCTCCGGGTTCGCGGCGCTGCTGTCGAACACGATGACGAAGGACGCGCTGGAAAGCTGGGGCTGGCGGCTGCCGTTCCTCGTCGGCGTGCTGATCGCGCCGGTCGGGATGTTCTTGCGTCGCCGGCTCGCGGACGACGCGCCCGGCGACCGTCATCACGGCATCGAGCGCGGCGTGCTGCACGAACTGTTCTCGAAGCACACGCGCACGGTGGTGCTGCTGATGCTCACGGTAATGGGCGGCACGGTGTCGACCTACATCCTGACCTTCTACATGCCGACCTACGCGATTCATACGCTCGGCCTGCCGATGAAGCTGTCGATGTTCGTCGGCGTCGCGTCGGGCTGCGTGATGCTGGTCACGTGCCCGCTGTTCGGCTGGCCGTCGGACAAGCTCGGCAGCCGGCGCCTGCCGATCTTCGTCGGCCGCGGCGTGCTGGTCGCGCTGCTGTTTCCGGCGTTCTGGCTGATGAACCATCATCCGACGCTGTCGGTGATCCTGCCGCTGACCGCGCTGATGCTGTTGTTCTATTCGCTCGGCTCGGCGTCGGAAATGGCGCTGATGTGCGAGTCGCTGCCGCGCCACGTGCGCGCGACGGGCATCTCGATCGCGTATGCGCTCGCGGTGACGATCTTCGGCGGCACCGCGCAACTGATCGCGACGTGGCTCGTGAAGACGACCGGCAGCAAGCTCGCGCCGGCCGGCTACGTGGCCGCATGCGTGGTGCTGTCGCTGATCGCGGTTGCGATGCTGCGCGAGACGGCGCGCGAATCGCTGGACTGACGCGCGATGCGGGTGGCGGCGCGGCCATGCGCGCCTACCGTCCGCGCACCGCTGGATCGCGGAGCAGTATTTCGATTTCAACCCGTACGGCGACTGAGCGCCGCGCTGGCTCGTTCTCCCGATTCCCCTTTTCATCGGTTCAGGATCATCGATGCAGATTCGCACCACGCCGCTCCTGTCGCCGTCGATCGGCACGCAGCGCACGCTGACGAGCTTTCATTTCGGGCCGGCCGACTGCGGCCGCAAGATCTACCTGCAGGCCGCGCTGCACGGGGACGAGACGCCCGCGATGCTTGCCGCGGTCATGCTCAAGCAGCGCCTCGCGCAACTTGACGCCGAAGGCCGGCTCGCGGCCGAAATCGTGCTCGTGCCGGTGGCCAACCCGGTCGGCCTCAATCATCATCTGCTCGGGCAGTTCATCGGCCGGTTCGATCTCGCGACCGGCCGCAACTTCAATCGCGGCTTCCTGCCGCTCGCGGAGATCGCCGCACGTGCGCGCGACCGGCTGGGCGACGACGGCGTGCGCAATCGCGCGATCGTGCGCGAATGCGTCGGCGCGGCGCTCGATGAAATCGCGCCGCGCACCGAATTCGATGCGCTGCAGCTTGCGCTGCTGAAACTGTCGCACGACGCCGACGTCGTGATCGACCTGCATTGCTCGCTCGAAGCGGTGATGCACGTGTACACGAGCGACACCGCGTGGCCGGACGTGGAGCCGCTCGCGCGTTATCTCGGCGCGGAGGTGTCGCTGCTCGCGGAGGATTCGGGCGGGAATGCGTTCGACGATGCGCATCATCTGCTGTGGTCACGGTTGCGCGCGCATTTGCCGTCCGGCACGCCGATGGCGGCGGGTACCGTGGCCGTGACGGTCGAGTGTCGCGGCCAGCGCGACGTGACGTACGACTACGCGCGCCGCGACGCCGGCGCGCTCGTCGACTATCTCGTCTGGTGCGGCGCGGTGCGCGGCGAACGCGCGCCGCTGCCGCCGCTGGCCGCGCCGGCCACGCCGCTCGCGGGCAGCGAGCAGTTTTACGCGCCGGTGAGCGGGATTCTCGTGCACCGTGCGCCGATCGGCGCGATGATCCGCGCCGGCGATCCGCTGTTCGACATCGTCGATCCGCTGACGGATGCGGTCACGACGATATCGAGCGCGACCGACGGCGTGTTCTACATGCAGCGCGCGATCCGCTTCGTGACGGCCGGGGCGCCGCTCGGGCGCGTGACGGGCACGGTGCCGGTGCGAAAGGGGGTGCTGCTGGGGGCGTGACGACGCCGTGTCCGACGGATTCGGAGCGCAATTTCGTTCCCGTCAAATTGATCGGACGCGCGCGCGCCCGTAAATTGAGCGACGCGGAGTTCGCTCCGTGTTTTGCAAGAAGGATGTTGCAGAGCGATTGGAGTTTTCGCGGGCGGCCTGTGTCGCCCGTTTTTTTATGCGCGCGTTGCAGTTCTTACTGACGCTTCATCACGGCGCTCGACCGCGCGACGGGCACGGTGTCGATGCGAACAAGCATGGTGCTCTGCATGCGGGCAATGTGGTGCCCTACGCGCGGACCGCGATTTCGTTTGTGTCGGATAGACCGAACGTTACCTCATCACTGAATTGTGCCCCCGGGGTAACCCCACCGGCAACAGGACGCTTTCCATGACAACTGCAAAAAAAGCTGTCGTGCCGGCCGGCTATGCCGGCGTCCATGGCAGCATTGTCGAATTGCTCGAGGCCGCCCGCCATGCGGCCGCCCGCAAGGTTAATGCGCTGATGACGGCGAGCTATTGGGAAATTGGTCGCCGCATCGTCGAGGCCGAACAACAAGGGCGGCGGCGTGCAGGATACGGCGAGCAGTTGATCGAGCGGCTGGCGAACGATCTCACCGAACGGTTCGGTCGTGGGTTCAGTCGTCAGAACTTGCAGCAGATGCGGTCGTTCTTTCTGACTTGGCCAATTCGCCAGACAGTGTCTGGCGATTCTTCCCCGGCACAGGTACAGCCGAGAAGGCTCGACGAACTGGCGCAGTTGTTCACGCTACCGTGGTCGGCCTACGTGCGGCTGCTGTCGGTCAAGGACGACCAGGCGCGCCGGTTCTACGAGGCTGAAGCGCTGCGTGGCGGATGGAGCGTGCGGCAACTCGACAGACAGATCGGCAGCCAGTTCTACGAACGCACGGCGCTGTCCAGGGACAAGGCGTCGATGCTGGTCAAGGGCGACGCACGCAAGCCGGCGGACGACATCACACCCGACGATGCGATCAAAGACCCGTATGTGCTGGAGTTTCTGAATCTGAAGGACGAGTATTCGGAGTCCGACCTTGAAGCCGCCCTGATCGAGAGACTGGAAGATCTTCTGATCGAGCTCGGCGACGGGTTTGCCTTTGTTGGGCGGCAGCGCCGGCTGCGTATCGACCAGACCTGGTATCGCGTGGACTTGCTGTTCTTCCATCGCCGGCTGCGCTGTCTTGTCATCGTCGACTTGAAACTCGGCGGCCTGACCCATGCGGATGTGGGCCAGATGCACTTGTATTGCAACTACGCCAAGGCGCACTGGACGCTTCCCGACGAGAACCCGCCCGTCGGTCTGATTCTCTGTGCCGACAAGGGCCAGGCGCTTGCCCGGTATGCGCTGGAGGGCTTGCCAACCAAGGTCATGGCGGCAAACTATCGAACCATGCTGCCGGACGCCGAGTTGCTGCAACGAGAGTTGGAGAACACGCGGCGCATGCTGGAATCTCGCGTCAGGCCGCCGCGGAGATAACGCGCGTGCCGGTGCGTGCGGCCGCGTCGGCCTGACGGAGGCAGGCGCTTCTTATTGGACCGACGTCTTTATCGGCGCGGTGTTGAAGGCGATACCGGCCGGAAGTGTCACGCCGCCGACGCGGGCGTGACGGCCCGCGCTCACCCCCGCCGCGCCACCAGTTCCGATACCGTCTGCGCGGCCTGCTGCAGCGGGCCGAGAAACTCCTTCACCATCTGCTTCGCGGTATGCCGCTGCGCGTTGCCGCTGATGTTCATCGCGGCGATGATCTGCCCGCGCCGGTTGCGGATCGGCGCGGACAGCGACATCAGCCCCACCTCGAGTTCCTGATCGACCACGGCCCAGCCCTGCTGGCGCACCTGCGCGATCGTCGCCTTCAGTTCGCCGATGTCGGTGATCGTGCGCGGCGTGTGCGCGCGGATGCCGCTCTGCGCGAGCGTTTCGTCGAGCGCCGCGTCGTCGAGCGCGGACAGCAGCACGCAGCCCATCGACGTGCAGTACGCGGGCAACCGGCTGCCGATCGACAGGTTGATCGTCATGATCTTGCGGGTCGGCACGCGCAGCACGTAGACGATCTCGGTGCGGTCGAGCACCGCGGCCGAACAGCTTTCGTGGATCTGTTCCGACAGTTGCTCCATCACCGGATCGGCGAGATTCCAGAACGGCATCGACGTCAGGTACGCGAAGCCGAGCTCGAGGATCTTCGGCGTGAGCCGGAACAGCCGGCCGTCGGCCTCGACGTAGCCGAGCGTCTGCAGCGTGAGCAGGATCCGGCGCGCGCCCGCGCGCGTGAGGCCGGTGGCCGACGCGACCTCGGTGAGCGTCTGCTCCGGGCGCGCCGCGTCGAACGCGCGGATCACCGCGAGGCCGCGCGCGAACGACTGTACATAGGAATCGCCGGGTTTCGTCTGAATATCGTCGGTTGTCATGAGGGCCTGGAATGTCGTGCAGCCGAGAAGATAGCGCATGGGGCCCGACACGCCAACCGCCCGGCGCGCCGCGCGCTTGACAGGGCATCCCCGCACTCCCTATGATGCGTTGAACGTTCGATACACGATCTTATGTTCGTATATAGAACATTTAAGCGCATCCCGGCGGGCAATGCAAGGGGCGCGCCCTGTTCATTTCCCAGCCTTTCACGGGACCGGAGACACTGATGACCGAAGCTTTTCTGTGTGATGCGATCCGTACGCCGATCGGGCGTTACGGCGGTGCACTGTCGGGCGTGCGCGCCGACGATCTGGGCGCGGTGCCGCTCAAGGCGCTCGTCGAGCGCAATCGCGACGTCGACTGGACGGCGATCGACGACGTGATCTACGGCTGCGCGAACCAGGCCGGCGAGGACAACCGCAACGTCGCGCGCATGTCGCTGCTGCTCGCGGGCCTGCCGCAGGGCGTGCCGGGTTCGACGATCAACCGCCTGTGCGGTTCGGGGATGGATGCGGTCGGCGTGGCCGCGCGTGCGATCAAGTCGGGCGAAGCCGCGTTGATGGTCGCGGGCGGCGTCGAGAGCATGACGCGCGCGCCGTTCGTGATGGGCAAGGCCGCGAGCGCGTTCGCGCGGCAGGCCGACATCTACGATACGACGATCGGCTGGCGCTTCGTCAATCCGTTGATGAAACAGCTGCACGGTGTCGATTCGATGCCGGAAACCGCCGAGAACGTCGCGGTCGACTACAACGTCAGCCGCGCGGATCAGGACCTGTTCGCGCTGCGCAGCCAGCAGAAGGCGGCGCGCGCGCAGCAGGACGGCACGCTGGCTGAAGAAATCGTGTCGGTCACGATTGCGCAGAAGAAGGGCGATCCGGTGGTCGTGTCGCGCGACGAGCATCCGCGCGAAACGTCGCTCGAAGCGCTCGCGAAGCTGAAGGGCGTCGTGCGCCCGGACGGCTCGGTCACGGCCGGCAACGCATCGGGCGTCAACGACGGCGCCGCCGCGCTGCTGCTGGCGAACGAGGTAACCGCGAAGCGCTTCGGCCTGACGCCGCGCGCCCGCGTGCTGGGGATCGCGACGGCCGGCGTCGCGCCGCGCGTGATGGGCATCGGCCCCGCGCCGGCCACGCAGAAGCTGCTCGCGCGGCTCGGGATGACGATCGACCAGTTCGACGTGATCGAACTGAACGAAGCGTTCGCGTCGCAGGGCCTCGCGGTGCTGCGCATGCTCGGCGTCGCCGACGACGATCCGCGCGTGAACCCGAACGGCGGCGCGATCGCGCTCGGCCATCCGCTCGGCGCATCGGGCGCGCGCCTCGTGACGACCGCGATGTACCAGCTGCATCGCACGAACGGCCGCTTCGTGCTGTGCACGATGTGCATCGGCGTCGGCCAGGGCATCGCGATCGCGATCGAACGCGTCTGACCGGCGCGATGCGGTGAAGCGGCCGCGTACGCGCCGCTCCACCGACGCGCTGTTTCCGCCATGACGGGCGGCACGAGTTGTCTCGTGCCGCCCGTCGTCGCTTTCGTCGTTAATCGGCCTGCGACAGTCGCGGCAGACGCGCCGCTATCCGCGTACCGGGCCGTCAGGTCGTCGGCCCTTCGAGGTGAATGTCCTCGGGCTCGAGCGCGTAAAGCTCGGGATCGGGCGCCGTGCTGACCGTGAAGCCGAGCCGCAGGTAGAAGTCGATCGTGCGCCGCGACGGCGTGGCCGACACATACAGGCGCTCGGCACCCATTGCACGTGCCTGCATCTGCGCCGCGCGATAGAGCTGTTCGCCGAGTCCGCAACCGCGCCAATCGAGGCTCACGTGCAGGAACTTCAACTGAAGCATGTCGCGCTGCGGGCCCAGCGGCCGGCTGTCGACGACGACGGCCGCGACGAGCCGCGTGCCGTCGAACCTGCCGAGAAACCAGCCGCCGCGGTCGTGGCAGTCGAGCAGGATCGGCGTGTAGTGATCGGCTTCGCCGTCGGGCCAGCCGGCCACGTCGTAGAACTCGGGCACGAGATGCAGCGCGCCGTCGCGCAGGACGTACAGGTGTTCGATGATTTCGCGCCGGTCGATGGTCCACACGAGCGGCACGTCGTCGCGCGCAAGCGGGCGGGCCGACAGCGCGTCGCGTTCGGCGGTAGTGCGGCGCGTCATGCGGCCACCCGGTGCGCGGCGATTGCGTACATCGACGGCAGGCGCGGCATGCCTTCGGGCGGCAGCATCCGGTGGCCGTCCGGTTCGTGTTCTTGCGGAAACCGCGCGGCGTCGCCGTTGCGGAGAAACGCGGCCTGATCGCCGGTATGGCTGTCATGCTCGACCGTCGTCGTATTCGAGGACAGCCGATTCACTTCATGCAATGCCTTTTTCATCAGAATTCGAATTCAGGTGGAATGGAGCAGGATAGGCCGATCGTTTCGCCACTTGCAACGGCCGCACGCATTGTCAAACCGTACGGCGCTCCGAGACAGACAAATAAACGAGCGTGGCGATTATCGCCGGATTATTTGATCGAAATCATGGCAATCGCCCAATTGCCTATTTTATGCGCATCGGGATTAAGGTTTTCCGATGAATTGCCGACAGTAAGGACGAGAGTGTCGTAAAGCGATCAACCGTTTTTCGGCTACTGAGCGCGAATTCAGCGCGGCGCGGACGATAGATCCGCCTTTCGGAGCCTTGCATGCGCAACAACCAGCCCGTTACCCAACAGGAATTCGATTTTCCCGACGACGTCACGCTGATGTCGACGACCGACGCCGACAGCATCATCACCTACGCGAACACGACGTTCGCGCAGGTAAGCGGTTTCTCGAACGAGGAACTCGTCGGCCAGCCGCACAACGTGGTGCGTCACCCGGACATGCCGAAGGAGGCGTTCGCCGACATGTGGGCGACGCTTCAGGCCGGCGAGCCGTGGACCGCGCTCGTGAAGAACCGCCGCAAGAACGGCGACCACTACTGGGTGCGCGCGAACGCGATTCCGGTGATGCGCGACGGCGCGCCGCAGGGCTACATGTCGGTGCGCACGAAGGCGCCGCACGAGGAGAGCGAAGCCGCGGACGCGCTGTATCGCGCGTTTCGTGAAGGCAAGGCCGGCCGGCGTCGGTTCCACAAGGGGCTCGTGATCCGCACCGGGCTGCTGCGTGTCGCGTCGCTCGCGCAGACGATGTCGGTGCGTGCGCGCGTTCATTCGGCACTGTGCGTGCTGGCGCCGACGGTCGTCGGCGCTGGCTGGGCGGGCGGGTTGACCGGCGGCGGGCTCGCGGCGTTTGCCGGCGTGACGGCCGGCGTGGCGGCCGCGGCCGGCTGGTGGCTCGACGCGCAGATCGTGCAACCGCTGAAGCGGCTGCACGAGCAGGCGCTGAACGTCGCGACCGGTGAAAGCCGGCGCGGCGTGCGAATGAACCGTGTCGACGAGATCGGCATGACGCTGCGCACGATCAACCAGCTCGGGCTGATGTTCCGCTGGCTCGTCGACGACGTCAGCGAGCAGGTGCACAACGTCCAGCGCGCGAGCAACGAGATCGCGCAGGGCAACAGCGACCTGAGCGCGCGTACCGAGCAGGCCGCATCGAGCGTGCAGCAGACGGCCGCGTCGATGGCCGAGATGACGGCCACCGTGTCGAGCAATGCGGAAACGGCGCTGCAGGCGAATCAGTTGTCGGTTTCCGCGAGCGAGGCGGCCGGGCGCGGCGGGCAGGCGGTGAGCGAAGTCGTCGCGACGATGAACGACATCACCGCCAGCTCGCGCAAGATCGCGGACATCATTGGCGTGATCGACGGCATCGCGTTCCAGACCAACATTCTCGCGCTGAACGCGGCCGTCGAGGCCGCACGCGCAGGCGAACAGGGCCGCGGCTTCGCGGTGGTGGCGGGCGAGGTGCGCGCGCTCGCGCAGCGCAGCGCGAACGCGGCGAAGGAGATCAAGACGCTGATCGGCGCGAGCGTCGAGCGCGTCGAATCGGGCGCGCGGATCGTCGACGGCGCGGGCAAGACGATGGAGGACATCGTCACGCAGGTGAAGCGCGTGTCGGATCTGATCGCGGAGATCAGTTCATCGACGGCCGAGCAGAGCACGGGCGTCGCGCAGGTCGACCAGGCGGTCGTGCATCTGGACAACATCACGCAGCAGAACGCGGCGTTGGTCGAACAGAGCACGGCGGCGTCGGAAAGCCTGAAGCAGCAGGCGACGCGACTCGTGGATGCGGTGAACGTGTTCAGGTGACGGCGTAAAAGCGTGCGCGATGCGCGGGTTCGATCGATGAATCCGGCGTGTCGCGCACAGCGTTCATTCGGATTTTTGGATTGAATCGAATGGCGGAAAACGAGAAATATTCGTATTTCCGATTTTACCGGCGCACGTTGAATCAGGCCGGATGCACGACGTCGAATGATCAGACGAATCGCCGGCAAACCCTTGCCCGACAAGGCAATTCGTTTATCCATGAACATATTGTTCGGCAAAAACACGATGATGCATGTTTAATGCATATTTATCCGGATTCGGCATAATGTTTTCGCCGAATTTGCCGAAAGCGCAGGAGTCGACTTACACGCATGCGACTCGATCGTCATGCGCGGGGTCTCGAATCAATCGACGAGCGGACGCAAGATCCGCCACCCGGAGCTCCACACCATGCGCAACAACCAGCCCGTCACGCAACGCGAATTCGAATTTGCCGACGATGCGACGCTGATGTCGACGACCGATGCCGACAGCTACGTCACGTACGCGAACGCGGCATTCATTCAGGTCAGCGGCTTTTCTCCCGAGGAGATCGAAGGTCAGCCGCACAACGTGGTGCGGCATCCGGACATGCCGAAAGAGGCGTTCGCCGACATGTGGGCGACGCTCCAGGGCGGCGAGCCGTGGACCGCGCTCGTGAAGAACCGCCGCAAGAACGGCGATCACTACTGGGTGCGTGCGAACGCGATTCCGGTGATGCGCAACGGGCAGCCGAAAGGCTACATGTCGGTGCGCACGAAGGCGACGCGCGACGAGATCGCGGCCGCCGAGGCGCTGTATCGCGATTTCCGCGAAGGCAAGGCCGGCAGCCGCCGCTTCCACAAGGGATTGATCGTTCGCACGGGTGCACTGCGCGTCGCGTCGCTGTTCCAGACGATGTCGGTGCGAGCCCGGCTGGTATCGACGCTGTGCGTGCTGGCGCCGGCCGTCATCGGCGCCGGCTGGGCGGGCGGTTTGACCGGCGGGGCGCTCGCGGCATTTGCCGGTGCGGCGGTCGGCGTGACGGCGGCGGCCGGGCTGTGGCTCGACGCACAGATCGTGCGGCCGCTGCGGGAACTGCGCGACGAGGCGTTGCGCGTGGCGACCGGCGAAAGCCGCAGCGGCGTGCGGATGAACCGCGTCGACGAGATCGGCATGACGCTGCGCACGATCAACCAGCTCGGGCTGATGTTTCGCTGGCTCGTCGACGACGTCAGCGAGCAGGTGCTGAACGTGCAGCGCGCGAGCAACGAGATCGCGCAGGGCAACAACGACCTGAGCGCACGTACCGAGCAGGCGTCGACGAGCGTGCAGCAGACGGCCGCGTCGATGGCCGAGATGACGGCCACCGTGTCGAGCAATGCGGAAACGGCGCTGCAGGCGAATCAGTTGTCGGTTTCCGCGAGCGAGGCGGCCGGGCGCGGCGGGCAGGCGGTGAGCGAAGTCGTCGCGACGATGAACGACATCACCGCCAGCTCGCGCAAGATCGCGGACATCATTGGCGTGATCGACGGCATCGCGTTCCAGACCAACATTCTCGCGCTGAACGCGGCCGTCGAGGCCGCACGCGCAGGCGAACAGGGCCGCGGCTTCGCGGTGGTGGCGGGCGAGGTGCGCGCGCTCGCGCAGCGCAGCGCGAACGCGGCGAAGGAGATCAAGACGCTGATCGGTGCGAGCGTCGAGCGTGTCGAATCGGGCGCGCGGATCGTCGACGGCGCGGGCAAGACGATGGAGGACATCGTCACGCAGGTGAAGCGCGTGTCGGATCTGATCGCGGAGATCAGTTCGTCGACGGCCGAGCAGAGCACGGGCGTCGCGCAGGTCGACCAGGCGGTCGTGCACCTGGACAACATCACGCAGCAGAACGCGGCGCTCGTCGAGCAGAGCACGGCGGCGTCGGAAAGCCTGAAGCAGCAGGCGACGCGTTTGGTGGAGGCGGTGAACGTATTCCGCTGATCGCGGAACGAGAGGAAGGGTGACGCGGGCGCGACGGAGAGGGGTACCGGCCCGCGTCGGGCCGCCCGGTTCCGGCCGGGCGGCCAGGGCCTGTCGCCGAAAGCGGCAGGCCCCGAACCGTCAGACGGCGAGACAGAGGTGCTTGATCACGACGTAGTCGTCGATGCCGTAGTGCGAGCCTTCGCGGCCGAGGCCCGATTGCTTGACGCCGCCGAACGGCGCGACTTCGTTCGAGATCAGGCCCGTGTTCACGCCGACCATCCCGTATTCGAGCGCCTCGGCCACCTTCCACACGCGGCCGATGTCGCGGCTGTAGAAGTAGGCGGCGAGGCCGAACTCGGTGTCGTTCGCGAGACGGATCACCTCGTCGTCGCTGCCGAACTTGAACAGCGGCGCGAGCGGCCCGAACGTCTCTTCCTTCGCGACCTTCATCGCCGGCGTGACTCCCGTCAGCACGGTCGGCTCGAAGAAGCCGTGGCCGAGCGCGTGGCGCTTGCCGCCCGTCACGACAGTCGCGCCCTTCGCGAGCGCGTCCTCGATGTGCGCCTCGACCTTCAGCACGGCGGCTTCGTTGATCAGCGGGCCCTGCGTGACGCCCGGCTCCGTGCCGCGGCCGACCTTCAACTGGCCGACGGCCGCCGCGAGTTTCTGCGCGAACTGGTCGTACACGGCTTCGTGCACGTAGAAGCGGTTCGTGCACACGCACGTCTGGCCGCTGTTGCGGTACTTCGACGCGATCGCGCCCTGCACGGCCGCATCGAGATCGGCGTCGTCGAACACGATGAACGGCGCGTTGCCGCCGAGTTCCAGCGACACCTTCTTGACCGTCGCCGCGCATTGCGACATCAGCAGGCGGCCGACCGGCGTCGAGCCGGTGAACGACAGCTTGCGCACGATCGGGTTCGACGTCAGCTCGCCGCCGATCGCCTTCGGATCGCCCGTGACGACGCTGAACACGCCGGCCGGCACGCCCGCGCGCTCGGCCAGCACGGCCATCGCGAGCGCGGAGAACGGCGTCGCCTCGGCCGGCTTCACGACGATCGGGCAGCCCGCGGCGAGCGCCGGGCCGACCTTGCGCGTGATCATCGCCGCCGGGAAGTTCCACGGCGTGATCGCCGCGCACACGCCGATCGCTTCCTTCGTCACGACGATGCGCTTGTCGCTCGCCGGCGTCGGGATCGTGTCGCCGTACACGCGCTTGCCTTCTTCCGCGAACCACTCGAGGAACGACGCCGCGTAGCCGATCTCGCCCTTCGCTTCGGCCAGCGACTTGCCTTGCTCGGTCGTCAGGATCAGCGCGAGGTCGTCGGCGTTTTCCATCATCAGGTCGTGCCACCTGCGCAGGATCGTCGCGCGTTCCTTCGCGGTCTTCTTGCGCCACGCCGGCCATGCGGCGTTCGCGGCCTCGATCGCGTGACGCGTCTCGGCCGTGCCCATCGCCGGCACGGTGCCGAGCAGGCCGCCCGTCGCCGGATTGCGGACGTCGAACGACTCGCCGGTCGCCGCGTGTTGCCATTCGCCATTGATGTACGCCTGCTGGCGGAACAGCGACGGATCTTTCAGTGCCAGGGTTTCCTGAACGGTGCTCATGTGAATCGCCTGCTTCGAAAAAGGACGGATAAGGACCGGTGAAAACGGCCGCCGCCGTCTTCGCGACGGCGGCGGCGCATTCAGTTGACGTGGACGGGCACTCAGGCCGGCACGCCGACCGTTTCCTTCAGCACTTCCTCGAGGATCGCGAGCGCTTCGTCGAACACGGCTTGCGGGATCGTCAGCGGGAACAGGAAGCGCACGACATTCGAGTACACGCCGCACACGAGCAGCAGCAGGCCGCGCTCGAGCGCACGCGTCTGCACGCGCTTCGTGAATTCGGCATCCGGCTCGCCCGAACCCGGCTTCAGGAATTCGACAGCGATCATCGCGCCCGGGCCGCGCACGTCGGCGATCTGCGGCACGTCGGCCTGCAGCGCATTCAGCTTCGCCTTCAGCACGTCGCCGAGCTGCGTCGCGCGCTCGCACAGCTTCTCTTCGTCGATGATCTCGAGCACCGCGTGCGCCGATGCGACGGCCAGCGGGTTGCCCGCGTACGTGCCGCCGAGGCCGCCGGGCGCCGCTGCGTCCATCACGTCCGCACGGCCGACGACGCCCGACAGCGGCATGCCGCCGGCGAGGCTCTTCGCCATCGTGATCAGATCGGCCAGCACGTCGTAGTGCTGCATCGCGAACAGCTTGCCGGTGCGTGCGAAGCCCGTCTGCACTTCATCGGCGATCAGCAGGATGCCGTGTTCGTTACAGATCTTGCGCAGCGCGCGCACGAATTCGGCCGGCGCCGGGTTGAAGCCGCCTTCGCCCTGGACCGGTTCGAAGATGATCGCGGCGACACGCTTCGGATCGATGTCGGCCTTGAACAGCATCTCGATCGCCTTGATCGAGTCGGCGGTCGTCACGCCGTGCACGGCGTTCGGGTACGGCGCGTGGAACACGTCGCCCGGGAACGGGCCGAAGTTCAGCTTGTACGGCGCGACCTTGCCGGTCAGCGCCATGCCCATCATCGTGCGGCCGTGGAAGCCGCCCGAGAATGCGATCACGCCGGGACGGCCGGTCGCCGCACGCGCGATCTTGATCGCGTTCTCGACGGCTTCGGCGCCGGTCGTGAAGAACGCGGTCTTCTTCGGGAAGTCGCCCGGCGCGCGTGCGTTGATCTTCTCCGCCAGCTCGACGTACGACGCGTACGGGACGATCTGGTAAGCGGTGTGCGTGAAGTTGTTCAACTGATCCGCGATCGCCTTGACGATCTTCGGGTGGCGGTGGCCCGTGTTCAGCACCGCGATGCCGGCGGCGAAATCGATGAAGCGGCGGCCTTCGACATCCCACAGCTCCGCGTTCTCGGCGCGGGCTGCGTAGAAATCGCACATCACGCCGACGCCGCGCGGGGTGGCGGCGTTCTTGCGGGCCTGCAGATCGGCATTCTTCACGGTCATCTCCTTGATGTTCTTCCCGGTGAGTAGAAAATCGGCCGCCTTGGCGGCCCATGGAGGCGACTATAATCACATTTGGCTCTGGCAATCAGAGCCATTTCAATAAATATTCAGGAGCCAATCATGCGCGCGAGCGTGTTGTCGGACTGGCTGGCGCAGCGCCTCGTGCGCGGCGGCGAACAGCCGATCTACCGGCAGCTTCACCGGCTGCTGCAACAGGCGATCCTGTCGCGCGAACTGCCGGCCGGCACGCGCGTGCCGTCGTCGCGGCTGCTGGCCGCCGAGCTCGGGATCGCGCGCAACACGGTCACGCAGGTTTACGAACAGCTTGCGCTCGAAGGCTACGTGAACTCGGCGACGGGCCGCGGCACGTTCGTCGCCGACAGCGCGCCCGACGAGATCGTCGGTGCACCGGCCGATCCGGCTGGCGGGCCGGCGGTCGTGCCTTCGTCCGCGCGGCGGCTGTCCGCGCGCGGCACGCGGCTCGTCGAGGGCGCCGGCGTGTCGAAGCGCCAGGGCGGCGCGTTCATGCCGGGCGTGCCCGATGTGTCGCGATTTCCGGCGCGTGTCTGGACGCGGCTGCACAACAAGTACTGGCGGCGCCTGCGCCCGGACCTGCTGACCTACGCACCCGGCGGCGGGCTCGCGCTGCTGCGCGAGGCGCTGGCCGACTACCTGCGCACGTCGCGCTCGGTGCGCTGCACGCCCGAGCAGATCGTGATCACGACCGGCATCCACCAGTCGATCGACCTCGCGGTGCGGCTGCTGACCGATCCGGGCGACGCGATCTGGACCGAGGATCCGTGCTACTGGGGCGTGCGCAGCGTGCTGAACGTGTCGGGGCTGACCACGCGGCCGATCCCGGTCGACGACGAAGGCATCGCGCCGTCGGCCGCCGATCTCGCCGAGCCGCCGAAGCTGATGCTCGTCACGCCGTCGCACCAGTATCCGCTCGGGATGGTGATGAGCCTCGCGCGGCGGCGGATGCTGCTCGAATACGCGCGCCAGCACGGCTGCTGGATCATCGAGGACGACTACGACAGCGAATTCCGCTACGGCAGCCGGCCGCTCGCGTCGCTGCAGGGGCTCGACACGGCCGGGCAGGTGATCTACGTCGGCAGTTTCGGCAAGACGCTGTTCCCGGGGCTGCGGGTCGGCTATCTGGTCGCGCCGGAGCCGCTCGCGGAAAGTTTCGCGACCGCGAGCGCCGAGCTGTATCGCGAAGGGCAGTTGCTGCAGCAGGCCGTGCTCGCCGAATTCATCGCGGAAGGGCATTTCGTGTCGCATATCCGCAAGATGCGTACGCTGTACGGGCAACGCCGCGAGGTGCTGCTCGACGCGGTCGCGCGCCGCTATGGCGATACGCTGCACGCGCTCGGCAGCGACGCGGGGCTGCATCTCGTCACGCAATTGCCGGCGGGCGTCGACGATCGCGCGGTCGCGCAGGCCGCGCTCGAACGCAACATCGTCGTGCGGCCGCTGTCCGGGTATTACGCGGATCGCGAGCGCGCCGCGTCGGGGTTGCTGCTCGGCTATGCGTGCGTGCCGGAAGACGAGATCGCGACCGCGTTCGCGACGCTGGCCGAGGCGATCGACGAGCGGGCGTTCGGCGGGGCCGTGGCGCTGGCTTGACGCGTGAGCACGGCAATATCGGCTCGTTGCGATTCCGTCAAAGGCCGATCGAAGCGCAATACGCTCGGCAACGCGGAGAGCGTACCGGGCGCGCTCGCGCGGAATTGCCGATAATAGAACGTTGTTATTCACCGGATGCCGACGATGACCGAAGCCACCCAAGCCCCGCCCGCCGTTCCGCGCCTCACGAGCCTGTCGCACGGCGGCGGCTGCGGCTGCAAGATCGCGCCGGGCGTACTGTCCGAGTTGCTGAAGCGCGCGACGCCGCCCGCGCTGTTCCCCGATCTGCTGGTCGGCACCGAGACGTCCGACGACGCGGCCGTCTACCGGCTCAACGACGAGCAGGCGATCGTCGCGACCACCGATTTCTTCATGCCGATCGTCGACGATCCTTTCGACTTCGGCCGCATCGCGGCCACCAACGCGCTGTCCGACGTCTATGCGATGGGCGGCAAGCCGATTCTCGCGCTCGCGCTGGTCGGCATGCCGATCAACGTGCTCCCGCACGAAACGATCGCGGCCGTGCTGCGCGGCGGCGAATCGGTATGCGCGGAGGCCGGCATCCCGGTCGCGGGCGGCCATTCGATCGATTCGGTCGAGCCGATCTACGGGCTCGCGGCTATCGGCGTCGTGCATCCGTCGCGCGTGAAGCGCAATGCGGCCGCGCGCGCGGGCGACGTGCTCGTGCTCGGCAAGCCGCTCGGCGTCGGCGTGCTGTCGGCCGCGCTGAAGAAGAACCAGCTCGATGCCGACGGTTACGCGCAGATGGTTGCGACCACCACCAAGCTGAACCGGCCGGGCGCCGAACTCGCCGCGCTGTCGGGCGTGCATGCGCTGACCGACGTCACGGGCTTCGGGCTGCTCGGCCATACGCTCGAACTGGCGCGCGGCGCGCGGCTCACCGCGCGCGTGCACTATGCGTCGCTGCCGTGGCTCGCGGGCGTCGAGACGTTCGTGGCCGACGGCGTGTTCACCGGTGCGTCGGGCCGCAACTGGGCCGCGTACGGCACCGATGTGCGGCTCGCCGACGCGCTGCCGCCCGTCGCGCAGGCGCTACTGACCGATCCGCAGACGTCGGGCGGGCTGCTGGTCGCATGCGCGCCGGAAGCGGTCGACGACGTGCTCGCGTGCTTCCGTGCCGACGGTTTCGACCGCGCGGCGGTGATCGGCGAGATGGTGGACGGGCCCGCACGCGTCGACGTCGCCTGACGCCGGATTCACACGCCGCATCGTTTCGACGTCGCCGGAATCGACGCTTTCCATCGACGGTATCGACGCCTTCGACGACCGATGAACGACTTCCTGTTCGGGCTGACGATCGCGCTGTCGGTCGGGCCCGTCGCACTGATGATCGCGCACTACGGCATGCGCGCCGGTACGGCGACCGGCGTGCGCGCGGCGCTCGGGGTGGCCGCTGCCGACGGCTGCTATGCGGTCGTCGCGTTCACGATCGGCGCGCTGCTCGCGGGCACGCTGGCGTCGTATCTGTCGGTGTTCCGCAGGGTCGGTGCGTTCGTGCTGCTCGCGATGGGCGCGCGGATGCTGTGGCAGGCGCTGCGTGAGCGGCGCCGCACGCTCGACGGCAGCGTACCGACGCCGCCGGCCGATCGCCCGTTCATGTCGATGTTCTTCGTCACGCTCGCGAATCCGCTGACCATCCTGCTGTTCTACGGCTATGCGACCGCTGCCGCCGGTGCGCACCGGCACTGGCTGCTCGGCGCGGCGTGCGTGTTCGCGGGCAGTCTCGCCGGGCAGCTCGTGTTCGCGTTCGGCGGCAGCGCGATCGGGCGCTTCGTGAAGTCGCCGGGATGGCTCGCCGCGAGCCATGTGGTCGCCGCACTCGTCGTGCTTGGATATGGCGTCGCGGGGCTGTTGCGCGTGTAGCGCGGCGAGAAGCGGCCGAGGTCGCGGTTGGCGGCAAACCCGATAGCATTCCTGACGTTTGCAAGGCCGCGACGAGTGGGCAATTTCCCGTCGCGCAACACGCATCCGTTCGCACGAAACACGGCCCGCCGTTTCGTAGTCGGGTTCCGCATCGCGCACGCCCGTTCTATACTCCCTCGCGCAGTCTCCGACAGCCGTTCTCATCCAACATCACTGAAACAAGGAACGCCGATGCTGACTCGCTCCATCCTTTCAGCCGCTGCATTCTCGCTCGCGGCCTGCGCGACCGCGCCGTCGATCGCGCAGGACAACCAGGGCAACAATGCGGGCAACGCCGCATTCGCCGAGACCGGTGCACAGGGCCGCCCGGTCAAGGTCATGATCATCACGATGTTCGGTCCGGAAGGCTAGGCGTGGCTCGACCGGCTCGGCCCGTGGCGCGACATCGCCGTGCCGGGCCTGTCGCCCGACTATCCGGCCGTCCACTGCAACAAGCAGGACGTGTGCGTGGTCACGACCGGCATGGGCTATGCGAACGCGTCGGCGACGATCATGGCGCTCACGTTCTCGCAGCGCTTCGATCTGCGCCGCACGTACTTCCTGATCTCGGGCATCGCAGGCGTCGATCCCGCGCAAGGCACGGTCGGCTCGGCCGCGTGGTCGAAATACCTCGTCGATTTCAGCCTGCAGTGGGAGCTCGATGCGCGCGAGATTCCGGCCGGGTGGAACACCGGTTTTCTCGGCATCAACACGAAGAGCCCGAACGACAAGCCGCCGCTCGACTATCGCACCGAAGTATTTCAGCTCAACCCGCAGTTGACCGACGCCGCATATGCGCTGTCGCGCAACGTCGTGCTCGCGGACAGCGCACAAGCACAGGCCGCGCGCGCGAAGTTCACGTACGCGCCGGCCAACCGGCCGCCGACGGTGATCCAGTGCGATACGTCATCGGGCAACACGTGGTTCTCGGGCACGCTGATCGGCGAGCGCGCGCGCCAGTGGACCAAGATCCTCACGGACGGCAAGGGCACCTACTGCATGACCGCGCAGGAAGACAACGCAACGTACGAAGCGCTCAAGCGCGCGGCGAGCGTGAAGCGGGTCGACCTGTCGCGCGTCGCCGTGCTGCGCACGGGGTCCGATTTCGACCGGCCGTACGCGGGACAGACGAGCGCGGACAACCTGCTGAACTACGCGGACCAGGGCGGCTTCGCGCCGGCGACCGAAAACCTGTACCGTGCGGGCAATCCGCTCGTGCAGGACATCGTCACGCACTGGGGCGAATGGCGTGATGGAGTGCCGCGCCGTTGATCGCCGCAGGACGGTATCGGCGACACGTCACCGCGAGCGTCAATGCGATTGCGACCCGGAGCGGAACGGCGTCCACACCGGCGTGGTGTCGTCCCAGTGATCGAGCGGCGAAGGAAGTTGATCGTTCATCATGTGCTCCTGCAACTCACTGACTCAGCGAGTCGTCGATAAGGTCGTTCGAGATGCCGCGCGCGGGGCAACCCGCTGCGCGGCCTCGCGCGTTTACCGGCCCCCGCCGGCGAGCTGGTTGCTTTCCGGCATCGGGCGATAGGCGCCTTGTGCGAGCTCGAGCCCTTGCGGGTACGACGTTGCCTTGCGCAAGTACGCGAGCGTGCCGTCCTTGCGTGCCTGCACGACCTCGGCGCTCACTTCGGCGCGCGTGCGCGGGCCGTTGTGCTGCGAATACCACGACGTGTTGCCGTAGTCGCCGGCGTGCGGCGTACCCGAATCGGCGAAGGCCGGTGCGGACACGGCAAGCGTGAGAGCAAGGGCCGAGAGAAGATGGCGGTGGTTCATGGCGTCACTCCTGAAGATGTCGGAGCGGGCGCCTGAGCGCTTGCTCCGGTCCCGCCAGGCGGGATCTGTTCGATGCGCAACGAGGTGCGCGACAGGGTTTACTCTAGGTGTCCGTTCCGTCGCGATAAATGCGGCTCGCACGAATTGAATTGTCGCGAGACTGGAACAATCGGAATCCGTACGTGCGGTGGGGGAATGCGGAAACGGCCCGCAGCCCCGTGGCGCCGGCGTCGCAGGGGCGGCGGCGAGGGCGCGCGACGACGCACACGGCCGATTGCCGCGGGTTGCGCAAAGGCTTACTGCGGATTCGGGAAGGATCGGGGCGCCGCGCTTGAAGATGGTGCCCAAGCGCCGCGCAGGCGGGATGACGTGCGGGCGCCGCGGCCCGCACGCGTGGTTCAGACGATTACGCGACCCACTCGTTGATGACCGGCGTATCGAGCGCCGGCGCGCGTTCGGCTTCCTCGAACGTGCGCTTGCTGCACGTCGCGTCGAGGCTGCCCTTGCCGCTCAGCAGCGGGCAGCGGTCGAACACTTCGGCCACCCAGTCGACGAACACGCGCACCTTCGGCGACAGATGGCGGCTGTGCGGATACACGACCGAGATCGGCATCGGCAGCGGCTTGACGCCGGGTAGCACTTCCTTGAGCCGGCCTTCGCGCAGGTGCGGCAGCACCATGAAGAGCGGCGGCTGGATCAGCCCGAAGCCCTCGATACCGCAGGTCACGTACGCATCCGCGTCGTTTACCGACACGATGCCCTCCATCTTCATCTCGACTTCCTTGCCGTCGATCAGGAAGGTCCAGTCGATCGTGCGGCCGGTGCGGCTCGAGAAGTAGTTGACGGCCTTGTGCTGGCTCAGATCGTCGATCGTCTGCGGCTCGCCGTTGCGCTCGAGATAGTCGGGCGACGCGACCGTCACGCATTCGAACAGGCCGACGCGGCGCGCGACGAGCGACGAATCCTGCAGCGCACCCACGCGGATCACGCAGTCGACGCCTTCCTGCAGCAGGTCGACCGGCCGGTCGGACAGGCCGAGCTGCAGGTCGATGTCCGGATAGCGCGTATGAAATTCGCACAGCGACGGAATCACGAGCAGCCGACCGATCGAGCCCGGCATGTCGATACGCAACTTTCCGTGCGGCTTCCGATTGTTGGCCTGGAAGCTCGCTTCGGTTTCCTCGACGTCCGCGAGGATCCGCACGCACCGTTCGTAGTACGCGGCGCCGTCCGGCGTGAGCGACAGCCGGCGCGTGGTCCGGTGCATCAGCCGCACGCCGAGGAAGGCTTCGAGATTCTGGATGATCGTCGTGACGGACGCTCGCGGCAGGCCGAGCGTTTCTGCTGCCTTGGTGAAGCTGCTTGTATCGACGACGCGAGTAAACACCTGCATGGCCTGAAGCCGGTCCATCACAACCTCCGCAATCTAATGAGCCCGCGAACAACGAGGCTGCGCTACCTCATGGGTAAACGCAGCCTCGGATTGTTCGGGGGCGTTGAATTGTGTTGCCGGATTATAGGCATTTATCCCAATGTCTGCCGGACTCAGAATTCGTTCCATCTCGAAATGGATGCCGCATCGTCATGGACGCTTCTGAATTCAGCAAATTCCTGAAAGCCGCGCTGCCCGCGCAAGCCACAGCGGGCGGGGCGCTGACGGTTGCCGAAGTCGAAATTCCCGGCTACGCACAGGACATCGTGCTGCGCCTCTACCGCCGTCCGGACAAGACCGGGTTGCCAGTAGTGCTTTATTTCCACGGCGGCGGCTTCGTTCGCGGTTCGCTCGAAGACGCGGATTTCGCCGCGCGTTTTTTAGCAGAACGCTTACCAGCTCTCGTAGTGTCGGTCGACTATTCGCTCGCGCCGGCCTTTCCTTTTCCGGCCGCGCCGGAGGATGCGTATCGCGCCGCCGTGTGGGCCGCGACGCGCGCCCGCGCGTTCGGCGGCAACCCGAAGAAGATCGGGGTCGCGGGGCACGATGCGGGCGGCCAGCTCGCGAACTGCCTCGCCTTCATCGCCCGCGACCGCGGCGAGGTGTCGATCGCCGCGCAGGCGCTGTTCGGGCCGATGCTCGACCCGAGCATGACGCGCATCGGCGACGCCGAGCGCCTCGCGTCCGACATCACCGCGCGCGAATGCGCGGCCTGCTATCGCGCATACCTGCCGCAGGCGGCGCAGCGCATGCACCCGTACGCGGCGCCGATCGAATCGGTGCGCCTCGCGGGGCTGCCGCCGACGCTCGTCGTCACCGCGCAGAACGACGTGCTGCACGTCGAGGCGGAGAAATATGCGGGCTGCCTGATTTCATCGGGCGTGCTCACGCAGGTGATCCGCTACCCGGACATCACGCACGCCGCGCTCGCCACGCACGAAGCCGCGTTCGAGGAAGCCGTGCGCTTCTTCCAGTGCCGTTTCCAGGCGCGCCAGCCGAACCGTTCCGAATAACCAGACCAATCCACGCTTACCGGAGATCCACATGGCCATCCTACGCACCACCCGTTCACGAATCGCGACCGCGGCGATCGTCACGCTCGCCGTCGTCGGCCTCGGCACGTTCGGCGCGATGCGCGTGAACGCGAACGCGCCCGAGAAAGCGGCGGCGCCGCTGCCCGAAGTCGACGTCGCGACCGTCGTGCCGCAGACCGTCACCGACTGGCAAAGCTATTCGGGCCGCCTCGAGGCGGTCGAGAAAGTCGACGTGCGCCCGCAGGTGTCGGGCACGATCGTCGCGGTGAATTTCAAGGACGGCGCGCTCGTGAAGAAGGGCGACGTGCTGTTCGTGATCGACCCGCGCCCGTACCAGGCGGAAGTCGATCGCGCCGCCGCGCAGCTCGCGGCCGCGCAGGCGCGCAACGGCTACGCGCAGACCGACTGGCAGCGCGCGCAGCGGCTGATCGGCGACAACGCGATCGCGAAGCGCGACTACGACGAGAAGCAGAACGCGGCGCGCGAAGCGAGCGCGAACCTGAAGGCCGCCGAAGCCGCGCTGGAAACGGCGCGCATCAATCTCGGCTACACGCGCATCACGGCGCCGGTATCGGGCCGCGTGTCGCGTGCGGAAATCACGCTCGGCAACGTCGTGTCGGCCGGTGCGTCGGCCGCGCCGCTGACGACGCTGGTGTCGGTGTCGCCGATCTACGCGTCGTTCGACGCGGACGAGCAGACCTACCTGCAATACATCAACGGCGCGCGCAACGGTCGCAAGGTGCCGGTCGAGCTCGGCCTCGCGAACGAGACCGGCTACTCGCGCAGCGGCGAGATCGACTCGGTCGACAACCGGCTCGACACGTCGTCGGGCACGATCCGCGTGCGCGCACGCTTCGACAACGCGGACGGCACGCTCGTCCCGGGCCTCTATGCCCGCGTGAAGGTGGGCGGCAGCGCGCCGCACGAGGCGCTGCTCGTCGACGATGCCGCGATCAACACCGATCAGGACAAGAAGTTCGTCTTCGTCGTCGATCAGCAAGGCCGCGTGTCGTACCGCGAAGTGCAACCGGGAATGCAGCACGGCAACCGGCGCGTGATCGTGAGCGGGCTCGCGGCCGGCGATCGCGTGATCGTGAACGGCACGCAGCGCGTGCGCCCCGGCGAGCAGGTGAAGCCGCACATGGTCCCGATGACGGGCGGCGACGAGCCGTCCGCGCCGCTCGCGGGTACCGCGAAGCCGGCCGCACCGGCGAAGGCGGATTCGTAAGCGGCACGCCGCTTCGCATCCGCGTTCAACCAGACAGAGCAACCCATGAACATTTCCAAATTCTTTATCGACCGGCCGATCTTCGCAGGAGTCCTATCGGTGATCATCCTGCTCGGCGGGGTGATCGCGATGTTCCTGCTGCCGATTTCGGAATATCCGGAGGTCGTGCCGCCTTCCGTGATCGTGAAGGCGCAGTACCCGGGCGCGAACCCGAAGGTGATCGCCGAGACGGTCGCGTCGCCGCTTGAAGAGCAGATCAACGGCGTCGAGGACATGCTCTACATGCAGTCGCAGGCGAACAGCGACGGCAACATGACGATCACCGTCACGTTCAAGCTCGGCACCGATCCGGACAAGGCCACGCAGCTCGTGCAGAACCGCGTGAACCAGGCGCTGCCGCGCCTGCCGGAAGACGTGCAGCGGCTCGGCATCACCACGGTGAAGAGCTCGCCGACGCTGACGATGGTGGTCCACCTGATCTCGCCGGACAACCGCTACGACATGACCTACCTGCGCAACTACGCGCTGATCAACGTGAAGGATCGGCTGTCGCGGATCCAGGGCGTCGGTCAGGTGCAGCTGTGGGGTTCGGGCGACTACGCGATGCGCGTGTGGCTCGATCCGCAGAAGGTCGCGCAGCGCGGGCTGTCGGCCGAGGACGTCGTGCAGGCGATCCGCGAGCAGAACGTGCAGGTCGCGGCCGGCGTGATCGGCGCGTCGCCGTCGCTGCCCGGCACGCCGCTGCAACTGTCGGTGAACGCGCGCGGCCGTCTGCAGACGGAAGACGAGTTCGGCGACATCGTCGTGAAGACGACGCCGGACGGCGGCGTCACGCACCTGCGCGACATCGCGCGAATCCAGCTCGACGCGTCCGAATACGGGCTGCGCTCGCTGCTCGACAACAAGCCGGCCGTCGCGATGGCGATCAACCAGTCGCCGGGCGCGAACTCGCTGCAGATCTCGGACGAGGTGCGCAAGACGATGGCCGAGCTGAAGCAGGACATGCCGGCCGGCGTCGACTACAAGATCGTCTATGACCCGACGCAGTTCGTGCGTTCGTCGATCAAGGCCGTCGTGCACACGCTGCTCGAAGCGATCGCGCTGGTCGTGATCGTCGTGATCGTGTTCCTGCAGACCTGGCGCGCGTCGCTGATTCCGCTGATCGCGGTGCCGGTGTCGATCATCGGCACGTTCTCGCTGCTACTGGCGTTCGGGTATTCGATCAACGCGTTGTCGCTGTTCGGGATGGTGCTCGCGATCGGGATCGTGGTCGACGATGCGATCGTCGTCGTCGAGAACGTCGAGCGCAACATCGAGGGCGGGATGAACGCGCGGCAGGCGACCTACAAGGCGATGCAGGAAGTGAGCGGGCCGATCATCGCGATCGCGCTGACGCTCGTCGCCGTGTTCGTGCCGCTCGCGTTCATGTCGGGCCTGACCGGCCAGTTCTACAAGCAGTTCGCGATGACCATCGCGATCTCGACGGTGATCTCGGCGTTCAACTCGCTGACGCTGTCGCCGGCGCTGTCCGCGATCCTGCTGAAGGGGCACGGCGACAAGGAAGACTGGCTCACGCGCGTGATGAACCGCGTGCTCGGCGGCTTCTTCCGCCGCTTCAACAAGGTGTTCCATCGCGGCGCGGAGAACTACGGCCGCGGCGTGCGCGGCGTGCTGTCGCGCAAGACGCTGATGCTCGGCGTGTACCTCGTGCTGGTGGGCGCGACCGTGCTCGTGTCGAAGGTCGTGCCGGGCGGCTTCGTGCCCGCGCAGGACAAGGAATACCTGATCGCGTTCGCGCAGTTGCCGAACGGTGCATCGCTCGACCGCACCGAGAAGGTGATCCGCGACATGGGTTCGATCGCGCTGAAGCAGCCGGGCGTCGAGAGCGCGGTCGCGTTCCCGGGGCTGTCGGTGAACGGCTTCACGAACAGCTCGAGCGCGGGCATCGTGTTCGTCACGCTCAAGCCGTTCTCGGAGCGGCATGGCAAGGCGCTGTCGGCCGGCGCGATCGCGGGTGCGCTGAACCAGAAATACGGCGCGATGAAGGATTCGTTCGTCGCGGTGTTCCCGCCGCCGCCGGTGCTCGGCCTCGGCACGCTCGGCGGGTTCAAGATGCAGATCGAGGATCGCGGCGCGGTGGGCTATGCGAAGCTGTCGGATGCGACCAACGACTTCATCAAGCGCGCGCAGCAGGCGCCTGAACTCGGCCCGCTGTTCACGAGCTACCAGATCAACGTGCCGCAGCTCAACGTCGATCTCGACCGCGTGAAGGCGAAGCAGCTCGGCGTGCCGGTGACCGACGTGTTCAACACGATGCAGGTGTATCTCGGTTCGCTGTACGTGAACGACTTCAACCGCTTCGGGCGCGTGTACCAGGTGCGCGTGCAGGCCGATGCGCCGTTCCGCCAGCGCGCGGACGACATCCTGCAGTTGAAGACGCGCAACGACAAGGGCGAAATGGTGCCGCTGTCGTCGCTCGTCACGGTGACGCCGACGTTCGGCCCGGAAATGGTCGTGCGCTACAACGGCTACACGGCGGCCGACATCAACGGCGGCCCGGCACCCGGCTTCTCGTCGGGCCAGGCGCAGGCCGCGGTCGAGCGCATCGCGCACGAGACGCTGCCGCGCGGCGTGCGCTTCGAGTGGACCGACCTCACGTACCAGCAGATCCTTGCGGGCGATTCGGCGATGTATGTGTTCCCGATCAGCGTGCTGCTCGTGTTCCTCGTGCTCGCCGCGCTGTATGAAAGCCTGACGCTGCCGCTCGCGGTGATCCTGATCGTGCCGATGAGCATTCTGTCGGCGCTGACGGGCGTGTGGCTCACGCAGGGCGACAACAACATCTTCACGCAGATCGGCCTGATGGTGCTGGTGGGGCTGTCGGCGAAGAACGCGATCCTGATCGTCGAATTCGCGCGCGAGCTCGAACACGACGGCAGGACGCCGCTCGAGGCCGCGATCGAGGCGAGCCGGCTGCGGCTGCGCCCGATTTTGATGACGTCGATCGCCTTCATCATGGGTGTGGTGCCGCTCGTCACGTCGACCGGCGCCGGTTCGGAAATGCGCCATGCGATGGGTGTCGCGGTGTTCTTCGGGATGCTCGGCGTGACGCTGTTCGGGCTGATGCTGACGCCGGTGTTCTACGTCGTGCTGCGTACGCTCGCGGGCGGCAAGATCCACGTCGCCGGCAAGGATTCGGCGGGGTACGGCGTGCCGGCGCCCGATGCTTGAGGACCAGAAAATGAATAACTTGCACAACACGAACGGCCTGATGCGCTTCGCGAAGGTGGCGGCCGCGAGCACCCTGCTCGCGACGCTGCTCGCCGCGTGCGCGGTGGGCCCCGACTACAAGCGTCCGGACGCGGCGGCGCCCGCCGCGTTCAAGGAAGCGCCGACCCTCGCCGCCGGCGAGCAGGCCGGCACGTGGAAGACGGCCGAGCCGTCGGATGGCGAACATCGCGGCGAATGGTGGAAGGTGTTCGGCGACCCGGTGCTCGATTCGCTCGAGGCGCAGGCGCTCGCCGCGAACCAGAACCTGAAGGCCGCGGCGGCGCGAGTCGAGGAAGCGCGTGCGGCGACGCGTTCGGCGCGCTCGCAATGGTTCCCGCAGGTCGGCGCCGGGTTCGGGCCGACGCGTGAGGGGCTGTCGTCGGCGTCGCAGTTCCAGCCGCAAGGTACGGGCCCGACCAACGCGACGCTGTGGCGCGCGCAGGGCACGGTGTCGTACGAAGCCGATCTGTTCGGCCGCGTCGGCCGCAACGTCGAGGCGTCGCGTGCCGACCAGGCGCAGAGCGAGGCGCTGTTCCGCTCGGTGCAGCTCGCGCTGCAGGCCGACGTCGCGCAGAACTACTTCGAACTGCGCCAGCTCGATTCGGATCAGGACCTGTACCGCCGCACGGTCGAGCTGCGCGAGCAGGCGCTGAAGCTGGTGCAGCGCCGCTTCAACGAAGGCGACATCAGCGAACTCGACGTGTCGCGCGCGAAGAACGAGCTGGCCAGCGCGCAGGCCGATGCGGTCGGCGTCGCGCGCCGGCGCGCGGCGTCCGAGCATGCGTTGGCCATTCTGCTCGGCAAGGCGCCGGCGGATTTCGCGTTCAAGGAAACGCCGATCGTGCCGGTCGCGGTGAAGATACCGCCGGGCCTGCCGTCCGCGCTGCTCGAACGCCGCCCGGACGTGGCGGCGGCCGAGCGCGCGATGGCGGCCGCGAATGCGCGGATCGGGCTGGCGAAGTCGGCGTACTTCCCGAAGCTCGACATTACCGGGTCGTTCGGGTATGAAGCATCGACGCTCGGCAACCTGTTCCTGTGGTCGAGCCGCACGTTCCTGCTCGGGCCGTTCGCCGGCACCGCGCTGACGCTGCCGCTGTTCGACGGCGGGCGCCGTGCGGCCGGCGTGCAGCAGGCGCGCGCGCAGTACGACGAACAGGTCGCGAACTACCGGCAGCAGGTGCTCGTCGCGTTCCGCGAGGTCGAGGACAATCTCGCCGATCTGCGCCTGCTCGACGACCAGATTCGCGCGCAGAATGCGGCCGTCAATGCTTCGCGCCGTGCGGCGACGCTGTCGCGGACGCAGTATCAGGAAGGGGAGGTCGCGTATCTCGACGTGATCGACAGCGAGCGGTCGGTGTTGCAGTCTCAGTTGCAGGCGAACCAGTTGACGGGGGCGCAGGCGGTGTCGACCGTCAATCTCATTCGTGCGCTCGGCGGCGGGTGGGGCGCGGCGCCGACGGCGATCGGCGATGCGGGGGCCGGCAAGGCGGAAGTGGCTGGGCGCTGACGCTGCGGCCCTTGACGGGCGGGCTGCTCAAGCAAGTGGTCGAACGACGAACCCCGGTCCGTGGCAACGCGGACCGGGTTTTTTATGGGTCATCCAAATTTCCGTGGAGGAACGTCGGCGATCGGCCAGGAAGGGACACTCGCCGCGGCAAGCTGAATGGCCGTTGTCGTCGCCATGCCGAACGCCGCATCTAGCAAACGCGTCATATGCCACGTCTGTTGACCTTCGCGCCGGCTGACGCTCGAAGATGCGGGCACGATGCGTCTCCTCTCGTTCGCGCGAAACTAAATTGACGCGAGCAGAATCATGCGCTAACTGTGCGTCACGCCACGAGCAGACAAACAGCAGCGCGTCCCTTAGACTCTTGCCGCAATGACCATTGCGTGGCCGGAGGCTTCGTCAACGAGAGCATGCGGGAGATGTATCCGGTTCAGGGACGACATCGCCTTTGTCCATCTGATCAGCATCCGAGCGAGTCCCGAAAGGTTGGGCAACCGCATGGATGCGTTGCTGCGGCAAAGCCGCTCGGCCGTCGCGGTGAATCCTGTGAACAATAGAAGTATCTGCTGTATGACGACCAAGCTGTCATTCGAAATTCTCGAAGTGTTGGATGCAATCGACCGGACCGGTACATTCGCCGAGGCGGCCGAGTTGTTGCATAGAGTTCCGTCGACGCTCACTTACCTTGTGCAAAAGCTGGAAAGTGACCTGGAGGTCGAGCTGTTCGATCGCGGCGGCAGACGGGCGAGACTCACGGAAGCGGGTCGTGCTGTTGTGGAAGATGGGCGTCGTCTTTTAGACGCCGCTCGACACCTGGAGGCCAAAGCAAAAGGCATTCGAGACAGTTGGGAATCGGAGCTTCGACTATGCGTCGATGCAATCTTGCCCATCCAGTCCTTATGGCCGTATGTCCATGCCTTCTACGGCCTGGAGATGAATACCCAGCTAAGTCTTTCCACCGAGGTGCTTGGGGGCGTGTGGGATGCCCTGGTTACGCGGCGTGCCGATCTCGCGATCGGGGCGTTCGGCGAGCCGCCGCATGCGGCCAACATCGCGGCCCGGCCAATCGGAACCCTCCGGCACGTTTTTGTCGTGGCACCGGACCATCCACTCGCCCGCATGCCCGAGCCGTTGGAGAGCGAAACGATCGCAAGATATCGAGGTGTTGTCATCAGTGACACTTCTCGCGAACTGCAACCGCAATCCGTGGCCACCCGTGACGGACAGCCGCTGATCATCGTGCCGACGCTCGCAGCCAAACTGCAAGCACTGTGCGAAGGTATCGCTGTCGGGATGCTGCCCGATTTCGTAGCGAAAGAACCGATACACGAAGGCAGGCTGGTCGCGCGCCGCATTGTGGGTGTGCGCGAGTTCACGAATGGCTACCTCGCTTGGCGCGAGGACAAGGTAGGGAACGCTTTGAACTGGTGGATTGCGCAATTAGACAGCCCCGATCTGCTTGAACGGCTCCTGACGCCGCGTCAAGAGAGTAAAGGGCAGCCCGGGGCGCCCGCTTGCGCAGTCCGTTACCCAAGCGCGGAGTAACGGCCCGTCAGTGCTACTGTCTGAGGACCTTCGCCGGTGCATGCAGTTGGACATTCGAAGGTCAGCCTGGCACTGAACGTTGCCGTCGAGTTGCCGGGGCATCCGATGGCTGCAGCGGGTCGGAAGGCGACGTCCACGGAAATTTCCGAAGAACCTTTTTACCGCACCGCGTGCCGCAACTAACGGTCAATCTCACTCGGCACCTTCCGACGGCTGCGGCGGCGCTAACATCTCCGCGCGTTCGGCCCGCAGCGCCCGCACCAGCGCGCTTGCCGCCTTGCCGAGCCCCATATGTTTCGGTCGCCGCAAATACACAGGCAACGGCAGCCCGTTGCGAATGTTCGCGAACACGAGCGACGCGAGTTCGCCGTCGGCCACATACCGGCCGATGACCGACTCCGGCAAATTCGCCCAGCCATGACCGGCCTTCACGAGCGCGATCGCGGTCGCCATGTCGGTCACCTTCCACGTGCGGTTGCCGATCAGCGGCCGCACGTCGGTGAGCGGCCGCTCCGGATCGGCGATCACGATCTGCCGGAACCCGGACAATCGCTCGATCGCCTCCGGATGCGCGGCTTCGGCAATCGCCGGATGGCCGGGCGCGGCGACCGCGATCAGCGTCTCGGTCCACAGCGCGTGAATCTGTTCCTGCGGATGCAGATCGAGTCCGCCGTACGCGACGCAAAGATCGACGGCGCCACGATGCAGCGCGTCGACGATCGCGTCCTGCGGCGCCGTGACGACGCTGACCGCGAGCGCCGGATATTTCGCGGCCACGGCCGTCAGCGCGCGCGCAATCGGCGCGCCGTCGATTTCGGCGGCGAGCCCGAGCCGCAGCGAATCCTCGACGCCTTCCGACAAGTGCTGCGCATGCGCACGCAGCGCATGCAGCCGTTCGGCGATCGCGCGCGCGTCGGGCAGCAGCGCGGCCATCGCGGCGGTCGGCGTCGGCTCGCGCGAGCCGCGGTCGAACAGCACGAGATCGAGCTCGGCCTCGAGGTTCGCGATCGCCATGCTGACCGCCGACGGCGTGCGGCCGAGCGCACGCGCGGCCGCCGAGAACGAGCCTTTGTCGATGACGGTCAGCAGCATGTCGATGTGATCGCTGGTCAGCATGGTCCGCCCGCTCCTGTCAGAAAAATTGAAACGACCTGACTTTTGCGGACGAAGTGCCCGCTGTAGTCTCGCCACCTTGTTCGATATGAAGGTGGTCGGTCATGCAAGGATGGAAGAGACGCATAGTCTACGTCGTGATGTTCGAGGTGCTCGGCATCCTCGTCGCGTCGTCGGTGCTCGGCATGCTGAGCGGCGCGAGCGCGGCGACGAGCGGCGTGCTCGGCGTGATGATCTCGACGACGGGCGTCACCGTCAATTTTCTGTACAACCTCGGCTTCGAGGCATGGGAGCGGCGGCGCGCGGAAACGACGCGCACCGTCGGGCGACGTGTCGTGCATGCGATCGGGTTCCAGGTCGCGCTCGTGACGTTCCTGATTCCGCTGATCGCGTGGTGGCTCGACGTGTCGTTATGGCAAGCGTTCCTGTATGACGCAGTGCTGATCGTGTTCTTCCCGATCTTCACGTTCGCGTACAACTGGGCGTTCGACAGCGTGTTCGGTTTGCCGGATGCGGTGACGCGCAAGGCGGCGCCGGCGGCGTAATGTAGACGGATGCAGAGGGATGCGAAACGATGCGGACACCCGCGCCGTTTCGCTGCTGCAAGAGAGAGGAAGACAGGCGGCGCGCACGCCGCCCGCGGCATTACGCGGCGACGAACTCGTGCACGTAACGGTTGAACACCGCAGGGCTCGCGGCGTTCATCCCGTGCGATGCGCCGGCGACGGTCTGCCGTTGCGCATGGCCGATCCACTGCGACAGCGTGTCGACGTTGTGGCGGAACATCTTCGGGCTGCGCTGGCCGTCGATCAGCAGCGTGCGGCATGCGATGTCGCCAGCCGTGTGCTGCGAATACGCGGGCAGCGGGTCGCGCAACTGCTTCGGCAGCGTGCTCGCATTGTCGATCGCCATCGTGCGAAAGCGCGACGTGCTCTTCTTCCATGCGCCGGGCAGGCTTACCGAATCGACGAACATCTCGAGGCCGGCTTCGACTTCGCCCTGCTCGATCAGGTTCACGGCCTTCGTGCGCAGTGCGATCGCGGCGGCCGGCAGCGCGGCTTCGCGCACGCCCGGCTGCTGGAGCGGGCCGCCCGGATCGGCGAGCGTCAGCGACTCGACGAGGTGCGGATGCTGGCGCGCGACGTTGAACGCGACACTGCCGCCGCGCGAATGGCCGACCAGATGTACGGGGCCGAGATCGAGCGCGTCGATGAATTCGGCGAGCTCGTCGACGTGGTTCTGCCAGCTGAACTCGTCCTGGATGCCCGCTTCGACGGCCGGCCAGTAGTGGCTGAGGCTCGGCGCGATGCAGCGGTAGTGGGCCGATAGCGCCGCGAGTTGCGGATCCCAGTAGCGGTAGTCGCACAGCGAGCCATGCACGAACACCATCGGCGCACCGCCGCCCCGCTCGACATACGGCAGGCTGATGCCTGACGAAAGCGTCGCAAATTGCAGGTCGGGGTTCGCGAGCACGGACGGCTCGATTCGCATGTTCATGGCTGAAAGACTCAAAGGTGCGTCAACACGACGCAACTATGCATCACGGCGACCTGCAAGGAAAACGCATAATTTTCATCGTGACGATCAATTTTATTGATGGCTCGGCGGGAAACCCTTGTCGGGCAGGTCCTGCGATCACGGCTGCGGCCGACCTTTAATCAGTCCCTATATGCATACGGTTCGAGTGGGCGTCTATCGACGGCGAACCGCATGACGTCACGGCGCCTTGAAGCGGCATGGGATTTCGGGCGCATGGGGCATGCGTAAGGGAGCCCTAACGTGGCCGAGTGATTTCACATGGCCACGTTAGGATGGATCGAACCCGCGCATCCGTGACTTGGCGGTTCGGACGCTGCAAATTTATGACGAAAGAATTGCGCTCAAGCATGCATCAGTTGTGCCAAAACGCGTTCGAAGCACTTTTCGCCGCAGAGGAGTAGGCCACCAAACGCGACCGCGCGTCACCGCACCGCCAGCGCCGGCGCGGTTTGAAGCTCGACCGGCAAATCATTGTCGGCCGCGAACTGCATCGCGAACTCGAACGCATCGGCGCACACGGCGCGCAATTCGTCCGACACGAAAAGGCATTTGACGCCGCCGTCGACGACGGGCATCGCGAGCCGCGACAGCGCGCACGGATAGCCGGGCCGCCGTTCGCCGACGAACAGCGTGATGACGCCCGCCAGGCGCTCGGGCCAGTCGCTCGGGCGGAAGGTTTTCCGCGCGCGCGTGACGCCGCGGATCAAGTGGCCATTGACGCGGCCGTGTTCGGTGATGTCGATGCGATCCATGCCGGAGTACGTGTCCTCGTTCGCGTCATTCGCCGCCGTCGGCCGCCGCGTCGCCGCGCGCGGGAATCCGCAGGTGGCGCAGCTTGTGATAGAGCGTCTTCTTCGGCATGCCGAGCGCCTCGCTCGCGTCCGCGACATTGCCGTTGTGACGCCGCAGCATGTCCTCGATCAGCATCCGCTCGAAATACGCGAGCTGTTCCGCGAGCGTGCTGCCCACGGCCGGCGCCTCGCCGGACGACAGCAGGCTGTCGCCGGTCAGCCCGAGCACGAAGCGGTCGGCCACGTTCTGCAGCTCGCGCACGTTGCCGGGCCACGCGTGCGTCATCAGTTCGGATACCTGCGCGGCGGTGACCACCGGCGCCGGCTGGCCGAAGCGCCGCGCGGCCGCGAGCACGAAATGCTCGAACAGCAGCGGCACGTCCTCGCGCCGCTCGCGCAGCGGCGGCAGCTCGATCTGCGCGACGTTGAGGCGATACAGCAGATCCGCGCGAAAACGCCCGTCGGCCGCGAGTTCGGCGAGATCTGCCTTCGACGCGGCCACCACGCGGCAGTCGACCGGAATCAGGTCGTTCGCGCCGAGCCGCTCGACCACGCGCTCCTGCAGCACGCGCAGCATCTTGATCTGCAGTGCGATCGGCATCGTCTCGATCTCGTCGAGGAACAGCGTGCCGCCATCCGCCCATTCGATCTTGCCGATGCGCTTCTTGATCGCGCCGGTGAACGCACCGGCCTCGTGGCCGAACAGCTCGCTCTCGAACACCTGCTCGGGCAGGCCGCCGCAGTTCAGCGCGACGAAATGGGCGTCGCGCCGGGCGCCGAAGTCGTGCAGGCTGCGCGCGATCAGCTCCTTGCCGGTGCCCGTCTCGCCGGTGATCAGCACCGACACCGACGTATCGGCGAGGCGCAGGATCTTCTTGCGCACGTCGGCCATCGCGGGCGACTTGCCGAGCACGAACGCCTCGATGCCCTGCCAGTTGTTCAGCGCCGCGCGCAGCCCCTGCACTTCGAGCGTCAGGCGGCGCTTCTCGACCGCGCGCGCGACGCGCCCGGCGATCACGTCCGACGAAAACGGCTTCTCGATGAAGTCGTACGCGCCGACCTGCATCGCGCCGACGGCCGTCGAGATGTCCGCGTGGCCGCTGATCAGCACGACCGGAATCTGCGCATCGATGGCCATCACGCGATCGAGCAACTGCAGCCCGTCGATGCCCGGCATCCGCACGTCCGACACGATCACCACCGGCGCACCGGGCGCGACGTGCGCGAGCGCGTCGGCGGCCGACGCGAACGCGTCGACCGGGAACCCTGCGAGCGCGACAGCCTGCTCGACGCCGATCCGGACGTTTTCATCGTCCTCGACGACCAGCACCCGAATCTCATCTTCCATGCTCTGTCCTCTGTTGCGGCGTCGCCGCCGCGAATTCGATGGTGAACTGCGCGCCGCCTTCGTCGCGGTTCGTCGCGGCGATCCGCGCGCCGAATGCCTCGACGATGCGCGACGTGATCGCGAGGCCGAGCCCGAGGCCCTGGCCGCGCGGCTTGGTCGTGACGAACGGCTCGAACAGGTGCGGCAGCACGTCGGGCGCGATGCCGGCGCCGCTGTCGGCCACCGTGAAACGCACGCGGCCGGCGCCATCCGCATCGTCCACTTCGGCCGCCTCGATGACGATGCGGCGCACCGGTGCGTCGTGCACCGCGTCGAGCGCATTGCCGAGCAGGTTCACGATCACCTGCTGCAGCTGGCTCGATTCCGCGGACACCGTCGTGCCGGGCGCGATGTTGACGTCGAGCCGCACGCCTTCGTCGCGAATGCGCGCGTCGTAGATGAGCCGCGCATGCGCGACGGCCTCGTTCAGCGACACCGCGACGCGCTCGTAGTCGGGCTTGCGCGCGAAGGTCTTCAGCTCGCCGGTAAGCACGGCCATGCCGTCGACCAGCTTGCCGACCCGTTCGAGATTCGCGAGCGCCGGCGCCGGCTGGCCGCGCTCGAAGAACGTGCGCGCGTTGTCGCACAGCGTGCGGATCGCGACGAGCGGCTGGTTCAGCTCGTGCGTGAGTCCGGCGGCCATCTGCCCGAGCACCGCGAGCTTGCCCGCGTGCACGACTTCCTGTTGCGACGCGCGCAACCGCTGTTCGGTGCGCTCGCGCTCGTCGATCTCGCGCTGCATCCGCTCGTTCGCGGCCGTCAGCGCGGCCGTGCGCTGCGCGACGGTCAGCTCGAGCCGGTCGTTCGCGCGGCGCAGCGCGTCCTGCGCGCTCAGCCGCGCGAGGATCGCCCGGCGCCGCTGGATCGCATAGCCGACCAGCAGCGCGACGATCAGGAACGCGCCGGTGACGAACACGAACGCCGTCTGCTGCTGGCGCCGCGCGCTCGCGATGTCGAGCAGCACCATCAGCGAATCGCCGGCCTGCGGCGCGGGGCGCGACATCACGAGATAGCGCGTGGTGCGGCCGGCGTGGCGCGGATCGGGGAAGGTGCCGAACCACGCGGCCGAGCCGTGGTCGCCGATGCGGCGATAGGGCAGTGCGTCGACGGTGCGGCCCGCGTACTGGCGCGACGCCTGGATGTCGCGCTGCTGCTGCGCGGTGATCGGGCGCAGCGCGGTGAATTTCCACGCGGGCTCGGTCGAGATCACGACCACGCCGTTGCTGTCGACGACCATCGCGGCGACGCCCGGCGCACGCCACGCCGATTCGAGCGGGTCGACGCTGATCTTCACGGCGGCGACGCCGATCGGCGCGCCGTCGCTGCGCACCGCGCTCGCGAAGTAGACGCCCGGCACGCCGGTGTTGGTGCCGATGCCGAAGAAGCGGCCGCTGCCGCGCGCGAGCGCGTCCTTGAAATACGGCCGGTACGACACGTTGGTGCCGACGAAACTGATCGTCTCGTTCCAGTTGCTCGCGGCGATCACGTCGCCTTGCAGATCGATCACGTCGACCGCGCCGCTGCCCGCGTCGCGGTTCACGGCTTCGAGGTAGGTGTTCACCGCATGCACGAGTTCGGGCGCATCGTTCGGCGCGGCTTTCAGCATTGCCCGCACGCCGTCCTGCCGCGCGACCAGGCCGGGCAGGATCTCGAAGCGGCCGAGCTCGCTTTTCAGGCTCGACGCATACAGGTCGAGCCGGTGCGCGCCGGCCTCCTCGAGCGCGTCGATCGCGCGTTCCCACGCGAAATCGACGGCCGCGCCGGCCACGCCGACGTACAGCACCGCGGCCGAAGCCCAGCCCCACCACGGGATTCCCTTGAAGCTCTTCTGCACGTTCGTCCTCATCGAAGCCCGCTACCGGTCGTCCGCCACCGGCCCTCCGCAACCGGCCGTCCGCCACCGGCCGTCCGCCACCGGCCGTCCGCCACCGGCCGTCCGCCACCGGCCCTCCGCAACCGGCCCTCCCCGAACGACACGCGCCGCGCGCCGGCAGGGGCCGGCGGCGGCGCGTGCGAAGCAGCCGGCGCGACGGTGCGCGCGGCCGCGCGTTATCCGAAGTGCGCGACCAGGATCAGCGTGACCGTGACGACGATCGCGCCGCCGATGCGGGTGGCGATCTGCGCGAACGGCATCAGCTGCATCCGGTTCGCGGCGGTCAGGATCGCGACGTCGCCGGTGCCGCCTTGCCCGCTGTGGCAGGCGTTCACGATTGCGGTGTCGATAGGGTACATCTTCAGCAGGCGGCCGACCACGAAACCGGTGCCCATCAGCGTCGCGACGGTCGACACGATCGTGACCACGTTGACGATCGTGAACGCGGCGGTCAGCTTGTCCCACGGCGTCATCGCGACGCCGATCGCGAACAGCAGCGGATACGTGACGGCGGTCGAGAAGAACTTGTAGACGACGAACGCGCCTTCCTGCAGCGGCGGCGACACCGCGCGCGCGAGCTTCACCAGCACCGCGAGGAACAGCATCGCGACCGGCGCGGGCAGGCCGAACAGCTTGTGCGCCATCAGGCCGACGAGATACAGCGTGATCGCGGTGATGCCGGCGCCCGCGATGTGCGTGACGTCGACGTGGCCGCGGATCTCCTCGTTCTCCGGCGTCATGTCGCCGCTTTCGCCGACCTGCAGGCGGCCATTGCCGGTGAGATGCGGCAGGCGCTTGCCGAGCATGTCGAGCGCGCCCGACAGGATGATCGCGGTCAGGCTGCCGAGCATCACCGACGGGAGCACCATCGCGAACATCTCGCCTTGCGGCAGGTGCATCAGTTCCGAATAGCCGATCGACAGCGGAATCGCGCCTTCGCCGACGCCGCCCGCCATGATCGGCACGACGATGTACAGCAGCGTGTGGCGCGCGCCGAGGCCGAGCGCGGTGCCGACGGCCGTGCCGACGATCGCCGCGGCGACCGACCCGGCGGCGAGCGGAACGAAGATCTTCACGAAGCCCTGGATCAGCACGCGGCGATCCATGCTCAGGATGCTGCCGACGATGATCGACGCGATGAACAGGTACAGGAAGTTGGTCGACTTCGTGAATTCGACCGTGAGGTTCAGCACCGGCTTCGGCAGCACGTGGTAGTACGTGAGCGCCGACGGCACGAAGGTCGCGAAGATCGCGGCCGCGCCGATGTTGCGCAGCAGCGGCAGGCGCTTGCCGAGTTCGGCGCAGGTGAAGCCGAAGAACGCGAGCACCGCGATCGCCATCGAGATCTCGCCGGGCACCTTGCCCGTCACCGCGAAGCCGACGATCAGCCCGAACAGGATCACGTAGATCGGCAGCGGAATGATGCCGATGCGGATTTCCATCAGCTTCCACCAGCCTTCCGGCCAGAAGCGTTCACGCGTGGCGGGACCGGCGGCGGCAATCGGTTCCGGATGGGACGGGGTGTGGATAGAGGTCTGCAAGACGTGTCTCCTGATGTTTGGAATGCCTGCATTGCTTCGCGGCATCGTGTGCCGTCTATTACGCAACCCCCGTGCCAGTATTCCGGCCTGCCGGAATATTTTTAATGCATTGATTCATAAGGGATTCGTTTCGTCTGCGGAAAGGGTTTTCCAGACAGGCTGGCCGAGAATTCGGAATCGGCGCGGCGCTCAGGCCGAGATTTCGGCCTGGCGGCGGCCCGGGCGGCCGGCCACGCCAGCCGCCCGGGCCGCCGCCCGCCATATCGCCGCGCGCGATTTTCTTCGCACAATCGCTTCGTAGACCGCCCACCCGCCGCTCTCTATCATCGGCTGATCTTTTTCCGATGCGACGACGACTGTCCGGAGAACGCCCGCGCGTTCGCCGCGGCGTCGCTCATCCGTCGATACCGTCTTTGGACAGGAGAGTGGTTCCCATGCTGCATCCCGTGTTTTCCGCCCGCTTTTCCGCCGGCCGTGTGGCCAGCCTGGCCCGCCTGCTGACGGCCGCGCTGCTCGGCGTCGTGCTGCTGAACGGCGCGCGCGCCGATACCGCGCCGCTGAAGGTGGGCATCTCGACCAGCCCGCAGATCGAGGCGCTGAAGATCGCCGCGAAGGAGGCGAAGGAGCAGGGCCTCGACGTGAAGATCGTCGAATTCACCGACTGGAATACGCCGAACGCGGCGCTCGCGAACAAGGACATCGACGTCAACTACTTCCAGTACATCCCGTTTCTCGAGAACGCGAAGAAGCAGGGCGGCTACAACTTCATCTCGATCGCCCCCGGCACGATCATGAAGATCGGCCTCTATTCGAAGAAGGTGAAAAGCTTCGCCGAGCTGAAGGACGGCGCGCGCGTCGCGATCGCGAACGATCCGGTCAACGGCGGGCGCGGGCTGTTGCTGCTGCAGCGCGCGGGGCTCATCACGCTGAAGCCGGGCGCCGACTACCGCGCGACGACGCACGACATCGTCGCCAACCCGAAGCACCTGAAGATCATCGCGCTCGAAGCGTCGCAGCTCGCGCGTTCGCTCGATGACGTCGATCTCGCGCAGGGCTACCCGAGCTTCATCAAGCTCGCCGGCACGACCGACCCGAACAGCGCGCTGCTGTTCGACGGCACCGAGAACAAGAACTTCGCGATCCAGTGGGTCGTGCGGCCCGAGAGCGCGAACGACGCGCGCATCCGCAAGTTCATCTCGATCTACCAGCATTCGCCGGCCGTGCGCCGTGCGCTCGACAACGCGTTCGGCTCGCTGTACGCGATCGCATGGTGACGGAGGCGGCATGACGACGGCGAACCGCAAGAAGATCCTGCTCAACGCGTTCAACATGAACTGCGTCGGGCACATCAACCACGGGCTGTGGACGCATCCGCGCGACCGCTCCGCGCACTACACCGATCTCGACTACTGGGCCGATCTCGCGAGGACGCTGGAGCGCGGCAAGTTCGACGGAATCTTTCTCGCGGACATCGTCGGCGTGTACGACGTGTTCGGCGGCGGGCCGGACGCCGCGCTGCGCGAGTCGGTGCAGGTGCCCGTCAACGATCCGCTGCTGCTCGTGCCGGCGATGGCGCAGGTCACGCGGCATCTCGGCTTCGGCGTGACCGCGAACCTGACCTATGAGCCGCCGTACCTGTTCGCGCGCCGCATGTCGACGCTCGATCATCTGACGAAAGGGCGCGTGGGCTGGAACATCGTCACCGGCTACCTCGACAGCGCCGCGCGCGGGATGGGCCTCGCGCAGCAAATCGGCCACGACGACCGCTACGAGCGCGCCGACGACTACATGGACGTCGTCTACAAGCTGTGGGAACAGAGCTGGGACGACGACGCGGTGATCCGCGACGCGCAGGCGCGCGTGTTCGCGCAGCCGGGCAAGGTGCGGCGCGTGAAGCACGACGGGCCGTTCTATTCGATCGATGCGATTCATCTGAGCGAACCGTCGCTGCAGCGCACGCCGGTGCTGTACCAGGCCGGCTCGTCCGCGCGCGGCGTCGAGTTCGCGGGCCGTCACGCGGAATGCGTGTTCGTGAACGGGCAGAGCAAGGCCGCGGCGCGCGCGGCGGCGCTCGACATTCGCGCGGCCGCCGCACGGCAGGGGCGCGACCCGGCGTCGATCAGGATCTTTGCCGGCGTGAGCGTCGTGACGGCCGAGACCGAATTGCTCGCTCGCGAAAAGTTCGACGAATACCGGCGCTACGCGAGCCCGGAAGCCGGCCTCGCGCATTTCGCGAGCTCGACCGGCATCGACTTCGCGAAGTACGGCCTCGACGAGCCGATCTCGTACGTGAAGACCGATTCGATCCAGTCGGCCGTCGACGCGATCTCGCGCAAGAGCACGACCGGCACGTGGACCGTGCGCCGGATGCTTGAACAGATGTCGCTCGGCGGCCGCTACGCGCCGATCGTCGGTTCGCCGTCGCAGGTCGCGGACGAGCTGCAGTCGTGGATCGACGAGACCGGCATCGACGGCTTCAACCTGACGCGCACCGTGATGCCCGAGTCGTTCGAGGATTTCGTCGACTGGGTCGTGCCCGAGCTGCAGAATCGCGGCGTCTACAAGGAAGACTACGATCCCGCGCCGACGCTGCGCGAGAAGCTGTTCGGCGCGGGCCCGCGCCTGCCCGCCTGGCACACCGGCGCGCGGCATCGGCCGGCGGCCGTGGCCGAACCCGCGCATCCCGCGCATGCCTTAACGTGACGGAGCGAAGCGATGACGCAATTGTTCGATACGCTGGGTTTCATCGAGGCGTCGGCCGTGCGGGCCGGGGCAGGCGGCGGTGCGGCGGCGCATGACGAAGCGGTGACGCCGGCCGACGGCGCGGCCGTGTCGCTGGAGCAGGTCGGCAAGGTATTCGCGACGCCGCGCGGCCAGGCCGCCGCGCTGCGCGACGTGACGCTCGACGTGCGGCGCGGCGAGGTGTTCGGGATCATCGGCCGCAGCGGCGCCGGCAAGTCGACGCTGCTGCGGCTCCTGAACGGCCTCGAACGGCCGAGCTCAGGCCGCGTGCGCGTGCAGGGCGTCGACGTCGGCGCGCTCGACGAGGACGGCCTCGTCGCGTTGCGGCGCCGCACCGGCATGGTGTTCCAGCATTTCAACTTGCTGTCCGCGAAGACGGTGTTCGAGAACGTCGCGCTGCCGCTGAAGATCGCCGGCGTGCCGAAGGCCGAGCGCGTGCGCAAGGTCGACGCGCTGCTCGATCTCGTCGGCCTCGCCGCGAAGCGCGACGCGTATCCGGCGAGCCTGTCGGGCGGGCAGAAGCAGCGCGTCGGCATCGCGCGGGCGCTCGTGCACGATCCGGAGGTGCTGCTGTGCGACGAAGCGACGTCGGCGCTCGATCCGGAAACCACGCAATCGATCCTCGCGCTGCTCGCCGACATCAACCGCCGCCTCGGTCTGACGATCGTGCTGATCACGCACGAGATGGAGGTGATCCGCGCGGTGTGCGACACGGTCGCGGTGATCGAACAGGGCGAAGTCGTCGAAACGGGGCCCGTGTGGCGCGTGTTCGGCGATCCGCGCCACGGCGCGACGCGCGCGCTGCTGAGCACGCTGCAGCATGATCTGCCGGCCGAACTGGCCGCGCGCGTGCGGCCGCTGCCCGAACAATCCGCGCTGCCCGACGGCGCCCGGATCGTGCTGGACGTCCGCTATACGGGCGAGAGCGGCGGCGAGCCGGACGTCGGCGCGCTCGCGGCGGCGCTCGGCGGCTCCGTGCGGTTCCTGCACGGCGGCATCGAAAGCATCCAGGGGCACGCGCAGGGGCGGCTCGTGATCGCCGCGACGCCGCGTGCGGATGACGCCGGCGCGTCGGTGGCGCACGGCGCGGCGGTCGCCGCGCTGCTCGAGCGCGCGCGCCGTCATGCGAATCATGCGGAGGTGCTCGGCTATGTTTGAGCTCTGGTGGCCCGAACTGCTCGACGCGATCCGCGACACGCTGTCGATGGTCGCCGCGTCGGCCGCGATCGCGGCGCTGATCGGCATCCCGCTCGCGGTGATCCTCGTGACCACCGCGCCCGGCGGCATCTACGCGCGGCGCGGCGTGAACGCGGTGCTCGGCGCGCTCGTCAACGTGTTCCGCTCGACGCCGTTCATCATCCTGCTGGTCGCGCTGCTGCCGTTCACGCGCGTGCTGATCGGCACGACGATCGGCGTGTGGGCGGCCGTCGTGCCGCTGTCGATCGCCGCGATCCCGTTCTTCGCGCGAATCGCCGAAGTGAGCCTGCGCGAAGTCGATCGCGGGCTGATCGAGGCCGCGCTCGCGATGGGCGCGAAGCGCCGCCACATCGTATGGCACGTGCTGCTGCCGGAGGCGCTGCCCGGCATGCTCGGCGGCTTCACGATCACCGTCGTCGCGCTGATCGGCTCGACCGCGATGGCGGGCGCCGTCGGCGCGGGCGGCCTCGGCGATCTCGCGATCCGCTATGGCTATCAACGTTTCGACACCACCGTCATGGCGACCGTGATCGTGATCCTGATCGCGCTCGTCTCGGCCGTGCAAATCACGGGCGACCGCCTGGTCCGACGCGTGACCCGGCGTACCTGAGCGACGCCACGAGCGTCCGCTCGTTTCATTCCTGATCCTGAGAGAAAAAACCTATGACCTTGCCCATCGGCGCGCCGCGCGAATGGAACGGACAATTCGAGGAAACGCTGTTTCTGGAGGTGGCGCGACGCCATCGTCCGGACTTCCCCGACAAACTCGCGCCGCCGCCGCGCGAGCCGCGCAACGACGACGAACGGGCCGCCGTCGCCGATTACTACACGAAGATGGCGTCGCACGATCTCTTCATCGTGCAGGTCGTCGCGAAGGCGATCGACACGCTGTTCCACGACGATCCGCATTTCCAGCTGATTTTGTCGCGCCAGCTCGGCGACGACGGCGCACACGCGGTGATCGGCCGCGAGCGCGTAACCGAACTCACCGGGCGCGATCCGCTGCCGGAAGTCGACCGGCTCGTCGCCGCGCACTGGGCGCGCATCGGCGACATCGCGGTGCGCGACGTCGCGGGCTTTCTCGCGTTCGAATGGCATTACGAGCTGCACATCCTCGCGAAGCTGTGGATCCAGCGCAAGACGGGGCGTATCGGCGACAGCGCGATGCGCGAGCACGGCGAGAACCGGATCCGCCCGGATGAGGAATGGCATCGCGTGCAGATCGTCCAGTGGTGGTTCGACACGCTGCACGCGCTTGCGCCCGCCGAGCGCGACGCGCTGATCGATCGCGTGATCGCGGCCGACGAGGAAACCCAGGCGCGGCTCGACGGCTATCTGCATGACGAGTACGCGCATACCGCACTGGTATTCGGCGCGGATATCGCCGAATATCGTGCCATCTACGACGACTGGCGGCGCGAGATCCTGTCGCGGCTGACCGGCCGCCGGCTCGGCGCGCTCGTACCGCTGTCGGGCGAAACCGTTGAACAGGAAGCTGTCGCATGAACGATCCACGCGGCCCGGCGACGCTGGCGCCGGATACCGATACACCGGCCGTCGACCGCGCTGCGCTGGCCCGCGCGATCGACGCGCTGCGCGTGAGCGCCGCCGAGCGCGACCGCGCGGGCGGTCATGCCGCGCGGGAGAAGCAGTGGCTCGCCGACGCGGGCCTGCTGACGCTCGCGGTGCCGCGCGCGTTCGGCGGACAGGAAGCGGCGTGGCCGGCGATCTACGACGTGATCCGGCAGGTCGCGCGGGTCGACAGCGCGCTCGCGCATCTCGTCGGCTTTCAGTGCCTGCAGGTGGTGAGCGTCGACGTATGGGGCAACGCCGCGCAGCGCGAGCGCTACCTGCGCGGCACGGTGGACGGGCGCTGGTGGTGGGGCAACGCGGTCAATCCGCTCGACACGCGGCTCGTGGCCACGGCGACGCCCGACGGCGGCTACCGGCTCGACGGCGTGAAGGGCTTCTGTTCCGGCACGCGCGGCTCGCATCGGATGACGGTGTCCGCGCACGATCCGGCCATCGGCCGCACCGTGTTCGGCGTGGTGCCGACCGATCGGGCCGGAATCACGGTCAACGACGACTGGGATCCGGTCGGCCAGCGCCAGACCGACAGCGGCAGCGTGCGCTTCGACGGCGTGACGCTCGCGGCGGACGAAGTGCTGCATCGCTCGGAAGCGCCGCCGACGCCGCGCGCGACATTGCGCACGCTCGTGTCGCAGCTCGTGCTGACCAACCTGTTCGTCGGTCTGGCGGAAGGCGCGCTGGCCGAGGCGCGCGACTACGTGCGGCAGCATGGCCGCCCGTGGGTTCATTCGGACGTCGAGCGGGCCGAAGACGATCCGTACACGCTGCAGCGCTTCGGCGACATGCGTGTGCGTGCGATCGCCGCGGCGGCGCTGGCCGATCGCGCGGCCGTCGCGTTGCAGCACGCATGGGCGCGGCAGGATGCGCTGACGGCCGACGAACGCGCCGAAGTCGCGCTCGCGGTATCGGAAGCGAAGATCGTCGCGCAGCGCGCGGCGCTCGACAACGGCGAAGCGCTGTTCGACGCGTGCGGCGCACGCGCGACGGCCGCGTCGCTCGGCCTCGACCGCTTCTGGCGAAACGCGCGCACGCATACGCTGCACGATCCGCTCGACTACCGGCTGCGCGACGTTGGGCGGTTCGCGCTGACGGGCGAGTTGCCGCCGGCGTCGCTCTATACGTGACGGCGGTCAGCCATCTGCGCCGTGACGCCAATGGCTGACCGCCCGGCGTCAGGAACTGCGTCCTGACGCGTTGTTGCCGCAGGCCGATTACCAGCGGTAGCCGACGCCCGCGCCGGCGCCGAACGAGCCGTGACCCGACACCGCTGTCGTGACCGAGCCTTTGACGAGCCATTTCGTCGTCGCGACGGACAGGCCGACCGCCATTGCGCTTTGACCGCCGTACGTGCCGCCGCCGAGCGCGACCACCTTTTCGCCAGGCAGCACGGCTTGCGGCAGGTTCGCCATGGCGATCGCGCTGGCCGTGCCCGCATTCGCGTCCTTGCGGTACTTCGACATTTCCTCGCGGACGGAGTTGATCGCACCGTTCAACTGGCGCACGTTCACACCATCCGTCGGCGCGGTGCCGTCCGCCACGTTGGTCAACTGACGCTCGGCGCCGGGCGAACCGATCGACACCGTGTTGTCCCGATCGGCAACCGAATTCGCGCCCAGCGCCACCGCGTTGTTCGCGGTGGCCCGGCTGTTCGTGCCGATCGCGGTCGAATCCGTGCCGGATACGTTCGAGCCCGTGCCGATCGCCGTTCCGTTCGCCGCCGTGACTTTCGAATTCGTGCCAATGGCCGTTCCGTTCGTCGCGGTGACCGTGGCGTTGACGCCGACAGCCGTACCGTTGTCGCCCGAGACGTTCGAGCCGTTGCCGACCGCGGTGCCGTTCGTCGCGGTGACCGACGTATTCGTGCCGATCGCGGTGTCGGTCGGGTTCGTCACCGTGCCGCCCGGGACGCTCGACGAGATCTTGCCGACGGTCGTCGTGAGATTGGCCAGGTTCGCCGTCAGCGTCGACACCTGATTGGCGATCGAGAAGAGCTGCGAGCCGTTCACCGCATCGGTGCTGGTCGCGCTGATGGCGCCAGCCGCGACGTTGACGATCTGACGCTCGGCACCCGCGCTGCCGACGCTGACCACCCCGACCGGCGTGCCCGCGAAGCCGCTGTAGGTCACGCCGTTGAGCGCCACGCTGTTGACGGTCGTATAGGCGCGCGTGGTCGCGTTCGCGCCCAGCGCGACGGAGTTCGCGTCGGCGGCGTTCGCCCCTTCGCCGATGGCGACCGCGTTCACGGCGGAGGCCGTCGCACGGGCAATGGCGACGCTGCCGGTCGCGGATGCCGAGCTGTCGACACCGAGCGCGACCGCATCGGCCGCGCCGGCATTGGCCTGGAAGCCGAGAGCCGTACCGCCTGCGGCAATGCTGCCCTTGCCCACGGCCGTCGAGAACGTCGCGGTGGCGCTCGCGCCTTGCCCGACCGCGGTCGACTGGTCGACGGCGAATGCGCCCTGACCGAAGGCGGACGCCGTGGCGCCGTTCGCGATGGCGCCGTTGCCGACCGCCGTTGCCTGAGTGCCGACTGCGCTCGAAGCCGTTCCGATCGCCGTCGCCTGGTCGCCGGTCGCCACGGCGTTTCCGCCGACGGCCGTCGCGAACGTACCGGTCGCGGCCGCCATGCGGCCGATCGCGACGGTCTCGCTATAGGCGCCGGTCGACGAGCCCGAATTCGCGACGGCCGCCGTGCCGATCGCGATGTTGTCGCAGCCGGTTGCCGCGGCCGGATACGTGCTGCTGCCCGAAATGGCGATGTTGCCGACGCAGCCCGCGGACGTTTCGGTCGAAGTGCCGTTCTGCACATAGTCGGCTCGCGCGGGCGCGGAAGCGGCAAATGCGGCCACGGCTGCGCTGACCGTGACGGCAAGCGCGACCTTCGATGTGCGCGGTGCGCGTTGTACGGAATTTCCCAACCCTTGATGATGCGTGTTCATTCGTTTTCCTGAGCTCGATGTAAAAATCGTGTTGTGGCTTGCATGGTCCCCGCCCGCCATCCCGGTTGCATCGATTCGTTCGTGTCTCTTTCGTGACGGATATCGATTTTTCGATCTGTCAAAATGAAAGGTCTACTAACGATGTTTAACGTTCTCCGGTCTCGACGCGACGGGAGCCGGGCGCGGATTACGGCGACTTGCTTGTTTCCGTCACGGCTGTGTCAAAACTTCGCGAATCCGAAGTCCGGATCGCGACGACGCATTTTGATGGATTCGAGTCGTGCGCATGTTTGCCGCGGCGGCTGAACGCTATGCTTCGGCAGACATTCGTCGAGTGGGGGTGTGATGAGGCAGTGAGCGATCACCGGCGCCGGGCAGCCGGGTTGCCGACGATCACGCGCTCGCTGGCGAGGAAGAGGAGGCGGCGACGCTGCCTGATGCATGTGCTCGCGCCGGCGGCGGCACCGGCCTGCGCTTGCCGGTGGTCCACATGAAGACGGGATCCGTGCGACGCGCTGCGTTGTCGGCGCGTCACTGCGCCGGCAACGCGTCCGCCAGCGCCCGCATCGCGTCCACCGTTTCCGGGTTCGCCGGAAAGAACGCCTCGATCGCGAGTTCCGACAGCGTCACGTCGACCGGCGTGCCGAATACCGTCGTCGTGCTGAAGAAGGTCAGCTCGCCGTTCGCCGTGCGTAGCCGCAGCGGCACCGCGATATCCGCGAAATCGCTGCGCTCGTGCGAATCGTCGGGCTGGCCCGGCGGCGCCGGATACGCGGCGAGCTCGTCGCGCAGCGCATGCAGCGTGCGGTCGCCGCTCGCGTCGATCTGCCGCTGCAGCCGATGCAGGATATGCGCGCGCCATTCGTGCCAGTTGACGATTCGCGAGGCGAGACCGTCGGGATGCAGGCTCAGCCGCAACACATTCACGGGCGGCTGCAGCAGCGCCGGATCCGCCTGCGCGACCAGCGCGCCGAGCATCCGGTTCGCGGCAAGCAGCGTCCAGTGGCGATCCACCGCAAGCGCGGGGTAGGGCTCGTGGCCGCGCAGCACGGCTTCGACCGCGTGGCGCGCGGCATCGAGCTGCGGATCGGAGAACGGCCGCTCGCGAAACAGCGGTGCATAGCCGGCCGCGACGAGCAGCGCATTGCGTTCGCGCAGCGGCACGTCGAGGCGCTCCGCGAGGTGCAGCACCATCTCGCGGCTCGGCTGCGCGCGGCCCGATTCGACGAAGCTCAGGTGTCGCGCGGATACGTCCGCCTCCAGCGCGAGCGCCATCTGGCTCAAGCGCCTGCGTTGACGCCACGTGCGCAGCAGCGGGCCGATGCCGGATACGCGGCCGGCGGACGGGGGAAGCGAATGGAGGGCGGCGGTCGAGTTCATGGTGGAGATGATAGGCAATCCTGCGCGCGTCGGGCATTACCCGGCAGGTAAGCATTCCAGACCGGCGTGCTTCGCCGCTTGAGTCGATTCCGCCGGCTGTCACCGTGGCCTCCCGCCCGCCCCGCATTTCGCTCCCTGGCGCGTCGCGCCGCTGCGTTACCATAGCCCCCGTGCCACCTGAGAGGCGGCGCCGGACCCGCGGCCACGATGCCAGGGCCGGACGCCGCGCACATCGACAACAAGGCATTCCAGGGGAATCCAACAATGAAAAAACTTGCCGTCCGGCTCGCCTGCGTGGCGACACTCGCCCTCGCCGCGACCAGCGGCCACGCGCAGACCGAAGCCGCGCAGGTCGAAATGAGGGCCGCCGCCGCGGCCGCCAACGAAGCGGTCGTGAAGGGGCCGACCGACATCGACGTGAAACACGAAGCCGTGCTGAAGCTGAAGGCCGGCGAGTCGTTCGTGCCGGCCGCCGAAGCCGGCCGCTACCTGCGCTCGATGGGCAACGCGATCGACGAATCGAAGCTGGTCGGCCTCGTGCTGCCCGACGATCCGGACGCCGACTGGATCTCGGTCGTGTCGTTCGAGCCGAGCGGCTACATCCGCGACGACGACGCGAAGGACTGGAAGCCCGACGAGCTGCTGAAAAGCCTGCAGGCCGGCACCGAGGAAAACAACCCGGCGCGCAAGGCGCGCGGCCTGCCCGAAACCGAGGTGGTCGGCTGGGCGAAGGCGCCCGCGTACGACGCGGCCACGCACCGGCTCGTGTGGTCCGCGATCATCCGCGACAAGGGCGCGGCGCCGAATGCGGGGACCGACGGCGTGAACTACCGGACGCTCGTGCTCGGCCGCGACGGCTACCTGTCGCTGACGATGGCGTCGACGCTCGCCGACCTGCCGAAGTACAAGGCATCGGCCGACGCGCTGCTGTCGAACATCCGCTTCAACGACGGCAAGCGTTACGCCGACTTCAACCAGTCGACCGACCACGTCGCCGAGTACGGGCTCGCGGCGCTGATCGTCGGCGTCGGCGCGAAGAAGCTCGGGCTGCTCGCGCTGATCGGCGCGTTCGCGGTGAAGTTCTTCAAGGTCGGCGCGGTCGCGCTGCTGGCCGGCGGCGCGGCGCTCAAGCGTTTCTTCGGGCGCAAGCCGAAGGCGGCCGCGGTGCCGGCCGTCGCCGACGCAACCGACGCAGTCGCCACGGAGCGCAAGGAATGACGAAGCTGTTGCTGCTGATCTTCGGCGGCCTGAAGCTCGGCAAGGTGCTCGTATCGGCCGGCACGATGCTCGCGTCGATCGCGGTCTACGCGCTGTTCTACGGCTGGCGCTTCGCGGCCGGTTTCGTCGCGTTGCTGCTGGTGCACGAAGCCGGCCACTACGTCGCCGCGCAGCGGCGCGGGCTCGACGTCGGGCTGCCGACCTTCATCCCGTTCGTCGGCGCGTGGATCGAGTTGAAGGCGATGCCGCACGACGCGGAAACGGAAGCGTACGTCGGCCTTGCCGGGCCGTTCGTCGGCACGCTCGGCGCGCTGGCCTGCTACGCGGCCGCGCGCCACACCGACAGCAACCTGCTGCTCGCGCTGTCGTACACGGGTTTCTTCCTCAATCTGTTCAACATGATTCCGCTGTCGCCGTTCGACGGTGGGCGGATCACCGCGGTGCTGTCGCCGCGCATCTGGTTCGCGGGCGTACCGGTGTTGATCGCGCTGTTCGCGTATCGGCCGAGCCCGCTGCTGATCGTGATGGCGATCCTCGCGCTGCCGCAGTTGAAGCGCGCGTGGCGCTACGATCCCGACGCGCCGGAGAACCGCGTGTACTACGCGACGTCGATCGAGACGAAGACGACCTACGCGCTCTGCTACGTCGGCCTGGTCGCGTTCCTCGCGCTGATGACGTCCGGCGTGCACGACATGCTGCGCGTCGTGCACGCGTCGACCTGACGTCGATCCGATGCAAAAACGGCGGCCGCTGTTACGCGGCCGCCTCTTTCCCGAGGTCGAGCCTCACGCGTCGCGATGACGCAGTTCGACGCGCCTGATGTCCTTCACGATCACGAGATAGCTGAACACGGTGACGAGCGCGTTCAGCCCGACGAACACGAGTGCGCCGTTGAACGAGCCGCTCGCGCCGACGAGATAGCCGATCGCGATCGGCGCGACGATGCCCGCCGTGTTGCCGAACATGTTGAACAGGCTGCCCGACAGGCCGATCGCTTCCTTCGGCGCGGTATCCGCGACGACGGCCCAGCCGAGCGAGCCGATCCCCTTCCCGAAGAACGACACGGCCATCAGCGTGATCACCAGCGCTTCGCTGTCGACGTAGTTGCAGCCGATGATCGCCATCGACAGCGCCATCCCGCCGACGATCGGGATCTTGCGCGCGAGCGTCAGCGAGACGCCGCGGCGGATCAGCGCATCCGACAGCATCCCGCCGAGCACGCCGCCGAGGAACCCGCAGATCGCCGGCAGCGACGTCATGAAGCCGGCCTTCAGCAGCGACATCCCGCGCGCCTGCACGAGGTAGATCGGGAACCAGGTGAGGAAGAAGTACGTGAGCACGTTCACGCAGTACTGGCCGAGGTACACGCCGATCAGCATCCGGTTCGACAGCAACTGGCGCACGTAGTACCAGCCCGCCACGCGGCTGCCTTCGGAAGCGCCGCCGCCGCGCGCGCCGGCGGGCTGGCCGCTCGACCGCACGAGCCCGCCGCCCTGCTCGATATGGTCGAGTTCCGCGCGGTTCACGGCCGGATGGTCGGCCGGGTCCTTCACGACACGCAGCCACAGGAACGCGAGCGCGATGCCGGCCACGCCGAGCCACAGGTACACCTGGTGCCAGCCGTACGCATGCGTGAGCCAGGCCATCAGCGGCGAGAACACCACGGCCGCGAAGTACTGCGCGGCGTTGAAGATCGCCGACGCGGTGCCGCGCTCGGCGGTCGGGAACCAGCTCGCGACGACCTTCGCGTTCGCCGGAAACGCGGGGGCCTCCGCGATGCCGACCGCGAAGCGCATCGCGAACAGCGCGGCGACCGCGAACGCGGCGCTGCCGCCGAGGCCGATCGTGCTCTGCAGCAGCGTGAACGCCGACCACAGGAAGATGCTCGCCGCATACACGCGCCGCGCGCCGAAGCGGTCGAGCAGCCAGCCGCTCGGCAGTTGCGCGAGCACGTACGCCCAGCTGAACGCCGAAAAGATGTAGCCCATCGTCACCGGGTCGATGCCGAACGCCTTGCGGATCGGCGTGCCGGTGATCGACAGCGTCGCGCGGTCCGCATAGTTGAGCGTCGTGACGACGAACAGCATCGCCAGGATCCAGTAGCGCACGGCGGTCCGGCGCGCGGTGCGCGCGAGATCGAGCGGAAGATCGCGAGGGGAGGTCTGATTGTTCACTTTAAATGTACGTCGTCGTATGACATGGCCGAAAGTTTATTGACGATGGCCGAATTCAGAAACCTCGGGTTTTCCCTCTGAAGGCCTCGTCACAATGTGGGAAAGTCGTGATTCGCTGGCCGGACAAGGCCGGCGGAGTGTATCGTCGGCGCCTTCGCAGGCGGCGTGAACGATGTCATGATGTCGGCAGACATCGTATCTGTTGCGCTACAATGCGCTATCCATTCCCGAACCACGGAGCACACCCCATGCAACTGACAGGAGAGATGCTGATCGGCGCCGAAGCGGTGGCCGGCTCGGCCGGCACCTTGCACGCGTTCGATCCGACGAAGGGCGCGCCGATCGAGGCCCCGGCGTTCGGCGTCGCGACGCAGGCCGACGTCGACCGCGCGTGCGAGCTCGCACGCGACGCGTTCGATGCGTACCGCACGCAGCCGCTCGCGGCCCGCGCGGCGTTTCTCGAAGCGATCGCCGATGAAATCGTCGCGCTCGGCGACGCGCTGATCGAGCGCGCGCATGCCGAAACGGGGCTGCCCGTCGCGCGGCTGCAGGGCGAGCGCGGCCGCACCGTCGGCCAACTTCGGCTGTTCGCACGCGTCGTGCGTGACGGGCGCTTCCTTGCCGCGTCGATCGACCCCGCGCAGCCCGCGCGCACGCCGCTGCCGCGCTCCGACCTGCGCCTGCAGAAGGTCGCGCTGGGGCCCGTCGCCGTGTTCGGCGCGAGCAATTTCCCGCTCGCGTTCTCGGTGGCCGGTGGCGACACCGCGTCGGCGCTCGCGGCCGGCTGCCCGGTGATCGTGAAAGCCCATGAAGCGCATCTCGGCACGTCCGAGCTGGTCGGCCGCGCGATCCGCGCCGCCGTCGAGAAAACCGGCATGCCGGCCGGCGTGTTCTCGCTGCTGATCGGCCCCGGCCGCGTGACCGGCGCGGCGCTGGTCAGCCATCCGGCGATCCAGGCCGTCGGTTTCACCGGTTCGCGGCAGGGCGGGATGGCGCTCGTGCAGCTTGCGAACGCGCGTCCGCAGCCGATTCCGGTCTATGCGGAAATGAGCAGCATCAACCCCGTCGTGCTGTTCCCGGCCGCGCTGGCCGCGCGCGGCGACGCGATCGCGACGGGCTTCGTCGATTCGCTGACGCTCGGCGTCGGCCAGTTCTGCACCAATCCGGGCCTCGTGCTCGCGATCGACGGCCCCGATCTCGACCGCTTCGAGACGGCCGCCGCGCAGGCGCTCGCGAAGAAGCCGGCCGGCGTGATGCTCACGCCGGGCATTGCCGATGCGTACCGCAACGGGCGCGGCAAGCTGGCCGAACTGCCGGGCGTGCGCGAAATCGGCGCGGGCGAGGCCGCGCAGAGTCACTGCCAGGCCGGCGGCGCGCTGTACGAAGTCGGCGCGCAGGCGTTCCTGGCCGAGCCGGCGTTCGGCCACGAAGTGTTCGGGCCGGCGTCGCTGATCGTGCGCTGCCGCGATCTCGACGAAGTCGCGCGCGTGCTCGACGCGCTCGAAGGCCAGTTGACGGCCACGCTGCAAATCGACGCCGACGACAAGCCGCTCGCGCGCCGGCTGCTGCCGATCCTCGAACGCAAGGCCGGGCGCCTGCTGGTCAACGGCTACCCGACCGGCGTCGAGGTGTGCGACGCGATGGTGCACGGCGGGCCGTTCCCCGCGACGTCAAACCCGGCCGTCACGTCGGTCGGCGCGACCGCGATCGAGCGTTTCCTGCGGCCCGTGTGCTATCAGGATTTCCCGGACGACCTGCTGCCCGAAGCGCTGCAGGAAGGCAATCCGCTCGCGATTCCGCGGCTGCGGGACGGCAAGGCCGAGTGACGTGGCGGCGGTCCGGCGGGAACGCCGGGCTGCTTGCCGGATGGACGAAAGCGGAGGCGGCCGGTGGCCGTCTCCGCTTTTTTTCGGGGTGGCTTTCCTGTCGCCGGCAATTCTCCTACAGTAGCGAAGCCCCGGGCCGTTCGGCCCGCGGGCGAGCCTGAGAGATCACAAGACCAACGAGGAACCATCCGATGAATATCAGCAAGCGTGGCGACCACCTGTTCGCGGCCGGGTTGTGGAAAGCGATCGGCGACGTCGCGAAATCGGTCCGTACCCAGATCGGCGAATACAGCGAAGGGCGCGTGCTGGCCGACGCGCTGTTCGCGCTGCAGCGCGAGCTGGGCGGCAGCGAATTCGACGTGACGATCAACCAGGGGCGACCCGTCGCGGGCTCCGATCCGCATTCGTTGATCTTCGGCAGGGCCGTCGAGCGTTTCAGGTACGACATGGAGGCGGTGGTGTTCGCGCTGAAGCACCGCCGCAGCATCGACGGGCCGAACGGCGCGCAGCGCGCCGACGCGCTCACGCAGGCCAACACGCATCTCGCGACCGCGAAGCAGTACGCGATGTTCACGGTCGGGCGATTCTTCGATGCGGTCGTCGACCGCGACGTGCTGGAACAGATCGTGGGCGCCGAGTCGCCGGCGCGCGGCCGGCCGGTTGCCGCGCGCAAGGGGATCGACGAGACGCAGCGCACGCTCGCCGGCGTGCGCCAGCGGATCATCGGCGCGATCGCGCAGATGTAATGGAATGGCCGCGCCGGCTCGTCGAGCCGCGCGGCCATCGCGTGATACGGATACGGATCAGCGCGGGAGCCGGCGCGCCGTGCCGATGAAGGGCCCGCGCCGCCGGCGAACCCCGCTTACTGCGGGCCCATCTTCTTGATCAGCACGTCGAGCTCGGCCGCCTCTTCGTCTGTCAGGTCGACGAGCGGTGCGCGCACCGGGCCCGCGTCGTGGCCGACGAGCTTCGCGCCGGCCTTCACGATGCTGACCGCATAGCCTGCGCGGCGATTGCGGATCTTCAGGTACGGCAGGAAGAACTCGTCGATCAGGCGGCCGACCGTTTCGTGGTCGTCCTTCGCGATCGCTTCGTAGAAAGCCATCGCCGTCTTCGGGATGAAGTTGAACACCGCCGACGAGTACACCGGCACGCCGAGCGCCTTGTACGCGGCCGCATAGACTTCGGCCGTCGGCAGGCCGCCGAGGTACGCGAAACGATCGCCGAGGCGACGGCGGATGGTGACCATGCTTTCGATTTCGCCGACGCCGTCCTTGAAGCCGATCAGGTTCGGGCAACGGTCGGCGAGGCGCTCGAGCATGTCCGCATTCAGCTTCGAATTCGCGCGGTTGTACACCACCACGCCGATCTTCAGCGCGCGGCAGACCTGCTCGACGTGCTCGGCGATCCCTTCCTGGCTGGCTTCGGTCAGGTAGTGCGGCATCAGCAGCACGCCGCTCGCGCCGAGGCGCTCGGCTTCCTGCGCATATTCGATCGCGACGCGCGTCGCGCCGCCCGCACCGGCGAGGATCGGCACCTTGCCCTTGCAGGTTTCCGTCGCGACGCGGATCACGTCCGAGTACTCGCGCTGCGTGAGCGAGAAGAATTCGCCGGTGCCGCCGGCCGCGAACAGCGCGCTCGCGCCATAAGGCGCCAGCCATTCGAGACGCTCGGCATAGGTGGACGGACGGAAGCTGCCGTCGGCGTCGAAATCCGTCAGCGGAAACGACAGCAGGCCGTGGGAGATGATCTGTTTGAGTTCTTGCGGTGAAGTCATGGTTGGGTCGTCCGTCTAGCGCGAGTGCTGGTTCGTCGGGAACGGCATACGAGCCGAAGTGGCGATGTCGTTGTATGTCATCGTACAACGCAAGAAAGCGCGGCGCAAGCGGTTTGCTGACTGGCAAAGAGTAGGGTCTTTCCGGATAAGGGTTTACGTAGCATCGTGGAATGCGGTTGAATGTCATATGATGACTAACGATATCGCAGACTGCTTCCAGGAATTCCGATGACTGCTTCCCCTCTCTACATCCGCGTGCATGCGGACGACAACGTCGCGATCGTCGTCAACGACGGCGGTTTGCCCGAAGGCGCGACGTTCGCCGACGGGCTGACGCTGCGCGAAGGCGTGCCGCAGGGTCACAAGGTCGCGCTCGTCGACCTCGCGGCCGGCGACCCGGTCATTCGCTACAACGTGGTGATCGGCTATGCGCTGACCGACCTGCGGCGCGGCAGCTGGGTCAACGAGCGCACGATGCGCATGCCCGAGCCGCCGGGGCTCGACGACCTGCCGCTCGCCACGCGCGCCGCGCCGCCGCTCGAGCCGCTCGAAGGCTATACGTTCGAGGGTTTCCGCAATGCCGACGGCTCGGTCGGCACGCGCAACATCCTCGCGATCACGACGACCGTGCAGTGCGTGTCGGGCGTCGTCGAGCACGCGGTGAAGCGGATCAAGGACGAACTGCTGCCGCGCTACCCGAACGTCGACGACGTGGTCGGGCTCGAACATACGTACGGCTGCGGCGTCGCGATCGATGCGCCCGACGCCGACATCCCGATCCGCACGCTGCGCAACATCAGCCTGAACCCGAACTTCGGCGGCGAGGTGATGACGGTGAGCCTCGGCTGCGAGAAGCTGCAGCCCGAGCGCCTGCTGCCGCCGGGCGCGATTCCGGTGGCCGCCGACGGCGCGAGCGACAACGGCGGCGTCGTCTGCCTGCAGGACGCCGCGCACGTCGGCTTCAACTCGATGATCGACTCGATCATGAAGATGGCCGAATCGCATCTCGAGCGGCTCAACCGCCGCCGCCGCGAGACCTGCCCCGCGTCGGATCTCGTCGTCGGCGTGCAGTGCGGCGGCAGCGACGCGTTCTCGGGGCTCACCGCGAACCCGGCGGTCGGCTTCGCGGCCGACCTGCTCGTGCGCGCCGGCGCGACGATCATGTTCTCCGAAGTGACCGAAGTGCGCGACGGCGTCGCGCAGCTCACGTCGCGCGCGGCGAACGAGACGGTCGCCCGCGAGATCATTCGCGAGATGGACTGGTACGACCGCTATCTGGCGCGCGGCCGTGTCGACCGCAGCGCGAACACGACGCCGGGCAACAAGAAGGGCGGCCTGTCGAACATCGTCGAGAAGGCGATGGGATCGATCGTGAAGTCGGGCAGCGCGCCGATCGCCGGCGTCGTGCGCCCTGGCGATCGTGCACGGCAGAAGGGGCTGCTGTATGCGGCGACGCCCGCGAGCGATTTCATCTGCGGCACGCTGCAGCTCGCGGCGGGGATGAACCTGCACATCTTCACGACCGGCCGCGGCACGCCGTACGGCCTCGCGCAGGTGCCGGTGATCAAGGTGGCGACGCGCAGCGATCTCGCGCGCCGCTGGCACGACCTGATGGATCTCGATGCGGGGCGGATCGCGACCGGCACGGCGACGATCGAGGACATGGGCTGGGAACTGTTCCGGCTGATGCTCGACGTCGCGAGCGGCAAGCGCCGCACGTGGGCCGAGCAATGGAAACTCGCGAATGCGCTGACGCTGTTCAATCCGGCGCCGGTGACCTGACGCGCGCGGCAGCGACGGTACGCAATGCGGGCGCCTTCGGGCGCCCGTTTTCTTTCGGGATGGCGCACGCGCGATTTCCTTACCTCTTGCGTAATCGACCGCCCGCGCGAGACCGGCGACGATGGCGGCACGCGGACACGAAACGTTCGCGATATCGTCCACCGACACAAGGAGCCTCGCCATGAACACCGCTCAATCCGCATCGTCCGTGCATGCCGACCTGATCGACCGCTACTTCGCCGCGTGGAACGAACCCGACGGCGCACGCCGTCGTGCGCTGATCGACGCGACGTACGCGAGCGACGCGGCCTATCGCGATCCGCTGATGGCGGGCGACGGCCACGCGGGCATCGACACGATGATCGCCGCCGTGCAACAACGCTTCCCCGCGTACCGCTTCCGCCGCACGACCGACGTCGACGCGTTCGGCCAGCACCTGCGGTTCTCGTGGGCGCTCGTGTCGCCCGACGGCGCGGCGATCGTGAAGGGTTCGGACTTCGGCACCGTCGACGCATCGGGCCGCCTCGCTTCGGTCACGGGGTTCATCGACGAAATGCCCGCTGCGGCGGCGTGACGCGAACGGCACATGCGCAGCGGCCGCCGGGATCGGGTAACGTTATGCGATTCGTTCCTGATCCCGGAGACAACCGACATGCTGAAGAATCTCGACCCGCTGCTGCACGCCGACATCCTGCACACGCTGCGCGCGATGGGCCACGGTGACGAAATCGCGATCTGCGATGCGAATTTTCCGGCGGAATCCGTCGCGGAGCACACGGTGGTCGGCCGCGCGCTGCGCATCGACGGCGCCGATTCGGCGCGCGTCGTGCGCGCCGTGCTGTCGGTGCTGCCGCTCGATACGTTCGTCGACACGCCCGCATGGCGGATGGAAGTCGTCGGCGACGCGGCCGCGGTGCCGCCCGTGCAGCGCGAAGTGCAGGCCGAGATCGACCGCGCGGAAGGGCGCGCGGTGCCGCTTGCCGGCGTCGAACGTTTCGCGTTCTACGAGCGCGCGCAGCAGGCGTACGCAGTGATCGTCACCGGCGAAACGCGCGGCTACGGCTGCTTCATCTTCAAGAAAGGCGTGTTGTTGAGCGACGCGGGCTAAACGCGTTTTTCATCGCGCCGGGCTGCCGGCGCGGCCGCCGCGTTGTAAAGATTTGCTACAAGCTCTTGGACACCGCGAAAAGACCCTCTATGCTGGCCCATTTGCCGCGCGCCCTGCCGGGCCGCGCGGCGCCGAACCGCCCGGGCGCGCCCGGCGCGGACGGCCGAATTGCATACGAGGAGAAAGGCATGACGCGTACCGTCGATTCCGGCGTCATTTTTTTCGCGCGCCTGGCGCTGGCGGCGTTGTTCTTGTGGGGCGGCATCATGAAGCTGCTTGGCTACAGCGACTTCGTCGCGTATCTGCACGGGATGAACGTGCCTTATCAACAGGTCGTCGCGCCGATCGTCGTCGCGATCGAGGGGCTGGGCGGCCTGCTGCTGATCGTCGGCTACAAGGTACGGCCGCTCGCGTTGCTGATGGCGGTCTACACGATCGCGACCGCGATGGTCGGGCACAATTTCTGGGACGCGACGAGCGCCGCCGTCCAGCACGACATGGTGATTCACTTCTGGAAGAACGTCGCGATCGCGGGCGGTTTCCTGCTGCTGTTCGTCACCGGCGCCGGCGGCGCGAGCATCGACGCGCTGCGTCGGCCGAGTTCGTCGTACGGCGTGCTGCGTTGAACTGAGCACGCCTGCGCCGTCGCCGCTACGCCGACGCAAATCAAAAGGGCCGAATCCCGCACGCCGCGGGATTCGGCCCTTCGTTCATCCGGCCGGCGCATGCGCGCCGACGTTCAGCGTGCGTCCTTCACGTCCTTCGCATCCTTCGAGAATTGCACCGCGATCGCGCCGAGCACGCAGATCGCCGCGACGTACACGACCGGTGCGAGCGGATTCGACTTCATCATCAGCGACACGATCACCGGCGTGAGGCCGCCGAAGATCGCATACGCGACGTTGTACGAGAACGAGATGCCCGAGAAGCGCACGACGGCCGGGAAGCTCTTGACCATCACGAACGGCACCGCGCCGATCGTGCCGACCATGAAGCCCGCGATCCCGTAGTAGAGCGGCAGCGTCGACGCATCGGCCGCGACCTGCGCGAACAGCAGGTAATAGCACGCGGCCAGCCCGATGCCGCCGATCGCGAGCACGCGCTTCGCGCCGATCCAGCCCGCGAGCGAGCCGGCGGTGATGCAGCCGGCCGTCAGGCACAGCGTCGCGACGCTGTTCGCGAACAGCGTCGTCGCGGGCGACAGGTGGAACTGCTTTTGCAGCAGTGCGGGCGTCATCAGGATCACGACGACGATCGCGGCCGACAGCATCCACGTGAGCAGCATCGACACGATCACCGCGCGGCCGTGGTCGCGCAGCACCGCCTTCAGCGGAATCTCGGCCGCGAGCGCCTTCTTCGCCTTCATCTCGGCGAACACCGGCGTTTCATGCAGCCAGCGGCGCAGGTACACGGAGAACAGCCCGAACACGCCGCCGAGCAGGAACGGGATCCGCCACGCGAACGCGCCGACTTCCGCCGCGGAGTAGCGGCTGTTGATGCCGGCCGCGACGAGCGAGCCGAGCAGGATGCCGGCCGTGAGGCCCGCGGTCAGCGTGCCGCATGCATAGCCGATATGGCGCGACGGCACGTGCTCGGACACGAACACCCACGCGCCGGGCACTTCGCCGCCCACCGCCGCGCCCTGCAGCACGCGGAACAGCAGCAGCAACACCGGCGCGAGGATGCCGATCGTGTCGTAGGTCGGCAGCAGGCCCATCAGCAGCGTCGGCACCGACATCATCAGCACGCTCAGCGTAAACATGCGCTTGCGGCCGAACAGGTCGCCGAAGTGCGCCATGATCACGCCGCCGAGCGGGCGCGCGAGATAGCCGGCCGCGAAGATGCCGAACGTCTGCAACTGGCGCAGCCAGTCGGGAATGTCATGCGGGAAGAAGAGTTGTCCTATCGCCGGCGCGAAGAACACGAAGATGATGAAGTCGTAGAACTCGAGGGCGCCGCCGAGTGCGGCAAGGCCAAGGGTCTTGTAGTCGCTGCGCGTGAGCGCGCGTTCGGCGGCGCGAGGCACGCCGCTCAATTCGGAAGCTTGCATGGTCAGGACGATCGGTTTTCGAATGTAGTTGTCGGTGCTGCGTCTCCAGGGCCCGCTTTTCGGCATGGACTGGCAAGGCGCGGCTTGCGTCGTCGAGGCGTGCCGCGTGCCGGGTGAGGCGCGAAACACGTGCCGCCGCACCAGGATGGGGCGCGGCGCGGACGAAGCGTCAAAGCGGGTGGGGGGATTCTACAGGAGCGCGAAATGCCTGCGCGCGGGCGTGCGCCCGGGAACGGGCTTCGGACCATGCCGCCGAAGCGCGCGCGGCGCGGGCGGCCGGTGAGCCGCTGGCGCGCCGCGCGGGGCAGGGCCTCGCGGATCAGTTGCCGGCGATCGTATCGACCGGCTTGAACGCGCCGCGCTCGACCTTGTAGATCGTCACCGGCGCATCCTTCAGGTCGCCCTTCGCGTCGTACGCGATGCTGGGCGCCGACACGCCCTTGATCGACACCTTGCCGAGATACGGCGTATACACCTTCGGATCGGTCGAGTTCGCGTCCTTCATCGCGGTGAGCAGCGCGATCGTGCCGTCGTACGAGTACGGCGAGTACGTGATCACGTCTTCGTTGAACCGCGCCTTGTAGCGTGCCGCGTAGCCGGAGAAGCCCGGCATCTTTTCCTTCGGCAGCCCGCCCATGTAGACGATCGCGCCTTCGGCCGCGTCGCCGCCGACCTTCAGGAACGTCGGCGAGCGCGACATCTCGCCCGTCACGAACGCCGACTTCATCCCGAGTTGGCGCATCTTGCGGATCATCGGCGACGATTGCGCGTCGCCGCCGCCGTAGAACACCGCGTCCGGATTCACGCCCTTCAGGTTGGTCAGGATCGCCGAGAAATCGAGCGCCTTGTCGTTCGTGAAGTCGCGCTTGACGATCGTGCCGCCCGCCGCTTCCACGGCCTTCGCGAATTCGTCGGCGATGCCCTGGCCGTAGGCCGTGCGGTCGTCGATGATCGCGATGCGCTTGAAGCGCAGCGTCTTCACCGCGTACGTGCCGACGATGCGGCCGGCCTGCGCGTCGCTCGTCAGCAGCCGGTAGGTCGTCTTGTAGCCGCGCGCCGTGTATTGCGGCGACGTCGCCATCGAGATCTGCGGCAGCCCCGCGCGATCGTACAGGTCGGACGCGGGAATGCTCGTGCCGGAGTTGAAGTGGCCGATGATCCCGCGGACGTTGCCGTCGATCAGCCGCTGCGCGACGGTCGTGCCGGTGCGCGGGTCGGCCTGGTCGTCCTGCGAGTCGAGCTGGAACGTGACGGGCTTGCCGCCGATCGTCGGATGCGTCGCGTTGAAATCGGCGATCGCGAGTTGCACGCCCTTCTGCATGTCCGTGCCGTAATTCGACTGCGGGCCGGTCAGCGGCGCGGCGAAACCGATCTTGACGACGTCGGCGGCGACGGCGTGCGCGCCCGACAGTGCGCAGGCAGCGGCCAGCGCGACGTTCGATACCTTCAGCTTCACTTTCACTTCCCCTTGATGGCGTGGTTGGGCCGCCGCCGGCATGCGGGCCGGCGCCGGTAAACCGGGCGAGACGGTTCGGTCCGCAAGCCGATGCGCGGGCCATGCAGGCGTGCCGCCTGCTGCGCAGGCTGTGCCGGAATCGGCGTGCGCGACCGTGGATGCGGCGAGCGTGCATGCCGATTGCGGCAGCGGCGGGAGGTCGTCTCGCGACCGTGAAGCGAAGTCTAGGTAACGAAAATACGGGCGTCTTGCGCGTTCGATGCGTGGCCGGCGACGATATCGGCATATCGTCGATTACCCTGATATATGCCGAAATCGTCATGGCGAATGCGCAAACCCGCCAAGACGCGGGTCGCCGGCATTTTTAGGATGACGGATCCGGTGCGCGGCGCCGGCTGCGGCGAAGGCGGAACGGTCGCCGGCCCGCACGCCGGGCGCGTTGGTTGCGTGCGCAACCAGCATTGCCCTCCGATGGAGCCTGTCGGGGCGCGCGATGCCGCCGGCCGCCGTCTTGTCCGCCCCGCGTTCGATGCAACGCGATCGAAGGGGCGCTCCTATAATCGACGCCATCTGCCACTCGCTTCGCGGTTGCCGGGATGACGACCTTGCCTGCCGTACCGCCCATGAGCCTGTCCGATACGTTGCGCGACCCGCCCGACAACGCCGATTTCGGCGCGATGCTCGCGCATTTCCGTCTGCTCGAACCGGTGTTCGATGCGCTGCCGGACGTCGCGTTCTTCGTGAAGGACGCGAGCGGCCGCTACGCGCTCGTCAACCGCACGCTGGCGATGCGCTGCGGCTACAAGGACAAGCGCGACCTGCTCGGCAAGACGGCCGACGAGGTGTTTCCGCGCCGCTTCGGCCGCAGCTATTTCGAACAGGACATGGCGACGATCAACGCCGGCCAGCAGTTGATGGATCAGCTCGAGCTGCACCTGTATCCGGGCCGTCAGCCGGGCTGGTGCCTGACCTGCAAGGAGCCGCTGCGCGACGCCGCGGGCCGGGTGGTCGGCCTCGCGGGCATCTCGCGCGACCTGAAGGCGCACGAGGGATCGCACCCGGCGTACAGCCGGCTCGCCGACGTGGTCCAGCACATCCAGGATCACTACGTGCAGCCGCTGAACCTGAAGCAACTCGCGCTGATGGCCGGGATGTCGGTCGCGCAGCTCGAACGCTACTTCCACAAGGTGTTCCATCTGACGCCGCGCCAGGTGCTGCTGAAGACGCGGCTCGACGCGGCCACCGCGCTGCTCGTCACGCACGACAAGGTGACCGACGTCGCCGCGCTATGCGGCTACACGGATCACAGCGCGTTCACGCGCCAGTTCAAGGCGACGGTCGGCGTGACGCCGACGGAATACCGGTTGATGCTGCAGGAACGGGCGGGGTGACGCCAGTCGCCGGCGTGGCCGGCGCGTCGCGGGGATCGGGTGAGGCGGTAAGGCGGGGAAGCGGGAGAGGCTGAAGCCGGCGGCTCAGCGGTAGCCGAGCCCTTTCAGGACGGCCGTGCCGTCTTCGGTCAAGCGGAAGCTCGGGGCCGTATCGGGGTCGAGCTTGACCATTTCGACGAGGCCGGCTTCCTGCAGCGCGGGCAATTCGGGTTTGGCGTTCGCGCCGATCGGTGCGTGCAGCAGCACGAGCAGCGTCGCGATTTCATGATGACTGAGCAGGCGGCGCAGCATCGTCTTCTTTGCAGGGGGCGCGGCCGGGCGGCCCGCGGGTGCTTCTACGGCGCTCATCGCTTTCCTCCTTTTCGAGATAACCATCGGGTACTGGCTGCGGATGGTGCCGTCGAAGACTTAAGCGATTCTTAAAATCGGGGCAGGCAGCGCGATGCTGCACTGCGGTACGGGTTACGGGATGTAACTCAGGGTCATCCTCAGAGGCCGCCTCCCGGCGTTTCCGCGCCTTGAACACCCCGCCCAAGCGACGGCCTGTCGCTATACACACAACTACACAAAAATGCTTGTGCCCTCCTTGTCCGTGTGTATAATTACACACAAGCACAGCGGAGGAGCCATGAGTTCAACAGAGCTTATCCGGATGCTGGAAGAGGACGGCTGGTTTTTGGTAAGAACGAAAGGCAGCCACCACCACTTCAAACACCCCACGAAGCCGGGGCTTGCGACGGTTCCACACCCGAACAAGGACCTGCCAATGGGGACAACAAAGAGCATCCTGAAAACCGCTGGTCTGAAGTGACCGGCGGTTTTTTACCGACCCAACAGGATGCAGGGGAAGGAAGCAGTACTTTTAAAATTGATGCAACCAAGGTCGCTTCACATAAGACGAATGTCAATAAGCGGTACATAAGAGAAGCTAGTGCTACCACGGAAGCAGGACAACAAAGGAATGGCAAACATGGAATTTCCCATCGCAATCCATAAGGACGATGGGACCGTCTACGGAGTGATTGTTCCGGATATACCGGGCGTTCATTCCTGGGGCGAGACCATCGATGATGCAATCAGGAACACAAAAGAAGCAATCGTCTCTCATGTCGAGACCTTAATCGAGCTGGGCGAGGACGTCGCCTTTAATTGCTCGACCATCGAAAATTTGGCAAGCAACCCGGACTACGCAGGGGCTGTGTGGGGTTTCGTGAGCGTTGACTTATCTCAGCTTGACTCGAAGCCTGAGCGTATTAACGTAAGTTTGCCAAGATTTGTACTTCATAAGATTGACGCGTATGTGGCATCCCGTCACGAAACCAGGAGTGGTTTCCTGGCGCGTGCGGCGTTGGAGGCCTTACATGAAGAGCATGCAAAACCTGCATGAAGATGCGCCGTTAATCTTACAAGCCCGCAGAGATGCGGGCTTTTTTATGAGTGTCCCCGGGCCGATCGCGGTGAGCCGCGCGGGCTGATCCGCGCCCGTCTCGTTCGCCACGATGGTGCGCGCGGGACGTGCCTCCTTGCTTCAACCGCGGACCACCTCCACTGTCGATGCCCACGATACCCGATTCGCCCTATTTCCTGCGCTGCGCCTGCGCGGCGAGCCGCACGGCCGCATTCGCCGCGCCATAGCCGTCGTACCCGCCGCGCCGCTCGACGATCTCGAGCGAGAAGCGGTTGTCGACCAGTTCCGTATACGCGTGCAGGAATTCGCCGCCGTGCTCGTCGCGGTCGTAGAGCAGGTGGTGCGCGCTCAGCGTGTCGATCAGTTCGTCCGGCAGCGCGTAGCGCGCGGCGAGGTCGTCGTAGTAATTGGCCGGAATGCGCAGGAACGGGACGCCGTCGGCCGCGAACGCGGCGACCGTCTTCACGATGTCGTCGGTGCGGAACGCGACGTGGTTCAGCCCCGTGCCGTGGTAGCGGTCGAGCGATTCGGCGACGGCCGTATGACGGTCGACCGATGCGTTCAGCGCGATCCGCACCGAGCCGTCGGCGCTGCGCACCGCGCGGCTGCGCATCAGCCCGTACGGATCGGGCACGAGCCAACTGCGCTCGGCCTCGAAGCCGAACGCGGTCTTGAAGAACAGGATCCAGGTGTCGAGCGCGTCGGCCGGCAGCGCGAGGCACACGTGATCGATGCCCGTCAGCGGGCCGACTTCGGTCGGACCGTCGATGTCGGTCAGCACGAAGTCCGATTCATACAGCGTCGGCGCATCCGGCGCTTCGTCGACGAAATATTCGAGGCTGCCGTCCGGCGCCTTCACGCTCGGCAGCACGCGCTCGTTCGGCCCGACGCGGCCGGAGAACGGTGCATAGCCGAAGCCGGCCGCACGTTCGAACGCCACTTTCGCGTCGTCGACGCGAAACGCCGACGCGCACAGCGACAGCCCGTGCTGCTGGAAGAACGCATCGGCGAACGAGTCGCGCTCGGCATTGAGCACGATCGATGCGGCGCCGTGCTGGAACAGCGTCACGTCCTTCGAGCGATGCCTGCCGGCGAGCCGGAAGCGCATCCGGCCGAGCCATTCGCCGACGGTCGCCGCCGCCTGCGCGTCGACCGCGAATTCGATGAACTGGAACCCGACGTGCGCGGGCGGCGCGGGCGGCGCGAACAGCGGCTGGCTGGCGGCCGGCGCGCGGCCCTCTTGGGCGAGCCGCGCGCGCGTCAGGTCTTCCAGATAGAGCAGCGAGCGATGGCCGTCGGCGGCCGTGAGCGCGGTCGGCGCCGCGCGGAAGCCGTCGTTGAAGATCTCCAGCGACAGCGGCCCCGTGTAGCCCGACTCGATCACGCGCGCGGTGAAGCGCGCCAGGTCGAAGTCGCCCTGGCCCGGGAACGAGCGGTAGTGGCGGCTCCATTCGATCACGTCCATCACGAGCTTCGGCGCGTCGGCGATCTGCACGAAGGCGATCCGGTCGCCGGGGATGTCGGCGATCCCGTCCGGCGAATCGTCGAGCGACAGCGTGTGGAAGCTGTCGAGCGCGAGGCCGAGATGCGGGCTGTTCACCGCATTCACGAGCTTCCACGCGTGGCCGTACCGCTTCACGACGCGGCCCCAGGCGAGCGCTTCGTACGCGGCCACCACACCGGCCTGCCGCGCGGCTTCGGCGAGCACGCCGAGCTGGTCGACGAGCAACGCGTCGTCGGCGATCGTGTCGGCCGCCACGCTGCTGCAGACGAGGATGCGGTCGGTGCCGAGCGCATGCATCACGTCGAATTTGCGCTTGATGCGGTCGAGATTGCGCGCGAGCTGGGCCGCGCTCACGCCCTCGAAGTCGCGAAACGGCTGGAACAGCACGATGTCGAGGCCCAGATCGGCGGCCATGCGCCGGACGTCGGCCGGCGATCCGTCGAAGTAGACGAGGTCGTTTTCGAAGATTTCGACGCCGTCGAAGCCCGCGGCCTGGATGGCGGCGAGTTTCTCGGCGAGCGTGCCGGACAGGGACACGGTGGCGATCGAGCGCTGCATGGGCGATTCCTGCGGATGAGCGGGGTATGGCGCCGCTCGAACCGACCCTGAATGAACCAGTCGTTGAGTTCGACGCGCGCGCCATATCCCGAATTTACTAGGCTAGTGAGGCGTATTGTACAAACTAACTAGATGGTACAAATTAGCGAAAACCCGAAAAGACAGCCCGCTCGCCCGAGCGCACACTAGCGCCAAATTCCGATGTCTTCGGGGCGGCGCCGATCGTGGTCCGCCCCTGTTTCAGGAGCAGAAACACGATGAGCAAGCACAAGGTGCTGGCACTGAACGGCCCGAACCTGAATCTGCTGGGCACGCGCGAGCCGCATATCTACGGCGCGGAAACGCTCGCGGATCTCGAGCAGCGCTGCCGCACGGCGGCGGAAGGGCTCGGGCTCGACATCGACTTTCGCCAGTCGAATGCCGAGCACCAGCTGATCGACTGGCTGCATGCCGCGCGTCACGACACGCACGGCATCGTGATCAACCCTGCCGCCTATACGCATACGTCGGTGGCGCTGGCCGACGCGCTTTCCGCGATCGCGAAGCCGGTGATCGAAGTGCATATCTCGAACGTCCATCGCCGCGAGGCGTTCCGCCACCATTCGTACGTGTCGGCGCTCGCCGAAGCCGTGATCTGCGGTTGCGGCACCGAGGGCTACGTGTTCGCGCTGCAGCGCCTGGCGACCCTGTTCGCGAAGGAAGCCGCACGATGAGCCGCCCGTCGTTTCTGATCGGCCTGATCGGCCAGGGCATCGGCGGTTCGCTGTCGCCTGCGATGCACGAGGAAGAAGGCTTCCGCCAGGGTTTCGGCTACGTGTATCGGCGCCTCGATCTCGACGTGCTCGGCGTGAGCGTCGACGCGCTGCCGCAACTGCTCGATGCCGCGCAGCGGATGGGCTACAACGGGCTGAACATCACGCACCCGTGCAAGCAGCGCGTGATCGAGCACCTCGACGCGCTGTCGGACGACGCGCGCGCGCTCGGCGCGGTGAACACCGTGCTGTTCAAGGACGGCAAGCGGATCGGCCACAACACCGACTGGTCGGGCTTCGCGAAATCGTTCGGCCGAGGGCTGCCCGGCGCGTCGCTCGAACGCGTCGTCCAGCTCGGCGCGGGCGGCGCGGGCGCGGCCGTCGCGCACGCGGCGCTGCAGATGGGCGCGGCCGAACTCACGATCTTCGACGTCGACGGCACGCGCGCCACCGCGCTCGCGGCCGAGCTGCAGCAGCGCTTCCCCGCCGCGCAGGTCGTGTCGGGCGGCGCGCCCTCTGGCGGCGCGCTCGCGGCCGCGATGCGCGCCGCGACCGGCCTGATCCACTGCACGCCGACCGGCATGGCCAAGCATCCGGGCCTGCCGCTGCCGGCCGACCTGCTGCACGCGGGCATGTGGGTGGCCGACATCGTGTATTTCCCGCTCGAAACCGAGCTGATCCACGCCGCGCGCGCGGCCGGCTGCGCGACGCTGCCGGGTGGCGGGATGGCCGTGTACCAGGCCGTCGACGCGTTCGAGCTCTTCACCGGGCGCACGCCCGACGCCGAGCGGATGTTCGGTCATTTTCAGTCGCTCGTCGCGCGCTGACCCCTTACAGACACACAAAGAGACCAGGAGACGACCATGCAGCACACTACCCACACGAGCGCCGCGTCGGCGCAGGCGGCCGGCACGGTCCGGCGCACGTCGGCACGCTACAAGATCCTCGCGCTGCTCGCGATCGGCACGATGATCAACTATCTCGACCGCACCGTGCTGGGCGTGGCTGCGCCGCAGCTCACCAAGGAGCTCGGCATCAATGCGGCCGTGATGGGCATCATGTTCTCCGCGTTTTCGTGGACGTACGTGGCGATGCAGGTGCCCGGCGGCCTGTTCCTCGACCGTTTCGGCAGCAAGATCACCTATTACTGGTCGATGACGCTGTGGTCGCTGTGCACGTTCCTGCAAGGCTTCGTGCCGGGCGTCGCGACGTTGCTCGCGTGCCGCCTCGGTCTCGGCGTGACGGAAGCGCCGTGCTTCCCGACCAACAGCCGCGTCGTCGCGACGTGGTTCCCGCAGAACGAACGCGCGATGGCGACCGGCACCTATACCGTCGGCGAATACATCGGCCTCGCGTTCTTCAGCCCGGTGCTGTTCGCGCTGATGGGCGCGTTCGGCTGGCGCTCGCTGTTCTGGGTCGTGGGTGCGGTCGGCATTGCGTTCGGCTTCGTCTGGTGGAAGTTCTACCACGAGCCGCGCAACCATCCGGGCGCGAACGCGGCGGAACTGGCCTATATCGAGGCGGGCGGCGGTCTCGTTCACGGCGCGCGCAAGAACGGCGACAAGGGTGACAAGCCGGCGCAGGCCAAGTTCAGCTGGTCGATGGTCGGCCAACTGGTGAAGAAGCGCCAGCTCGCCGGCATCTGCCTCGGCCAGTTCGCCGGCAATTCGACGCTCGTGTTCTTCCTGACCTGGTTTCCGACCTATCTGGCCACCGAGCGCCACATGGGCTGGCTGAAGATCGGCTTCTTCGCGGTGATGCCGTTCATCGCCGCGTCGGTCGGCGTGATGTTCGGCGGCATCTTCTCCGACTGGCTGCTGCGCCGCGGCAAGTCCGCGAACCTCGCACGCAAGCTGCCGATCATCGCGGGGCTGCTGCTCGCATCGACGATCATTCTCGCGAACTACGTGCAGAGCAACGAAGCCGTGATCGCGATCATGTCGGTCGCGTTCTTCGCGCAGGGCATGGCCGCGCTCGGCTGGACGCTCGTGTCGGACATCGCGCCGGACGGCCTGCTCGGCGTGACGGGCGGCATCTTCAACTTCGCGGCGAACCTCGCCGGCATCATCACGCCGCTCGTCGTCGGTTTCATCGTCGCGTCGACCGGTTCGTTCGTCGGCGCGCTCGTGTTCATCGGCGTGATCGCGCTGATCGGTGCGCTGTCGTACATCTTCGTCGTCGGCGACATCAAGCGGATCGAGCTGTAAGTACAGACTCCCCGCACACTCGGTGCGTTCGCCCGGCGGCCATTCGGCCGCCGGGCTTTTTTGTGTGTGCGCGCCGGCGCGCTGGCCGGCATACACCCCACTTCATGCGTGCTGCATCGCGATGCCGAGCGATTCGACCGCGGCCGCGATGGCGGCGACCGCGCGCCGGATATCGTCCGCGTCGATCGCGCCGATGCAGCCCACGCGGAACGTCTCGAGCCGCGTGAGCTTGCCCGGATACAGGATGAAGCCCGCGTCGCGCACCGCGTCGTAGAAGCGGCGGAAATCGTAGGCCGGATGGTCGGGCGCGTGAAACGTGACGATCACCGGCGCCTGCACGCTCGCGTCGAGGAACGGCACGAAGCCGAGCGCGCGCATCGATTCGATCAGCGTCCGACAGTTCTCCGCATAGCGTGCGCCGCGCGCCGGCCGGCCGCCTTCGGCGTGGTACTGGTCGAGCGCGGCACGTAGCGCGGCAATCACGTGCGTCGGCGGCGTGAAGCGCCATTGCCCCGTCTTGCGCAGATACGCGTACTGATCATGGAGATCGAGCGCGAGCGATGGCGAGTTGCCTTCGCTCGCGTCGAGCGCGTCGCGCCGCACGATCGCGAATCCCATTCCCGGCACGCCTTCGAGGCATTTGCCGCTGGCCGAGATCAGCGCGTCGATGCCGCTGCCAGCCAGCGCGATCGGCAGCGCGCCGAACGAACTCATCGCATCGACGATCAGCCGCTTGCCGTGCCGCCGGCACGCGGCCGCGATCGCATCGAGCGGATTCAGGATACCGGCGCTCGTTTCCAGGTGCACGAGCGCGACGTGCGTGATGCGCGGCTCGCGCGCGAACGCGGCCTCGACGGCCGCCGCGTCGACGGCCGCGTCTTCGCCGAACGGCAACGCGATCGTGTCGATGCCCAGCCTGCCGAGAATCTTCAGAATGCGCGCGCAATACGCGCCGTTGTCGGGTACCAGCACGACACCGTCGCGCGGCACGAGCGTGCCGAGCGCGGCTTCGACCGAGAACGTGCCGCTCCCCTGCATCGGCACGCACACGTATGCGTCGCCACCGCCGGCGATGGCGACGAGATCGGCGCAGACGCTGGCCGTCAGCTGGTTGAAGGCGGCGTCCCACGACCCCCAGTCATGTTGCATTGCGTGGCGTGTTGTGGCGGACGTGGTGAGCGGGCCGGGCGTCAGCAAGATCGGGGCGGGCATGGTTTTTACCTCCAGCAAAGGGCGAAGGAAACGCCGGACGGCGTTTCTGAATGACTTGCATGATAGTGGCAAAATGTGTCATTTTTTGGAAATTGTGGCATTCGTCACGGCTTTGTCATCGAACGCTGTGATCCTTCGGTTGCCGCGCGACACGCAGCCTGAGCGCGGTAGCGCGCGGGCCGCGAGGCGGCCTGCCCGGAGATAACAGGAGAGCCGGATCGTGCCCCGGCCGTTTGGTGTTCCGCCTACGGAGAAGTGAGATGACACTGCAGAAACCCTCGCGCGCCGCTGCCGGCGCGTTCCGCAAGCTCGCGCTGGCCGCCTGCGCCGCCGGTCTGCTGCAAGGCGCCGCGCTGCCGGCGCATGCGGCAAGCGCGGTCGTGCTGTACACGGCGGACGGTCTCGAGAATCTCTATCGCGATGTGCTGCCGGCTTTCGAGAAGAAGGAAGGCGTGAAGGTCAACATCGTGACGGCGGGCAGCGGCGAGGTGGTGAACCGCGCGAACATCGAGAAGAGCTCCCCGAAGGCCGACGTGATCGTCACGTTGCCGCCGTTCATCCAGCAGGCCGGCCAGATGGGCCTGCTGCAGCCGTACCAGAGCGTGAACTACAAGAACGTGCCGGCCATCGCGAAGGCCGAGGACGGCACGTGGGCGACGTTCGTGAACAACTACTTCTCGTTCGCGATCAATCCGGACGTCGTGAAAAGCCAGCCGAAGACGTTCGCCGACCTGCTCGCGCCGGCCTACGCCGGCAAGGTCGCGTACTCGAACCCGGCCACGGCCGGCGACGGGATGGCCGTGCTGATCCTGACGACGTCGCTGATGGGCGAGGACAAGGCATTCGACTACCTCGCGAAGCTGTCGCAGAGCGTGAAGTTCCACACGAAGGGTACCGGATACCTGAACGTGCTGCTGTCGCGTAACGAGATCAGCGTCGCGAACGGCGATCTGCAGATGGACCTCGACGACGCCGAACACGGCGCGCTGTCCGTCAAGCCGATCTTCCTGGCCGCGAAGGCCGGCGACCAGCCGACCACGTTCCAGCTCCCGTACGGCATCGGCCTGATCAAGAGCGGCCCGAACCAGGATGCCGGCAGGAAGCTGATCGACTATCTGATGTCGACGGAAGTGCAGTCGAAGGTGCCGGACATGTACGGCATCCCGGGCCGCACCGACGTGCCGCTGGCCGGCAAGAACGGCGAAGCGGTCAAGAAGGCGATCGCGGGCGTGAAGCTGATTCCGGTCGACTGGGCCCAGGTGATGGCGAAGAAGCCGGAATGGATCGAGCGCTGGAAGAAGGACGTGATCGGCAGCTCGGGCAAGCCGCTCGACGTCGTCAAGCCGAAGTGACCGGCGCACGCCGCCCGTATCAGCGAGCAAGAGGATGAACCCGGTGGACACCACACTGACCCATCCCGGCGCATTCGGCGCCGTCGAACCGCACGCGACGCTGCGGTCCGGCGCGCCGGGCGGCGTGCAGATCGAACACCTGAGCGTGCGCTACGGCGCACGCACGGTGCTCGAAGATCTGTCGCTGTCGATCGGCGCCGGCGAATTTCTGACCGTGCTCGGCAAGAGCGGCTGCGGCAAGACCACGCTGCTGCGCTTCATCGCCGGGTTCGTGAAGGCCGATGGCCTGACCGGCACGCTGACCGTGGCCGGACGCGACCTGACCTATGCGCCGCCACACAAGCGCAACCTCGGTCTGCTGTTCCAGAATTACACGCTGTTCCCGCACCCGTCGGTGTTCGAGAACGTCGCATTCGGGCTGCGCGCACGTGGCATGGCGTCGTCGGAAGTGACGCGCCGCGTCGCCGATGCGCTGAAGCTCGTGCAGCTCGGCGATGCGGGCCACCATCTGCCCGCGCAGCTGTCGGGCGGGATGCAGCAGCGCGTCGCGCTGGCGCGCGCGCTCGTGATCGAGCCCGACGTGCTGCTGCTCGACGAGCCGCTGTCGGCGCTCGACGCCAACCTGCGCGCGTCGGTGCGCAGCGAACTGAAGGCGCTGCACGAGCGCCTGCCGAACCTGACCGTCGTCTGCGTGACGCACGACCGCGACGACGCGCTCGTGCTGTCCGACCGCGCGCTGCTGATGCGCGACGGCCGCATCGCGCAGCTCGGCACGCCGCAGCAGCTGTACGACGCGCCGCGCGACGGCTACGTCGCGCGCTATCTCGGCCCGGCGAACCTGCTGCCGCCACACGTGATCTTCCCGCTCGGCGATCCGCGCCACGAAGTGCGCGGCAAGGTCGCGTGCGTGCGCCCCGAGCGCCTGACCGTGATGCCGCCCGCGGCCGGTGGCCTGCACGGCACGGTGTCGTCGGTCGAATGGCAGGGCGCGGACCTGTCGATCGCGGTCGTGATCGACGCGGCGCCCGACGAGCCGGTGCGCGTGACGATGCAACGCGGCCGCGGCGCGGCTCCCGAGCGCGGCGCGCGCGTGTCCCTGCATTGCGAGGCAGACGATGTCGTCCTTATCGAGCCCTGAAGCCGGCCTCCCGCCGCAGGTGCTCGCGTCGGCCGCCGCGCATGCCGCCGCCGCGCGGCGCCGCAGGCGCATCGGCGATCTGCACCTCGCCGCGCTCGCGATCGTCGTGCTCGGCCCGCTCGTCGTCTATCCGCTGGTGCGGCTCGTGCTGCTGAGCGTGTCCGGCGATCATGGGCTGAGTTTCGCCGCATACCGGACCTTCTTCGGCAATCCCGACACGCGCAACGTGCTGCTGACGACGCTCGGCGTGCTGTTCGCGAGCGCCGGCACCGCGTCGGTGCTTGGCGTGCTGCTGGCCGCGCTGTTGTTCTTCAGGCCGTTCCCGGGCGCGTCGCTCGTCACGCGCTTCCTGGAACTGTACGTCGCGTTTCCGTCGTTTCTCGTCGCGTTCACGCTGATCTTCCTGTACGGCTCGCAAGGCTCGATCAGCATTGCGCTGCAGCACCTGTTTCATCTCGAGAATCCGCCGCTGGACTTCCTGTTCGGCATAGGCGGCGTGATCCTCGCGCAGACCGTGTTCTACACGCCGTTCGTCGTGCGGCCGACGCTCGCGTCGTTTGCGACGCTCGACCTGCGGCTGATCGAAGCCGCGCGCAGCCTCGGCGCGCCCAGCTGGATGCTCGCGCGTCGCGTCGTGCTGCCGATCGCATGGCCGGGCATCGCCGCCGGCACCGTGCTGTGCTTCCTGCTGACGCTGAACGAGTTCGGCATCCTGCTCGTGCTCGGCAGTGCGCGGCTCGTCACGCTGCCGGTCGCGATCTACAGCAGCGCGACCGTCGATCTCGACCTGCCGACCGCGTCGGCCGGCGCGGTCGTGATGTTGTCGCTGTCGCTGGCGCTGTATGCGGTTTATCGCCGGGTGAACCGGCGTGCGACGGGAGGGAACGATGTCCGCTGAATTTCGTATCGGGCAGGCCGTGCCGCGTCACCGGATCGGCTGGACCGACGCGCTGCTCGAGCATGCGTCGCGCGCCGCGCTCGCGCTGGCCGCGTTCGCGTGCTTCTGGCTGTTCGTGCTGCCGGTGATCGTCGTCGCGCTGTCGAGCGTGTCGACGCAGTGGTCGGGCACGATCCTGCCGGCCGGCTACAGCCTGCGCTGGTTCGAGCGGCTCGGGTCGCAGGAATACGACGCGCTGCTGACGAGCCTCGAAATCGGCTTCGGCGTCTCGGCGCTTGGCACGGTCCTCGGGTTGTGGCTGGCGCTCGCGCTCGAAGGGCGCGACCGGCGCGGCCTCGGCGCGGTCGTCGACGCACTCGTGATGGTGCCGAACGGCGTGCCGAGCGTCGTGCTCGGGCTCGCGGTGCTGATCGCGTATCACCAGAAGCCGCTCGACCTGTCGAGTTCGGCGGCGATCGTCGTGCTGGTGCAGCTCGCGCTGATTCTGCCGTTCTGCTATCGCTGCGCGGCCGCCGCGCTGCGTCCGGAGCTGACCGTGCTGCGCGAAGCCGCGGCGAGCCTCGGTGCGCCGCCCGCGATGGTGCTGCGCCGCGTGCTGCTGCCGCAACTCGTGCCGGCGCTGCGCGCGAGCCTCGCGCTCGGCTTTGCGCTGTCGCTCGGCGAGCTCGGCGCGACGCTGACGGTGTATCCGCCCGGCTTCGCGACCGTGCCGATCGTCGTGATCGGCCAGGTGGAGCGCGGCTATTACCTGCCGGCGTCCGCGCTGTCGCTGCTGATGCTCGGCGCGTCGCTCGCGGCGCTGCTGCTGATCGCCGCGCGCGTGCCGCGCGGCAAGCGGGCGGCATCGTGAACGCCGCGTTCGCGTTGCGGCGCCCCGGCGAGCAACGGGCCGCCGGCAATGGGTCGGCGAATCTCGCGGGACGCTCGATCGACGTCAATGGCCGACGCTACCGGCTGCCGGTCGAGCCGACCGTCGTCGTCTGTGTCGACGGCTGCGAATACGACTATCTCGAACGCACGGTGGAAGCGGGCGTCGCGCCGTTCATCGCCCGGATGATCGCGGAAGGCACCGCGTGGCGCGCCGATTGCGTCGTGCCGACCTTCACCAACCCGAACAACCTGTCGATCGTCTGCGGCGTGCCGCCGTCGGTCCACGGCATCTGCGGCAACTATTTCTGGGATCCTGCCGCCGACGGCGGGCGCGGCGCCGAAGTCATGATGAACGACCCGGCCTACCTGCGCGCCGGCACGCTGCTCGCGGCGGCGTCCGACGCCGGCGCGCGGGTGGCCGTCGTGACCGCGAAGGATAAGCTGCGCCGGCTGCTCGGCTGGCAACTGAACGGCGTCTGCTTTTCGGCCGAGAAGGCCGCGCAGGCCAATCTCGCGGAAAACGGGATCGTCGACGTGCTCGACTGGGTCGGCCTGCCGTCGCCGGATGTATACAGCGCGGCGTTGTCCGAATTCGTGTTCGCGGCCGGCGTGCGGCTCGCGCAGACGCGTCAGGTCGACCTGATGTACCTGTCCACCACCGACTACGTGCAGCACAAGTGCGAGCCGGGCAGTGCCGGGGCGAACGCGTTCTACGCGATGATGGACGGCTATCTCGCGCAGCTCGACGCGCTCGGCTGGGCGATCGGGCTCACGGCCGACCACGGGATGAACGCGAAGCACGATCCGGCGACGGGGCGGCCGAACGTGATCTATCTGCAGGACGCTTTCGACGGCTGGTACGGCACGCAGGCTGCGCGCGTGATCCTGCCGATTACCGATCCGTACGTCGTCCATCACGGCGCGCTCGGTTCGTTTGCGACGATCTATCTGGCGCCGGGCGTCGACCGGGCCGAGGCGATGTGGCGTGTCGGCGGCCTCGACGGCGTCGAGCTCGTGCTCGACAACGCGGAAGCCGCGGCACGTTTCGAACTGCCGGCCGACCGGATCGGCGATCTCGTCGTGATCGGCCGTCGCGACATGACGCTCGGCACGCGCGAGCGCGAACACGATCTGTCGGGCCTCACGGTGCCGTTGCGTTCGCATGGCGGCGTGTCCGAGCAGGAGGTGCCGCTGCTGTTCAATCGCCGCATCGAGCGGGACGACCCTGCCCGCCGCCCGCGCAACTTCGACGTGTTCGATTTCGTGTTGAACCGGATCGCGACATGATGGCTCATCCCCGGCAAGACCACCCTGCGTTCCGCGCCGAGGCGCTGCGGTGGTGCGGCACGCGCGCGCCGCGCGCCCGTGTGTTCGACGTCACCGATCCGTACACCGGCACGCGTGTCGGTACGGCGCCGCTGGCGAGCGTCGACGACGTGCGCGCCGCGTTCGATTACGCGATGGCGTACCGGCCGGCGCTGACGCGTTACGAACGTTCGCAGATCCTCGAGCGCGCGGCCGCGCTGCTGCGCGAACGTGCGGACGTGCGGACGAAGCGTCCGACCTGATCACGCTCGAGTCGGGATTGTCGAAACAGGATTCTCGTTACGAGATCGGCCGTGTCGCCGACGTGCTGAAGTTCGCCGCGGTCGAGGCGCTGCGCGACGACGCGCAGAGTTTTTCGTGCGACCTGACGCCCCACGGCAAGGCGCGGCGCGTGTTCTCGCAGCGCCAGCCGCTCGACGGCGTGATCGTCGCGATCACGCCGTTCAATCATCCGATGAACCAGGTCGCGCACAAGATCGCGCCGGCGATCGCGACCAACAACCGCGTGATCGTGAAGCCGTCGGAGAAGGTGCCGCTGTCGGCGTTCTATCTGGCCGATCTGCTGTACGAAGCCGGGCTGCCGGAGCCGATGCTGCAGGTGCTGACCGGCAACCCGGCCGAAATCGCGGACGAGCTCGTCACGCATCCGCATGCGTCGCTGATCACGTTCACGGGCGGCGTCGCGATCGGCAAGGCGATTGCCGCGCGGGCCGGCTACCGGCGCATCGTGCTGGAGCTGGGCGGCAACGATCCGCTGATCGTCCTCGCCGATGCCGATCTCGACCGCGCGGCGTCGCTTGCGGTGTGCGGGTCGTACCGGAATTCGGGCCAGCGATGTACGGCCGTCAAGCGGATACTGGTGCAGCGCTCGATCGCGCCCGCGTTCACCGACTTGCTCGTCGAGAAGACACGTGCATGGAAACACGGCGATCCGTTCGATCCCGCGAACGAAATGGGCACCGTGATCGACGAAGCGGTGGCGCGGCTGTTCGAGGCGCGCGTCAACGAGGCGGTGGCGCAGGGCGCGCGCCTGCTGACCGGCAACGTGCGACGCGGCGCGCTGTACGCGCCGACCGTGCTCGACAACGTCGATCCGTCGATGACCATCGTGCGCGAGGAGACGTTCGGGCCCGTGTCGCCCGTCATCGCGTTCGACACGATCGACGATGCGATCCGGATCAGCAACGGCACGGCGTTCGGGCTGTCGTCGGGTGTCTGTACGGACAGCACGGCGGCCGTCGTGCGGTTCGTGAACGAGCTGAAAGTCGGCACGGTGAACGTGTGGGAAGTGCCGGGATACCGGATCGAACTGTCGCCGTTCGGCGGGATCAAGGATTCGGGGCTCGGGTACAAGGAGGGCGTCCAGGAGGCGATGAAGAGCTTCACGAACCTGAAGACGTTCTCGCTGCCTTGGGAGTAAACGAATGGCGCTGACGATGGACGAGATTCACGCGCTGTATCGCGAGCATGGCCATGTGGCCTATAGCGGCGAACCGGTCACGCAGCTCGAACATGCATTGCAGAGCGGATTGCTCGCGGAGGAGTCCGGGGCCGACGAAGCGCTGGTCGCGGCGGCGTTCCTGCACGATCTCGGCCATCTGCTGAATCGCCAGGGCGAGACGCCGAGCGCGCGCGGGATAGACGATCTGCACCAGTATTACGTGCTGCCGTTCCTGCGGCCGCTGTTTTCCGACGCGGTGCTGGAACCGATCCGGCTGCACGTCGACGCGAAGCGCTGCCTGTGCCGCACGGACGCCGGCTACTTCGAGAGCCTGTCGCCGGACTCGGTGCGCAGCCTGGCGTTGCAGGGCGGCATTTTCAGCGACGACGAGGCGGCGGCGTTTCTGCAGCGCCCGTACGCGGAGGACGCGCTGCGCCTGCGCCGCTGGGACGATACGGCGAAGAAGCAAGGCAAGATGACGCCGGATCTCGATCACTATATGGAGATCGTCGCACGCCAGATGCGCGCGGCCTTCTGACAGGGCCGGTTGCCTCCATATTTAAGGGGCCGCACGCGGCAGCGTGCGGCCCCTTAAATTTTTTGCGAAATCCCTTGCGCGAATGCCGCGAGCTGCTTAGAATCACGCCTCTTTCGCGCTACCGGAAACGCGGCGCGGGAGAGAGGGAAGCGGTGCTGTTGAGGTTCGGTGGTAACGAGCTGCGGCGGCGCAGGAAGTTGAGCCCCGCGGTCGCAACGAAGTCGTTCAGAAAGTTGTTGACGAGCTGCGAAACACGGTTCATAATCTCGCTTCTCTGCTGCTGAAAACGCAGCGCTGCTGGGAAACACGAAGTTTCTCGCAGAAATGCTCTTTAAAAATTAACAGCCGATAAGTGTGGGCGCTTGATGAAAGCGAGCTGATCCTCGGATCAGATAGCGAAAGTATCAAGAGTCTCACACTAAAGTAAGTCAGGTTTATGAAGTGATTCATATTCCTGTCAGCTTTGAGTGAGCGACCGGTTCTACGGAACCGAAAACAGTAAC